>JAZKDL010000292.1:0-3145 GCA_040387575.1 Pseudomonadota bacterium
CGACTCGGCTGCGAAGTTGAGCACGGCGCGCGGGCGGTGCTCGGCCAGCAGTCGATCGATCAGGGCGCTGTCGCCGATGTCGCCCTGCACGAACACGTGGCCCGGGTTGGACTTCAGCGATGCGAGGGTTTCGAGGTTGCCCGCGTAGGTCAGCTTGTCGAGGTTGACCACCCCTTCGGCGCTGCCTGCCAGCCAGTCGAGTACGAAATTGGCGCCGATGAAGCCGGCGCCGCCGGTGACCAGAATCATGTGGGTTCTATCTTTTTGCTAGTACCGTCGATGCGGCAAAGCTTTTGATTATCCCACCGTGACTTATTGTTACGAGACGCATGTTTGTAGGAATTGGCAAGCAAACTGTGGGCTGGAGCCAGGCGAGGCATGACTCATGCTACCCAGCGACCGACGCGCCGAGACGGCGCTTTTGCAACAGATGGCCTTGGTAACTTACGATCCCATAAAGCAGATCAAACGACCTCTGTTAACTAATTTACTAATTGCATCATCCGCATAAGGTACCAATGACCACCCTCATCCACCCGGTCGTCCTCTGCGGCGGCAGCGGCACCCGACTCTGGCCTCTGTCGCGCAAAGCGCTGCCCAAGCAGTTCGCGCCCCTGATCGACGGCAAGAGCCTGCTGCAGCTCACCCTGGAGCGTCTGAGCGCCCTGAATTCCCACATCACCTGCATCGCCTCTGAAGACCACCGCTTCCTGGTTCAAGAGACCGTCGAGAACTCCCGCATCGGCGGCCGCCAGATCCTCGAACCCGTCGCGCGCAACACCGCGGCCGCCATGGCCGCCGCCGCGTTGCTCGCCGAGCCGGACGATCTGCTGCTGTTCGCCCCTGCCGACCACCACATCCCCGATGCCGCGCTGTTCGCCAAGACCGTGCGCGGTGGCGTCGAAGCTGCCTTGGCTGGCCGCATCGTCACCTTCGGCGTCGTGCCCAGCTTCCCGAGCACCGCCTACGGCTACATCGAAGCCGGCGCGCCGCTGGCCGACCAGACCAGCCAGGGCGTCGTGCGCTTCGTCGAAAAGCCCAATGCCGAAGTCGCCCAGTCGCTGCTGCTGCATGGTGGCTACTTCTGGAACGCCGGCATCTTCCTGGTCCAGGCCCGCACGCTGATCGACGCGCTGCGCGCGCATGCGCCGGACATCCTGGCGTCATGCGAACGCGCCACCGCCGCCATGTCGATCGACGGCAGCTTCGTGCGCCTGCAGCGTGAGGCTTTCGAAGGCTGCCGCAGCGAGAGCATCGACTACGCCGTGCTGGAGAAGCATGAAGCCATCGCCGTCGTGAAGTTCGAAGGCGCCTGGAGCGATGTGGGCAGCTGGAACGCGGTGGCCAACCTGTACGAGTCCGACGACGACGGCAACCGCCTGAGCGGCAAGGCCAGCGTGCTGAACGCGCGCAACACCTTCGTGCATGCGCCGCACCGTCCGGTGGTGGCGCTGGGCACGGACGACCTGATCATCATCGACACGCAGGACGCGGTGCTGGTGGCGAGCGCGGCGTGCGCGGAGCAGGTGAAGGACGTGGTCAAGATGCTGACCGAAGCCGGCCATCCGGAGGCGACCGATCACCGCCGCGTGGGCCGCCCCTGGGGCGCCTACGACAGCATCGACCTGGGCGCACGCTTCCAGGTAAAGCGCCTGACGGTGAAGCCGGGCGCCAAGCTGTCGCTGCAGATGCACCACCACCGCGCCGAGCACTGGATCGTGGTGCAAGGCACGGCGAAGGTCACGCGCGACGAAGAAACGCTGCTGGTGCGCGAGAACGAGTCGATCTACCTGCCGCTGGGCGCGGTGCACCGGCTGGAGAACCCGGGCAAGACGATGCTCGAGGTGATCGAGGTGCAGACCGGCGGCTATCTGGGCGAGGACGACATCGTGCGCTTCGATGACACCTATGGGCGGGTGACGTCGATTCTGGCTAAGGCCGCCAAGTAAACCGGTCTGCGTGCCGGCCGATGTGCCGGCACCGCGGACGCGCTATCGTGCGGCCATCGCACTCCAGGAGCATCCGCATGACGAACAAGGACGACGACAAATCCAACGACCGCATCCGGGACTCCGCCCAGCAGATCTGGCTGGCCGGCCTCGGCGCCTTCGCCAAGGCCCAGCAGGAGGGCACCAAGGTGTTCGAGGCACTGGTGAAGGACGGCGTCGGGATGCAGAAGAAGACCCAGGCCGCCGCCGAGGAAACCCTGGCCCAGGCGCAGGCCCGCATGAGCGGGCTGGCCGGTGACTTGGGCGCCAAGGCGTCGGGTGGCTGGGGCAAGCTAGAGAACATTTTCGAGGAGCGCGTCGCGCGTGCGCTGGAGCATCTCGGCATTCCGAGCGCGGCCGAAGTCGCTGCGCTGAAGGCCCGGATCGAGGCGCTGGAAGCCCAGCTGAAGCAGCCTGCCGCACCCCGTGCGACCGCAGCGCGAACGACTCGGGCACCGCGCAGCCCAAAGACCGCCGCGCGCCCTGCTGCCGAAGCGGCCAAGACGCCGCGCACACCCCGCCGCCGCACGCCACGCAGCGACAGCTGACAGCCGGTGACGGATCGGCCGTACGACCGATCCGGAATTGCGCACCACGCGTGGCGCACTTGCGCTAGAGTGTTCCGAAGAGACAAACACGGGGCTGCCCATGGCCAAGAAAGCACCGCGCCGCACGGCGGAACGCATCCTCGAGGCGGCGCTCGATCTGTTCAACCGTTTCGGCGAGCCGAACGTGTCGACCACGCTCGTGGCCGGCGAACTCGGCATCAGCCCCGGCAACCTCTATTACCACTACCCGGCCAAGGACGAGCTGATCAACCGGCTCTATGCCGGCTATGAAGCCGACCTCGACGAACTGCTGCATGCGGCCGAAGGCGTCAACGATCTCGAGGACGCCTGGTTCTTCATGCACAGCCTGTTCGAGCTGATCTGGCGCTACCGCTTCCTGTACCGCGACCTCAACGACCTGCTCAGCAAGAACCGGCATCTCGAGACCCAGTTCCAGCTGGTGCTGAAGAACAAGGCGCGCGGCATACGCACGCTGATCGCGGGCCTGAGCCGGGCCGGCCACCTCGACATCGACATGCGCGAGATCGACGCGCTCTCGCAAAGCATGGTCGTGGTCCTGACCTACTGGCTCAGCTACGAGTACGTGAG
>JAZKDL010000293.1:0-8416 GCA_040387575.1 Pseudomonadota bacterium
CCGGGCATTCCGCTGCTGATTCCGGGCGAGGTCTTCAACAAGAAGATCGTCGATTACCTGAAGTTCGCGCGCGAGTTCAATACGCAATGCCCGGGCTTCGAGACCGACATCCACGGTCTCGTGGCGCGCGTCGACGAAAACGGCAAGAAGCGCTACTACGCCGACTGCGTGCGCGCGGTGGCCTGAGCCAACTCAGCCGAAGCGCAACGCCATCACGCCGCAGACGATGACCAGCGTGCCGATGGCGCGCTGCCATCCGAACGGCTCGCGCAGCAGCAGCGTGCCGATCACGGCCGCGAACAGCACCGAGGTCTCGCGCAGCGCTGCGACGACGGCGACGGGCGCGCGCGTCATCGCCCACAACGCGATGCCGTAGCTCCCGAGCGATGCCAAGGTGCCGATGGAAGCGATCTTCCAGCGGCCTGCCATGTAGCGCAGCGCGGCGCCGCGTTCCGGTCCGCGCTGCCATAGCACCAACAGCAGATACGGAATGCCGTCGAACAGGAACAGCGCCGCCACGTACGACGATGCATCGCCTGACGCGCGTACGCCGAGCCCGTCGATCACCGTGTAGAGCGCGATGATCGCGGCGTTGCTGAAGGCGAAGCGCAGGGCCTTGCGGCGCTGTGCTTCGTCGCCCGCGTGGAGCGCCGAGCGCGACAGTCCCAACACGACCACGCCCGAGCAGATCACGGCGACGCCGATCCACGCCCAGACCGACAGACGTTCGCCGATGAAGACCACGCTGCCCAGTGCGACGAGCAACGGCGCGCAGCCGCGCATCACGGGATAGGTCAGGCCGAGATCGCCATGCCGATACGCACCGGCCAACGCGATGTAGTAGCCGAGATGAATCACGGTGGATGCCGCGATGAAAGGCCAAGCTGCGACATTCGGCAGCCCGGCGTGCCACAGCAGCGGAACGGAGACGAAGAAGCCGAGGCTGTGGATCAGCGCGGTGTCGAGTTGTTTGTCGCGACCGGACTTGATGAGCGCGTTCCAGCCCGCATGCAGCAGCGCGCCGCAGAGCACGGCGAAGAAGATCGGGCCTGTCAGTACCACCGGGGCGCCGCGATCACGAGAGCAGGCACCGGCGGGCGCGGTCGAGGTAGTGCTTCAGGGGTGGCGTTTGTAACTGTGGCGCCTTGGCCAGGTCGTCCCAGAGCCGAAGCTTCACCGCATCTTCGGCGTTCTCCTGCGCGATGAAGCTTGCGGCTTCTTCCGCCGAGAAGATGCCGCCCTGCAGGAGCAGGCTGCGCTTGGAGTCGTCGGACAGCGCTGCGTGGTAGCCGGGCCGCGTCGCGCACAGATAGCGCTTGGCGTCGACATGCCACTGGATGGCCCGCAGCACGCGCTCGCTGAAAACGCCACGCAGAAAGGGCAGGGCGAAGTACTGGTGCAGGTCGTCGATGCCGCGCAGCGTGGGCGACTCGCCCTGATCGTTCAGTAAGTGGCCGAGATCGTGCAGCAGGGCGGCCGTCACGAGTTCGTCGTCGGCATCGGCCTGCTCGGCCAGCCAGGCGGTTTGCAGCGCGTGTTCCAGCTGCGTCACGGGCTCGCCGCTGTATTGCGCGGCGCCGTGCCGCGCGAACAGCGTGTCGATGTCTTCCAGCGAAAGCGCCATGGCTCAAGCCTCCGCGCCGGCCGACAACTTGCTCGTGCCGCCGGCCGCTTCCGCTGCAACCGCCGCCTGCTTCTGCTGGTAGTTGCGTTGCGTGCGTTCTCGGCTGTTCATCACATGCTGGTACATCGCCTGGCCGGCCGCTTCGGGGTCGCCTGCGGCGATGGCCTTGACGATCTGGCGGTGCTCGCGCGAGTAGACCGTCATTGATTCGTTGGTGAGGTTCTGCCGGCGGAACAGCGACAGCTCGTTGACCAGCTTGCGATAGGTGGCCGTGAGCTTGGCGTTGCCTGCAAGCTCCAGCAGCCTGTCGTGGAACTTGAGATTGAAGCGGTGATAGTCGCGTGCGTTGTCGGCCTTCACGGCCTGGTCCATCGCATCGGCCAGTTGGCGCAACTCGCGCACTTCGGTGGTGCCAATGCCCGCGGCCAGCTTGCGTCCGACGTAAAGGTCCATCACGGCGCGCAGCTCGAAGATCTCGAGTGCCTCTTCGATCGGTACGTGGCGCACGAACACGCCGCGGTTCTTTTCGGTCTGGACGAGGCCGGCTTCTTCAAGCATACGAAAGGCTTCACGCACCGGGCCGCGCGACACGCCGAGTTGCTCGGCCAACGTGGACTCGGTGAGCTTGGCGCCGGAGTCCAGTTCACCGTCCAGGATCATGCGTTCGATCTCGGCCTGCACCAGGTTCGCGAGGGAATTGCACTGAAGCTGTGCGATGGCGGGGTGGGTGGAGATCTTCTTGGCCATGGCTGAATCGTAGGTCGTTCATTGTAGATTGTCTACGATTTACAAAAGACAGTAGGCAATCAGAAGAAGCGGGCCTCGATTTTGCTTTGTCGGTGTGTCACGAGGATGTCGTCTCGTGCCGCCACAGTCCCCCTTTTTCAAAATGAGGAGTCTCCGTTCATGAAATACGCGAAATCTCTGGTGGCCGCCGTTCTCGGCCTGGCCTTTGCTGCCGGCGCACTGGCGCAGAAGACACAACTGACGGTCTACACCGCACTCGAGACCGACCAGCTCAAGGCCTATCAGGAGTCCTTCAACAAGGTCAACCCGAACATCGAAATCAAGTGGGTGCGCGACTCGACCGGCGTGGTCACGGCCAAGCTGCTGGCGGAGAAGGCGAATCCGCAGGCCGACGTGATCTGGGGCGTCGCCGCCTCGAGCCTCGCGCTGTTCGAACGCAACGGCATGCTCGAGCCCTACGCGCCGCTGAACCTCGACGCGATCATGTCGCAGTACCGCGACAAGAAGAACCCGCCTGCCTGGTGGGGCATGGACGTGTTCGGTGCCGTGGTGTGCGTGAACACGGTCGAAGCCAAGAAGAAGAACATCGCGATCCCGACCACCTGGAAAGACCTGACCAAGCCCGAGTTCAAGGGCCAGGTCGTGATGCCCAACCCGGCATCGTCCGGCACCGGCTACTTCGACGTCGTCGCGTGGCTGCAACTCTGGGGCGACGAGGGCGGCAAGGGTGGCGGCTGGAAGTACATGGACGCGCTGCACGAGAACATCGGCCAGTACACCCATTCGGGCTCCAAGCCTTGCAACATGGCAGCCGCCGGCGAATACGTCGCGGGCATTTCGTTCGAATACCGCGGCCACACCAACAAGGCCAAGGGCGCGCCGATCGAACTGGTGTTCCCGAAGGAAGGCCTGGGCTGGGACCTCGAAGGCTTCGCGATCTACAAGGGCACCAAGAAGCTCGACGCTGCCAAGAAGCTGGCCGACTGGGCCTCGTCGAAGGACGCGATGCTGCTGTATGGCAAGAACTTCGCGATCACTGCGCAACCCGGCGTGGCGCCGAAGCTCGCGAACATTCCGGACGACTACGAGTCGCGCCTGATCAAGGTCGACTTCGACAAGGCTGCTGCCGGCCGCGAACGCACGCTGGCCGAATGGTCGAAGCGCTACGACGCGAAGAGCGAGAAGAAGTAATTCCGCACCGTATTAGCACGCACCCGACCGGCACTTGAACACATGAACGACGCCACGTACCTCGAGCTCCGGCGCATCCGGAAAAGCTTCGGCAGTTTCACCGCGCTGGACGACATCGACTTGTCGATCCGGCGTGGCGAGTTCGTGTGCTTTCTCGGGCCGTCGGGCTGTGGCAAGACCACGCTGCTGCGGATCATCGCCGGGCTCGAGACGCAGACCGCCGGCACGATCCTGCAGGCCGGCCGCGACATCTCGACCGAACCGCCGGCTGGGCGCGACTACGGGATCATGTTCCAGTCGTACGCGCTGTTTCCCAACCTGAGCATCGCGGACAACGTGGCCTACGGGCTGGTCAATCGCAAGGAGTCGCGTGCACAGGTGGCGCCGCGCGTGGCTGAGCTGCTGAAGCTGGTCGGCCTGCCGGGCAGCGGCGCCAAGTACCCGTCGCAGATGTCGGGTGGCCAGCAGCAGCGCATCGCGCTGGCACGCGCGCTCGCGACTTCGCCGGGGCTGCTGCTGCTGGACGAGCCGCTGTCGGCACTCGACGCGATCGTGCGGGTGCATCTGCGCAACGAGATCCGCGCGCTGCAGCGCAAGCTGGGCGTGACGACCATCATGGTCACGCACGACCAGGAAGAGGCGCTGTCGGTGGCCGACCGCATCGTGGTGATGAACCACGGCGTGATCGAGCAGGTCGGCACGCCGATGGAGGTGTACCGCGAGCCGGCGTCGCCTTTCGTGGCCGATTTCGTCGGCAAGGTGAATCGCCTGACCGCGGTGGCCGAAGGCGACCACTGGTTCCGCTGCGGCGACATGCGCCTGCATTGCAAGCCGGAAGCCGGTGCCGATTTTCGTCCCGGCCGCGAGGTGTCGCTGTACCTGCGCCCGGAAGACCGCGTGGTCGATGGCGTGCGCGACGACGACCCGATGCGCTGCACGGGCACAGTGCGGCATGTGGAATTCCTGGGCAGCAACTGCCTGGCCGAGGTCGCCGTCGACGGCATTCCCGGCCAGCCGCTGCAGTTGCAGTTTTCGCTCAACCAGATGGACGAGTTCGACGTGCGCGAAGGCAACACGCTGCGCTTCGCGCTGCGCGCCGACCGGTTGCGCGTGTTTCCCTTGGCTGCGGGATGAGCCATGTTCCAACGTCTCGATTGCCTGCAGATCGACTTGCCATGTCAGCTGTCCTGAAGGCGCCTGCGCTCAAGCAGCGCATCCACTGGAGCGATCGGATCGCGCATGTCGCGCTCATTGGCGTGGTGGTGTTGCTGGTCGTCGGACTGGTCCTGCCGTTGCTGCTGATCCTGTCCAAGGCGATCGAAGGGCAGGACGGCGGCGCGTCGGCGGGCCTTGGTGCTTTCACGGCCTACCTGGCGTCGCCTGCGCTGCTCCAGAGCCTGTGGCACAGCGTCTGGGTCTCGGTGATGGTCACGCTGATCGTGGTGCCGCTGGCCTTCACCTTCGCCTATGCGCTCACCCGCAGTTGCATGCCCTTCAAAGGGTTGTTCCGCACGATCACGCTGCTGCCGCTGCTCGCGCCATCGCTGCTGTCGGCCATATCGCTGATCTACTGGTTCGGCAACCAGGGCGTCGCCAAGGACTTCTGGCTGGCGCTCGGCTTCGATGGCATTTATGGCGCGCAGGGCATCGTGCTCGCCGAATGCTTCGCTGCGTTCCCGCACACGCTGATGATCCTGGTGACGGCGCTCACGCTGGCCGACGCGCGGCTCTACGAAGCGGCCGATGCGCTGGGTACCAGCACGCTGCGAAAGTTCTTCACCATCACGTTGCCGGGCGCCAAGTACGGGCTCATCTCCGCTGCGCTGGTCACCTTCACGCTGGTCATCACCGACTTCGGCGTGCCCAAGGTCGTTGGCGGCAACTTCAACGTGCTGGCGACCGACGTGTTCAAGCTGGTGATCGGCCAGCAGGACTTCCAGCGCGGCGCGGTGGTCGCGCTGCTGTTGCTGACGCCGGCCGCGTTCACCTTCGCGATCGACTACTTCGTGCAGCGCAAGCAGACCTCGACGCTGAGCGCACGCGCCGTGCCGCTCACGCCGAAGCCGGCGCGCCGCTTCGACCTCGTGATGACCGCGTACTGCGTGCTCATCGTGGCGCTGATGCTCGCGATGTTCTGCATGGCCGTGTTCGCGTCCTTCGCGACGCTCTGGCCTTACAACCTCACGCCGAGCTTCGTGCACTACGTGTCGGGCCTCGTCGATGCGGAGCTTGGAGACGCGATGATCAACAGCTTGAAGCTCGCGGCCTGCACCGCGGTGTTCGGCACCGTCATCGTGTTCATCGGCGCGTACATGCTCGAGAAGACGCGCGGCCTCGACTGGGCGCGGCCGATGATCCGGCTGATGGCGATGCTGCCGATGGCGGTGCCCGGCCTGGTGCTCGGCCTGGGCTACATCTTCTTCTTCAATGCGCCGGCCAATCCGCTGAACTTCCTGTACCAGAGCACCGCGCTGCTGGTGCTGTGCACGATCATCCATTTCTATACGACCGGCCATCTGACGATGGTGACGGCGTTGAAGTCGATCGACCCCGAATTCGAGGCGGTGTCGGCATCGCTCAAGGTGCCGTTCTACAAGACCTTCTGGCGCGTCACGCTGCCGATCTGCCTGCCGACGCTGCTGGACGTGTCGCGCTACTTCTTCATCAACGCGATGACGACGATCTCGGCGGTGGTCTTCCTGTATTCACCGGACACCAAGGTGGCGGCCGTTGCGATCCTGAATCTCGACGAGGCTGGCGAGAGCGGGCCGGCCGCGGCAATGGCGGTGCTGATCGCAGCGACCTCCACGGTCGTCACGCTTCTGTATCTGGCGCTCGGCAAGCTGGTCGACCGGCGCACGCAGCGCTGGAGGGCGCCTGCACGATGAGCCGGCTGGCCTTGTTCGACCTCGACAACACGCTGCTCAACGGCGACAGCGAGGTGCTGTGGGGCGAGTTCCTGGTGGCGCAAGGCGTGCTCGGTGCCGACTTCGCGGCCCGCAATGCGGAGATGGACCGGCTGTATCACGCCGGGCAAGCCGCACCGGCCGATTTCTGCGAGTTCTTCGCGAGCACTTTGACCGGGCGCAGCGCGACGCAATGGGAGCCGCTGCGGCAGGCGTTCATGGCGCAGGTCATCCGTCCGCGTTTGCCGACTTCGGCTTTTGCGTTGGTTGCTCAGCACCGCGCGCAGGGCGATCAGCTGGTGCTGACCAGCGCGACCAGCCGCTTCCTGATCGAGCTCACGGCGGCTGAATTTGGCTTCGATCATCTGATCGCGACTGAATTGCGAGTCCGACCCGACGGCTGCTTCACCGGCACGACGGAGGGCATCCTCAACATGCGCGAAGGCAAGGTGACGCGTCTGCGCAGCTGGCTCGCCGATCAAGCCATTCCGGCCGACGACGCGCTGCGGCAGGCGACCTTCTACAGCGATTCCATCAACGACCTGCCGTTGCTGCAGGTGGTCGGCCAGCCGGTGGCGGTCGACCCCGATCCCCAACTGGCGCAGGAGGCGTTGCGGCGTCACTGGCCGGTGCTGCGGCTTCCTCGCAGCGACATCTTCAGACCCCGAGACATCCAATGAAAACGAACTTCGATCTGATCGTGGTCGGCGCCGGCATCGTCGGCCTGGCGCATGCGTACACCGCCGCCAAGCGTGGCCTCAAGGTTTGCGTGGTCGAGCGCGATGCGGCCTGCGTCGGCGCGTCGATCCGCAACTTCGGCTTCATCACCGTGACCGGCCAAGGCGCTGGCGAGACCTGGCGCCGCGCCCGGCGTGCGCGCGAAGTCTGGGGCGAGGTCGCACCGCAGGCCGGCATCGCGGCGCTGCATCACGGCTTGTTCCTGACGGCGTTCCGGCCGATGGCGCTGGAGGTGCTCGAGGAGTTCATGGGCACTTCCATGGCCGAAGGTTGTGAGTTGCTGGACGTGGCGGACGCCGCCCGCCGTGCACCGGTGCTGGAGCTCGACGGCGCGCAGGGCGTGCTCTACAGCCCGCACGAGATGCGCGTCGAGTCGCGCACCGCGATCGGTCTGCTGGCCAGTTGGCTGGCTGAATCGATGGGCGTGACCTTCCGCTTCAGCGAGGCGGTGCTCGAAGTCGCGACGCCCATGGTTCGCACGTCGCGCGCAACGCTGCATGCCGAGCGCGTCGCGGTTTGCACCAACACCGACCTGAACGGGCTGTTCGCCGATCGAATCACGCCGCATGGGCTGCGCCTGTGCCAGCTCCACATGCTGCGGGTTCAGCCCGAGCCGGGTTTCAAGCTGCCGGGTTCGGTCATGGCCGACCTGAGCCTGGTGCGCTATCACGGCTACAGCAAGCTGCCGGCGGCTGCAAGACTGCTCGAGCAGCTGAAGCGAGAGGAGGGCGAATCGCTCGACCATGGCATCCATCTGATCGTGGTGCAGAGCGCCGACGGGTCGCTGGTGGTCGGCGATTCGCACCACTACGGGCCGGTGCTCGAACCCTTCGCCGACCAGCACGTCGACGACCTGATCCTGCGGCATCTGCACGCGACGCTGAAGCTGCAGGAAGCGCGCGTGACGGAGCGCTGGGTCGGCACCTATCCGTCGTCGCCGAGCACCGACTGCCTGATCGATCAGCCCGACGAAGCCACGCGGCTGGTGCTGGTCACCAGCGGCACCGGCGCGAGCACCGCCTTCGGCATCGCCGAAGAAGTCTTCAACGCCTGGTGACCTCGCCAGCAGCAATCTTCAAGGGAAGCAACACATGACATCCAACACACCCCGCCTGAGCGCCGTCGTCTTCGACTGGGCCGGCACCATCCTCGATTTCGGCTCCTGCGCGCCGATGGGCGCCTTCGTGCGCCTGTTCGAGAAGTTCGACAT
>JAZKDL010000294.1:0-10747 GCA_040387575.1 Pseudomonadota bacterium
CCGCGCAACCCATGCGCACCGGCCGCCCCGCCGCCAACGCCGGATTGCCGTTCTGCACCGACGCCAGCGTCAGCCCCTTGGCCGTGAAGGTGACATGCGTCTGCGCACCGGTCGGCTCGACGAAATCGACGATGCCCTCGAACTGCACGCCCGGCGCACCGATCTGCAGATGCTCGGGCCGGATGCCGACCACGACCGGTTGCCCCGCCGTGACCTTGGGCTGCGCGCCCAGGTCGATGCGCATGCCGTTGCCCAGGTCGGCCCAGGCCGCGTCGCCATCACCGCCAGCGACACCACGCAGGAAGTTCATCGACGGCGAGCCGATGAAGCCCGCCACGAACATGTTGATCGGGTTCTCGTACAGCGCGATTGGGGCGCCCTGCTGCTCGATGCGCCCCTTGTTCATCACCACCACGCGGTCGGCCAGCGTCATCGCCTCGACCTGGTCGTGGGTGACGTAGATCGACGTGGTGCGCACCTTGGCATGCAGCGCCTTGATCTCGGTGCGCATCTGCACGCGCAGCTTGGCGTCGAGGTTCGACAGCGGCTCGTCGAACAAAAAGGCGGCCGGATTGCGCACGATCGCGCGGCCCATCGCCACACGCTGGCGCTGGCCGCCGGACAGTTGCGAGGGCTGCCGGTCGAGCAGGTCTTCGAGGCTCAGCAGCCGCGAGACCGCCGTCACCCGCTCGGCCACCTCGGCCTTGCCGACGCCGGCGATCTTGAGGTTCAGGCCGATGTTCTCGCGCACCGACATGTGCGGATACAGCGCGTAGTTCTGAAACACCATCGCGATGTTGCGTTCCTTCGGCGAGCGCGTATTGACGACCTTGCCGTCGAGCAGCAGCTCGCCGGAGGTGATGTCTTCGAGGCCCGCGATCATCCGCAACATGGTCGACTTGCCGCAGCCGGACGGGCCGACCAGGGCGACAAACTCGCCCTCGGCGATCGCCAGGTCCACCCCGTGAAGGATGTCGACGGCGCCGTAGGACTTCTTGAAGGAACGCAGTTCAACGGTGGACATCTTGGAACTCTTGTCTCTGAAGGAAAGGCCGGCGCCAGGCGCCCAGCCGGGGACATGCGGCATTCTGCACGCGGGTGCAGATTAGCATTCGCGCCGAACCCGGGTCAAGCAGCAAACCATCTCTTCAGACGGTCTTATGCAAGGGAAAACCCTAGACCGTATTGACATCGAAGCAGCCTGCGAAGACATTCTGCACACGCGTGCACATCAGCCACGAGGCGTCGAGTTCAACGCGTGCCCGCGGCGCGGGACGACCCGTCATTCCAAATCATCCAATGGAGACTTCCATGCACATGCTCAAACGTGCGGCCATCGTTGCCGCGAGCGGCCTTCTGGCGCTTGCGGCGTCGGGCGCGGCCCTGGCCGAACCCGTGACCATCCGGTTCCTGACGCAGAACAAGGTCGAGGTCTTCAAGCCCTCGATCGATGCCTTCGAGAAGGCGCACCCGAACATCAAGGTCGACTTCCAGACCGTGCCCTTCGACAGCCTGACGCCGCAGATCGAGGCGCGCGTCGGTGCGCGCGATCCGGGGCTCGACGTGTTCATGGTCGACAGCCCGCGCATCCCCGCTCTGTCGACCAAGGGCTACCTGCTCAACCTGAACGAGTTCCAGGCGCGTGCCAAGGCCGTGACGAGCAAGGAAGCCTATGGCGTGCTGACGCACAAGAACGACCTGTTCGCGCTGCCGCTGTGGACGTCGACGCAGATGATGTTCTACAACAAGGCGCTGCTCGACAAGGCCGGCATCCCCCATCCGACCACCGACGAAAAGGCCCGCCTCACCTACGCCCAGATCGTCGATCTCGGCAAGAAGGCGCAGGCCTCGGGCGCCAAGTGGGGCTTCATGTTCGAGCAGATCACCCGCTACTACCAGCTGGAGCCGCTGTTCACGTCGATCGGCGGCGGCACCGGCCTGAAGGGCCCGGACAACATGGAGCCGGACGTCAACAACCCGAAGTGGATCGAGGCCTCGAAGTTCTACGCCTCGCTGTTCGAGCAGAACGTGGCACCGCGCGGCATTCCGATCAACCAGCTGGCCGCCAGCTTCGCCGCGGGCGAGACGGCGTTCTTCGTCGCCGGCCCCTGGAACATCGCCACCTTCGACGCCGCGCAAGGCCTGAACTACGGCGTGGCGCTGGTGCCCTACTTCGCCGGCGGCAAGCCATCGACGCCGACCGACTCCTGGACCATCGGCGTCAACCCGTACTCGGGCCACAAGGCCGAAGCCAAGCTGTTTGCCGAGTTCATCACGCTCAACGCGACCGGCAACGGCCTGACCACGACGTACACGCCGTACATCACGTCCAACAACGAAGCCTTCGGCCCGTACATCGACGCCTTCGCCAGCCGGCTGAAGCCCGACGTCGGCCCGTCGGTGCGCAAGGTCATCAGCTACGAACTGGCCAACACGACCGTGAGCCGCCCGCGCTCGCTCGGCTACCTGGCGTTCGAGCAGGTGCTGAACAACGCCTTCAGCGACATCCGCAACGGTGCCGATCCGAAGGCCACGCTGGACAAGGCGCAGGCGCAGCTGAAGTCGACGCTGTCGCGCATCCGCTGATCCGTCGCAGGTAGACAAGAGAGACCGGAGAGCCCATGTTCCAACGACGCAATGCGCTGATCGCATTCCTCTTCCTGGCGCCGGCACTGGCGGCCGTCGCCGTGCTGAGGTTGTGGCCGGCGGGCATGGCGCTCCGCGACTCCTTGCTCGCGCCGGGCGCCACCGGCTTCAGCCTGGAAAACTACGTCTACATCTTCACCGACCCCGAGTTCCAGAACACGCTGCGCACCACGCTGCTGTTCGCGGTGATCGTCAATCCGCTGCAGATCGCGGTCGCGCTCGGCCTCGCGCTGCTGATGAACAACAAGCTGCCGATGACGGGCTTCTGGCGCTCGCTGATCCTGTTGCCGGTGGCGATTCCGCAGAGCGTGTCGGCGGTCGTGTGGGGTGTCGCGTACCGGCCCGACGGGTTGCTCAACGCGCTGCTCGCCGCGGTCGGCATCGCGCCGCAACCTTTCCTGACGGCGCCGAATCCGGCCTTCCTGTCGATCATCCTGGTGGTCAGCTGGATCGGCGTCGGCTACTGGATGACGATGCTCATCACCGGCCTGCAGGACATTCCGAAGTCGCTGTACGAAGCCGTGACGATCGACGGCGCCAACGCCTGGCAGCGCTTCCGCTACGTCACGCTGCCCCAGTTGCGCCGGCCATTGACCTTCGTGCTGGTGGCCGACACGGTCGCCAACTTTTTGATCTTCGCGCCCGTGCAGATCCTGACCAAGGGCGGGCCGCAAGGCGCGACCAATCTGATCATGAACGACATCTACACGCGCGCCTTCGAGCAGGGCGACCGCGGCAGCGCCGCCGCGGCCACCGTCGTGCTGGTGCTCCTGGTGCTGGTCATCGTGTCGGTGCAGTTCCGGCTGATGAGCGACTCGCGGGAGGCACGCTGATGTTCGCCGGCCATCTGTTCAAGCGGATCGCGATCGCCGCGCTCGGGCTGCTGTTCTTCCTGCCGCTGTACTGGATCGCCATCAGTGCGCTGCGGCCGGAAGACGACATCTTTCGCTACATCTCGAACCTCGGCATCTGGACGGTGCTGCCGAACCGCGTCACCTTCAAGAACATCGCCGAGCTGTGGACCGGCTTCTTCGGCCGCGCCATCCTGAACTCGCTGTGGGTGTCGTTCCTGACCGTGGCGGTCGGGCTGCTGGTGTGCGCGCCGGCCGCCTTCGCACTGGCCGTGATCGAGTTTCGCGGGCGTTCGGTGGTGTTCGGCGCGATGATCATCAGCTTCCTGATTCCGTTCGACGCGATCGCGCCGCCGCTGTACTTCGTGCTGCGCGACCTCGGCCTGCAGGACAGCTTCACCGGCCTGGTGCTGCCCGGCGTCGGCAACGGGCTCACCGTGTTCCTGCTGCGCCAGTTCTTCGCGGGCATTCCGCGCGAGCTGTCCGATGCGGCCAAGGTCGACGGCATGGGCTGGTTCCAGATCTTCTGGCGCATCTACCTGCCGCTGTCGCGGCCGGCGCTCGTCAGCGGCGCGCTGATCCTGTTCATCTTCCAGTGGCAGGCCTACCTGTGGCCGCTGCTGATCGCGCCGTCCAACGACTACAAGGTCGCGGCCGTGGCCATCGCGCAGTACACCAGCGTGTTCGACGTGAACTACGGCCTGACCTTCGCCGGCGCGCTGTTCATCTCGCTGATCCCGATGGTGATCCTCACCGTCATGCAGCGCTACTACACCAGCTCGGTGGCTTCCACCGGCGGCAAGGAATGACCGTGCCGCATCCCCTCACACATCCCACCATGATCGGAAATACCGTGACTCTCTCGGACGCAGACCGCCTGCGCATGCTGACGCCCCGCACCGGCCGCGTGCGCGCCGTGCTGGACACCGACACCTACAACGAGATCGACGACCAGTTCGCCGTGGTCCAGGCGCTGCTGTCGCCGGAACGCATCCAGCTGGAAGCCATCTACGCCGCGCCCTTCTTCAACGAGCGCGCGGACAGCCCCGGCCATGGCATGCAGCTCAGCCACGACGAGATCTGCCGCCTGCTCGACCGCATGGACCGCTCGCCCGACGGCATGGTGTTCAAGGGTGTGACCGAGTACGTCGGCCCGCAGAAGCAGGCGCGCAGCGCACCGGCGGTGGACGACCTGATCGCCCGCGCCCGCAGCGCCACGCCGGACGAACCGCTCTACGTGATCGCCATCGCGGCCATCAGCAACATCGCCTCCGCGCTGCTCGCGGCGCCGGACATCATCGACCGCGTGGTCGTGATCTGGCTCGGCGGCCATGCGCTCGAATGGCCGCACCAGGTCGAGTTCAACCTGAAGCAGGACGTGGGCGGCGCGCAGGTGCTGTTCGACTCCGGCGTGCCGCTGGTGCTCGTGCCCTGCATGGGCGTGGTGTCGCACTTCCACAGCACGATTCCCGAAATCGACCAGCATGTGCGGCCACACGGGCGCATCGGCGAATTCCTCGCCACCCGCTTCGCCGAACTCGCGGCCGAAAAGAAGCTGCCGGCGCTCGGCTGGTCGAAAGTCATCTGGGACATGGTCGCGGTCGCCTGGCTGCTGAATGCCGACTGGACGCCGAGCGTGCTGGTGCCGACGCCGATCCTCACCGACCAGATCACCTTCAGCGTCGACCGCAGCCGCCACCTGATGCGCTACGTGACGCACCTGCAGCGCGACGCGATCCTGCGCGACTTCATCCAGAAGCTGACGCAGGCGACCACGGCCACCGGCACCGCTGCGTGAGGACGGGGCCGCAATGATCGTCATCTTCGGCTCGCTGAACGCCGACCTCATCTTCGAGCTGGACGTGTCGCCCGCACCGGGCGAGACGCTGCTCGCGAAAAGATTCAGGATGGAAGCCGGCGGCAAGGGCGCGAACCAGGCGGTCGCCGCGGCACGCGACGGCGCCGAGGTCGCGATGGTCGGTGCGGTCGGGGCCGATCCGCTGCATCACGTCGCGGTCGGGCAACTGGCGGCTTGCGGCGTCGACATGAGCCGCATCAGGACGGCCACGCTGGACACGGGCTGCGCGTCGATCCTGGTCGATGCGCAGGGCCGCAACCAGATCGCGGTCGCACTCGGCGCGAACGGCGAGGCAGCGGCGGACCAGGTCGATGCCGAGCTGCTCGGCCGCGCCGACTGGCTGCTGCTGCAGATGGAGAGCCGGCCGGCCGAAGTGGCGGCGCTGCTCGCGCGCGCGCATGCCGCGGGCGTGCGGACCATCCTGAACCTGGCGCCGGCCATCCGGCTCGATGCGGCCGTTCTGCGGCTGTGCGGCCTGCTGGTCGTGAACGAGAGCGAGGCCGTGTCGATCGCCGGCTGGCTCGGCTGCGGCGACAGCGCACGCGCGCTGCACGAGGCGCTGGGCATCGATGTGCTCCGGACGCTCGGCGAGCGCGGCGCCGAAGCGGCCACGGCCGACGGCGACTGCTTCGTGCCGGCGCATCCGATCACGGCCGTGGACACCACGGCGGCAGGCGACTGCTTCGTCGGCGTGCTGGCCGCTGCGCTGGACCGCGGTGACACGCTGCAACATGCGATGCAGCGCGCCAGCAAGGCGGCCGCGCTGGCCTGCACCCGCAGCGGCAGCCAGTCGAGCCTGCCATGGAAGGCGGACATCGACGCGTGGGTGCCGGCGGCGGAAGCGACAGCCTGAACCGCAAAGCCGGGCCCGCCCGGCCCAACCCGTGCGCGGGGAACGGCGAGCGCGGCATGGTGAGCGAGCGGATCTATCGATCCAGCTCACCACCTCACCACCTTCACATCACCCCGCCTGCCCTCGCCGCGCCAACGTGCGCGCCGCCTCGATCAGCTCGCCACGGAACCACGCCATCGCGCGGTTCTTGTGCGTGCGCTCGTGCCACACCAGCTTGTAGCGAAAGGGCTTCACCGGCCCGGGGAACGCGACGATGGCGAGCGGCGCCTGTTTGGCCATGTCCTCGGCCAGCAGCCGGCCGGTGGTGAAGACGAGATCGGTCGCCGCGAGGATCGACGGCGCCATGCCGAGGAACTGCGTGCGCACCGCCGTGTGCACCGCCAGCCCCAGGTCCGCCAGCTGCGCATCGAGGATCGCGCCCTGCCCCGGCACATGCTCCAGCGACGACAGATGGCTCGCCCGCCGATACGCCTCGAGCGTGAGCGGCTGCGCGGTCAGCGGATGGCCTTGCCGCATCACGCACACCAGCCCATCGGTCAGCAGGTTCGTCGCGCGCAGGTGCGCCGGCAGTTCGGGCCACAGCGTGATGACCATGTCGATCTCGCCATCGGCGAGTTGGCGGTAGTGCTCGAAGCGCGTGCCGAGCCCGCGGATCACCATGTCGCAATCGGGCGCGGCCTGCGACATGCGGCGCGTCAGGTCGGCGAAGAAGGGCCGCGGCAGGAAGTCGTAGGTCGCCAGGCGAAAGCTCTGCCGCAACTGGGCAGGATCGAAGTCGGCCGCCTCCGCCGTGAGCATCGACAGGTCCGCCAGGATGCGCCGCGCGGGCGTGAGCAACGACTCGGCCCGCTGCGTCAGCACCATCCGGTTGCCGACGCGCACCAGCAACTCGTCGCCGGTGAGCTCACGCAGTGCTTTCAGGTGCCGGCTCATCGCCGGCTGCGCGATGCCGAGCCGGCTGGCGGCGCGCGACACGCTGGCTTCCGACAGCAGCGCATGCAGCGAGCGCACCAGCGACTGGTCCAGCCGCCGGCCAGGGTCGTCCTCGGCGAGGAGAACGGACGAATCGGGGCGCGGCGCTTTGCTCATGCGCGACAGTGTGCCGCAGCCATGGCCGGGTCATAACAGCGGCGCCATAACCACCAGTCCACGCCACGGTCTCGCGCTGGCGGGGCGATCGGCCTAAGGTCGCGGCTCCTCATCGAACCCGTTTCGCTTTTCATGAATGCCATGAACTCACTTCCGCCATCGCTCGTCGCGCGCATTCCCAAGGTGGAGCTGCACTGCCACGTGGCGGGCACGCTGCGCACGCAGACGCTCGCGGCGCTCGCTGCGCAGTACGGCATCGCCCTGCCGCGGCCCGCCGACCAGCTCTATGTGTACCGCGACTTCTACGACTTCATCGAGGTGCTGAGGCTGGTCGCGCAGGTGCTGCGCACGCCGGCCGACTTCGCGCGCGTCGCCTACGAGGCGCTCGAGGACGCGTTTCGGCTCGGCAACGTGCTGCATACCGAAATGTCCTTCAACCCGCAGTACTTCATGCCCGCGGGCGCGTCGTACCGTGCGCAGGTCGACGGGCTGGCGGCGGGCATTGCCGATGCGGAGCGGGACTTCGGCGTGTCGGCGCTGCTGCTGGTCGCGTTCGATCGCGAGTGGTCGCCGTCGAGCGCCGACGAGACGATGGACCTGGTGCTGGCGCACCGCCACGAGCGCGTGGTCGGCATCGGCCTGGACGGCCCCGAGCGCGCCGGCCCGCCGGCCACCTTCCAGGCGGTCTACCGACGCGCCACGCAGGCCGGCCTGCGCAAGACCGCGCATGTCTGCGAGGACAACCAGACGCTGGCGGAAGCACCGCCTTCGCACTTCGACGACTGCATCGACCTGCTGCAGTGCGACCGGCTCGACCATGGCTACAACCTGCTGGCCGACGCGGCCACGGTGCAGCGCGCGCGCGACAGTGGCGTGTTCTTCACGACCTGCGGCGTGACCAGTGTGGCGAAGAACCGCGACCGTCGGTTGAAGGCGATCCGCCAGATGGCCGACGCGGGCCTGCGCATCACGCTCAACACCGACGACCCGGCCATGTTCCATACCGACATGACCCACACCTACCAGCACGTGCTGGACGGCCTGCAGTGGGGATGGGCCGAAGCCGGCGCACTGAGCCTGGCCGGCGTCGACGCTTGCTGGCTTGACGACGCCGCCAAGGCCGCACTCCGCCAACGCTTCAACGACCAGCTCGCGGCCATCGCGCCAGCGCAGCACCTTTCGACCCATACGTCCAACGCATCCAACGCAACGAGCCTTTCATGACACGCCCCACCTTTCTGCGCCGCACGCTTCTTTCCGCATTGGCACTGAGCGCCGCCATCGGCACCGGCGCCGCATTCGCCGACACCTGGCCCTCGCGGCCGATCACGATGATCGTGCCGTACTCGGCCGGCGGCAACGTCGACGTGATGGCGCGCTGGGTCGCGCCGGAACTCGCCCGGCGCCTTGGCCAGCCGGTCGTCATCGAAAACACGGTCGGCGCCGGCGGCGTCATCGGCACCGACAAGGCGGCGCGCGCCAAGCCCGATGGCTACACGCTGCTGCTGTCGGTGGAAAGCTCCATCGTCATCGCGCGGATGGTCACGCCGAGCACGGTCAAGTACAACGGCCTGAAGGACTTCGAGCCGGTCAC
Source organism: Pseudomonadota bacterium (assembly GCA_040387575.1). Lineage (GTDB taxonomy): Bacteria > Pseudomonadota > Gammaproteobacteria > Burkholderiales > Burkholderiaceae_C > Variovorax. The sequence goes on from JAZKDL010000294.1 coordinate 8,892, forward strand.
GCTGCTCGGCTCGCAGCCGCTGGTGCTGGTCGGCAAGCCCGACCTGAAGGCGGCCGACGCGCAGGCGCTCTACGCGGAAATGAAGGCGTCGCCCGGCAAGCTCAGCTATGCGACCTCGGGCGTCGGCACCTCCCTGCACCTGGGCGGCGAAATGCTCAAGCAGCAGGGCCATGTGTCGATGGTGCACATCCCGTACCGCGTGGGTCCGCAGATCCTGACCGACCTGGCCGGCAACCAGATCGACCTCGCGGTGCTGCCGCTGTCGATGGTCATGCAGCAGGTGCAGTCCGGCAAGATCAAGGCCTATGGCGTGCTGGGTGCGCCGTCGCCCGCGATGCCCGGCATGCCATCGCTCGCCAGCGTGGGCGCCTGGAAGGGCGCGGACGTGACGGTCTGGCAAGGCATCTTCGTGCCGACCGGCACCGACCCGGCGATCGTCGCGCGCCTCAACACCGAGCTGCTCGAAGTACTCAAGTCGCCGGAGCTGCAGCGCAAGTTCGAAGAAAGCGGCGTGACGCCGATGGCGCTCGGACCGAAGGACTTCGCTGCGTTCCTGAAGAAGGAAGACGCGAAGTTCTCCGCGATCGTGACGCAGGGAAAGATCAGCGCGGAGTAGCCTGATCAGGCCGGGCGCGCCAGTCGCCCATCACGGCGTCGAGCAAGTCCGCACCCAGATTCGGCGCCGGCCGCCGGATGCTGCCCGGCGTGCGCGAGAAGCGCGTCGGAATGCCGACGCTGGTCAGCGTGCCTTCGGTCGGATGCGCGATGGTCTGCACCATGCCCGCGTCATGCAGGTGCGGGTCGTCCATCACCGCGTCGAGCGACAGCACTTCCGCATGCGGGATGTCGGCGTCGGCCAGCAGTGCGAGCCATTGCGCCGTGCTGCGCTGCGCGACCAGGTCGGCCAGCATGCCGTAGAGCGCGTGGATGTTGCGGCTGCGCTGCGCCGGCTCCATGTAGCGCGCATCGTCGGCCACCTCGGGTCGGCCGGCGAGTCGAAAGAAGCGCTGCCATTGCGCGGTCGTGTAGGGCAGCAGCGCGAGGTAGCCGTCCTGTGTCGGGTAGGGCCGGCGCTGGCTCGACAGCAGCCGGTCGTAGCCCATCGGGCCTTCCGGTGGATCGAAGGTGCGGCCGGCCAGGTGCTCCATCATCCCGAAGGCGAACAGGGTCTCGAACATCGGCACCTCGATCGCCTGGCCGAGGCCGGAGCGCTCGCGCTCGTACAGCGCCATCGCCACCGCATAGGCGATCGTCAGGCCCGCGGTCTTGTCCGCGATGATGGTGTTCATGTAGGCCGGCTGGCCCGTTGCCGGGTTCGCCTGGATCGCGGCCAGCCCGCTCATCGCCTGGATGATGTCGTCGAAGGCCGGCCGCCCCGCATAGCGGCCCTGCTCCGAGAAGCCATAGGCGCCGCAGTAGATGAGCCGCGGGTTGAGCGCCCGCAGCGTGGCGTCGTCCAGCCCGAGCCGGCGCATCGATTCGGGCCGGACGTTGGACACGAAGACGTCCGCATGGCCGACCAGTTCGCGCAGTTGCGCTGCGGCCTCGGGCGTCTTGAGGTCCAGCACGACGCTGCGCTTGTTCCGGTTGAAGTTGAGAAAGGGCGCGCCCATCAGCGGATGGCGCGCCGGCGCGACGTGGCGGAACACGTCGCCGTCGCGCGACTCGATCTTGACCACGTCGGCGCCCATGTCGCCCATGATCTGTGTCGCATACGGGCCCATCGCGACCGAGGTCATGTCGATGACGCGCACGCCCTGCAAAGGGCCGCTCATCGCGCGCTTTCCAGTGGCTGGGCAAGGCGCTGCACCGCGCGCGCGACGCCAGGGCCGAACGGAATGCCCTGCACCGTCATC
>JAZKDL010000295.1:0-18825 GCA_040387575.1 Pseudomonadota bacterium
CTCGGCCATGATGTTGCCCCAGGTCGGTATCTCCGGCGGCAGCCCCAAGCCGAGGAAGCTCAGGATCGACTCGGTCAGGATGGCGGACGCGCAGATGAAGGTGCCCTGCACGACCAGCGGCGCGAGCGAATTCGGCAGGATGTGGCGCACCAGGATGATGGCGGGCGGCGTCGCGAGCGACAGCGCCGCCTCGACATAGGGCTCCTCGCGCAGGCTCAGCACCATCGCCCTGACCAGGCGCGTGACGCGCGGCACTTCGGGCAACGCGATGGCAAGCACCACTGTCGACACCGTGGCGCCCAGCGACGCGACGAGCGTGATGGCAAGCAGGATCGTCGGAACGGCCATCAGCCCGTCCATCACACGCATCAGGACGGCGTCGACTCCGCGGAAGTAGCCGGCCAGCATGCCCAGCAGCGCCCCCGCCGCAATGGCCGCGGCGGCGGACAGCAGCCCGACCGCCAGCGAGACGCGGGCACCGTACAGCACGCGGCTGTAGATGTCGCGGCCCAGGCTGTCCGCGCCCATCCAGAAGGTGTGCGCGATCTCGTCGCCGTCGGACAGCATCACCGTCGCATGAGTGCCGGAGCGCACGTTGGCGTTGGACGCGTCCATCGAGCCGGGATCGATCGTGCCGAGCCACGGCGCGAAGATGGCCAGGGCGATCATGAAGACAAGAACCGACGCACCGAAGCGGAAGCCGCCGTTGCGCCAGAGACGTGTGAGAGCAGCCATCAGTAGCGGATCCTGGGATCGAGCAGCAGGTACGACAGGTCGACCAACAGGTTGATGAAGACGTAGACGACGGAGAAAAACAGCACCAGTCCCTGGATCAGCGGGAAGTCGCGGTTCATCACCGCATCGACCGTCAGCAGGCCGAGGCCCGGCACGGCGAACACCGTTTCGGTGACCACCACGCCGCCGATGAGGAGCGCGACGCCGATGCCGATCACGGTGACGATCGGGACTGCCGCATTGGCCAGCGCGTGACGCCGGAGCACCTTGGAATCGGCCAGCCCCTTGGCACGCGCGGTGCGAACATGGTCTTCGGTCAGCGCCTCGCTCACCGACGCCCGGGTGACGCGGGCGATGAGCGCCACATAGGCGAAGCTCAGTGTCAGGCAAGGCAGCACCAGATGCAGCGCCCAACGGCCGACGCCTCGCGACAGCGGCACATAGCCCTGCACCGGCAGCCAGCGAAGCTCGAGTCCGAACAGCCAGATCAGCAGATAGCCGACGATGAAGACCGGCACCGAGAAGCCAGCGACCGAGGCCGCCATGACGGCCCGATCGAGCCGCCCGCCCATGCGTGCGGCCGCCAGCGTGCCGAGCGGAACCGCCAGCACGACCGACACAAGCAGCGTGCCGAACGCGAGCGACAGCGTCGGCTCGATGCGTTCACCGATCAGCCGTGTGACCGGCTGGGTCAGGTAGTACGAGAAGCCGAGGTCGCCCTGCACCACCTGCGCCGCCCACAGTCCGAACTGCACCCAGATCGGCCGCGTCAGACCCATCTGCTCGCGGATCCGGTCGATCTCGGCGCTCGTGGCGTTGTTGCCCGCAATGAGCGCCGCCGGGTCGCCGGGCGCGAGCCGCAGCATCACGAACACCACGATGGCGACGACCAGGAGCACCGGCAACAGGGCGGCGAGCCGCCGCAATATCAGTCCGGACATCCCGCATCAATCCTTGGAGATGTTCCAGTAGACGTTGGCGCCGCTGGCGAGCACGCCGTGCACGTTCTTGCGTAGCGCCGACGGCGCATAGACCTGGCCGAGCGGCGCATAGCTGCCGGTTTCCATGACGCGCGCCTGGACCTGCGCGGCGACTTCCTTGCGATCGGCCTCGGTGGTGGCGCGGGCGTAGCGGACCTTGAGCGCCTCGGTGGTCGGATCGTCCTGCCAGCCCGCATAGCCGTTGGCCCCGGTCGCATTGAGGAAGGGGATGGTCAGCGGGTTGAGCAGGTCGCTGCCGACGAAGCCGCTGATGAACGCGCTCCAACCGCCGCTCGCCGGCGTGTCCTTCTTGACGCGGCGCGCGATGACCGACTGCCAGTCCATGCTCTGCAGGTCGACCTTGAAGCCGGCCGCCTCGAGCTGTTGCTTGGCCATCAGCGGGATCTTCGCAAGTGCGGCCAGGTCGGTCGGTCGCATCAGCACCACCGGCTCGCCCTTGTAGCCGGCCTCGGCGAGCAGGCGCTTGGCCTTCGCGACGTCGGGCTTGGCACCCAGCGCGGTGGTGTTGGTCGAATAGGGCGTGCCGCATGGGTAGATGCTCAGGCACACCTTGTAGAGCGCCGGATCGCCGACCTGCGTCTTGAGCAGCGCCTCCTGGCCGAAGGCCGCCAGCGCAGCCTGCCGCACCTTCTGGTTGTCGAAGGGGGCGTGCAGGTGGTTGAAGCGGAAGACGAACTGGTTGCCCGCCGGGAACATGTCGAAGAGCACCACGTTCGGATCGGCACGCAGCACCGGGTATTGCTCGAATGCCGGCATCTCGATCAGGTCGACGTCACCGGTGGACAGCGCATTGAGCTGCGTCTGCGGGTCGCGCAGGATGACCCATTCGACGCGATCGACCTTCACCAGCTTGCCGCCGGTCGTGCCGTCGGCGGATTCGCTGCGCGGCCGATAGCGCTCGTTCTTCAGGTACACCAGCTTCACGCCCGGTCGGAACTCGTCGGCCTTGAAGACATAGGGGCCCGAACCGATGTACTCCTTGATCTGTTCGCTGGCGGGCGTGTCGGCGATGCGCTTCGGCATGATGAAGGGCACGTTCGACGAGGGCTTGCCGAGTGCCTGCAGCATCGGGCCGAAGGCGCTGCCGAGCACGATCCTGAAGGTGCCGGCGTTCACGGCATCGAAGCGCTCGACGTTGCGCACCATCGCGCCGCCCATGCTGTCGCGCACCGCCCAGCGCTTGAGCGATGCAATCACGTCGTCGCTGGTGACCGGCGCGCCATCGCTGAAGACCAGGCCGGGCCGCAGCGTGAAGGTCCAGGTCTTCTGGTCCTGCGAAACCTCCCACTTGTCGACCATCTGCGGCTTCACGTTGCCGGCCATGTCGGTGCCGAACAGCGTGTCGTAGATCATGTAGCCGTGGTTGCGCGTGGTGTAGGCCGAGCTCCAGATCGGATCCAGGATGGTGACGTTGGACTGCGGGACGATCCGCAGCACCTTGGCTGCGTCGGCTTCCGCCGCGATCAGCGGTGTCGAGAGCGACGCGACGGCGGTCGCGAGCAGGCAGTGGGACAGAAGGCGGCGAGTGGTTTGCATGGACAGGGCCCGTCGTGAAGATCAGAACCCCAAGCGTATGGACTACGCCTCGCGCAGGCTTGGACCCGCGTGCAACACCAACAGGATTTCAATGCATCGCCACGCGGCGCGAACTCAGGCGCCGAGCGCCCTGGCCCGGACCTCGGACGGCGAATGCCCGAACTGCCGCCTGAAGGCACGGCTGAAGTACGCGGTGTCGTTGAAGCCGAAATCGAGCGCGATGCTGGTGATGCTCTTGTGGCGCGCCGTCGGATCCTCGAGTTCGACACGGCAGCGTTCGACGCGGCAGCGCTGGATGTACGCCTGAGGCGTGCTTCCCTCTGCGTGGAACGCGTTGTAGATGGTCCGCCGCGACACACGCAGCGCCACTGCGATGCGGTCGGGCGTGAGCCCGGGGTCGCCGAGATGCTCGTTCACGTAGCGCTGCGCATCGGTCAGAAGAATCGCGAGCGGCGCAGCACGGCTGCGCAATGCAGCGCCCTCGTCGTCCTCGGTCTGCATCGACAGGAACGACCACACCGTGTCCTTCAGCAAGGCCCTGCCGCGTGAACTCAGCTGGATCTCGTCCTGCAGTACCGACCGCACCGCCCCCAGCGCCAGCTGCGACTCGCCCTGGGTCTTCATCACCCGGCTGCCGGCGTCGCGCATCAGCCGAAGCCACTTGTCGTTCTCGCCGACCTCGAACACCAGCGCCAGGAAGGCCGAACCTTCGCTCATGTCCATCTGGTACGGCCTTCCGGCGTCGTACAGGGTCCAGTGGCCCGGCGGAACCCGCAGCTCACGGCTTCCTTGTTGAAGATGCGCCTCGCCATGGAGTTGCCAGAGAACCTTGACGAACCGGCCGGCCATCTCTTCGGCGTGCCGCTTCGACAGCATGGCTCGGTGCGCGGCGCCACGCACTTCCGCCATGTCGCAACCCAGCTGCACGCTGACCCGCGCGCTCTCGAAGATCGGGCGGCTCGGGTCGAACGAGAATTCAAGCGGATAGAAGCCTTGTCGGATCTGATCGATCTGCTGCAGCTGAGAGACGCGCGTCAACGACTCTGGCGAAGTTGTCATCCAGAGGCAGAAGCAAGTTTCCTGCCATTTCCTTCCATTTCCGGTGGAACGGCGCAGAAACGCCGGCGCGCCTTGCGCCGACTTAGCTCAATGTCTTGAACATCGTCCGGCGCGTGTTCATGAAATGCGGCCGCACGCGGCTGCTCCATTCGGTGCCGCGCACCGCCAGCCAGGGTGGCGAGCCCAGGGTCGTGGGACTGACGAGGTCGTAGCAGGCAAGCGACAGCGGCCCGTGGTCGTGGTTGAGCAGCCTGGCGGCGTGCACCGTGCCCGGCACCGATGCAAGGCCGGGCATGTGCTCGGTGTCGTACCAGTTCAGCAGCTCGTCACGCCAGCCGGTTTCGGGGTCCATCTCGACCACGTAATGGAAGGCCGGCTCGGCGCCATGGCTGGCACCCGGCCGCTCGAAAGCCTGCTCCAGGCGCGATACCCGTGGCTGTGCCTGGTCTGCATGGCGTGCCAGAGCGCCGGCGAATGCCGCAAGTACCGGCGCCAGGTCGCGCTCGTCGAGTTGCTGCCTGCGCGGCAGGGCCAGATAACCGTAGGCATCGCCCTCCGCAGCCGACCACGCCACCCGCCGCACCGTGGCGCCGGCCAAGGCCACCGCTGCCGCGTTGCACGCGCTCACCAGATCGGCCGATGCCGCTTCGTCCAGACGTGCCTGCAGCAGGATCTGATCGGTGGCTTGTCTTGTCATGGCGTCGTCCTTCAATGGCCGATGTGCAGCGCCACGAGAAAGCGCGAAACCATGTTGTAGGCCGCCACGGTGGCGGTCAGGTCGACCAGCGCCTGCCCCTGGAAATGCTCGGCCACACGCGCGAACAGCGCATCGGGCACGGCGATGTCGCGCGTCATGGTGTCGGCGTATTCGAGTGCCGCGGATTCCGCCGCGCTCAGCCCCGCATCCGTGGGAAGGTCGGGCGAACGCAAGGCGTCGATGGTGGCCTGCGGCACGCCGCCAGCCAGCGCGTGCGACACGTGGGCATCGAACTCGTAGGGCGCGCGGTTCATGACCGCCACCCGCAGGATGATCATCTCGCGCAACCTCGCCGACAGGCTGTTGTGGTTGCGGATGGCGGAGAGCATCTGCTCCCACCCTTGCGCCACCGGCTGGCTGTTGAGCAGCACCTGGTAGAGCAGCGAGATGCGGCCGCGGGCGCCCTGGATCTTCGTCTCGAGGGCCGCCAGTTCGGGGCGGCTTCCGGGCTCGATGGGTTGAATGCGCATGGCGTCCTTTTCAGTCTTCACTCGGGCTTGATGTTCTTGGCTTTCACGATGCGCCCCCACTTGTCGCCGTCCTTCTTCAGCAGGGTGGCCAACTCGGCCGGCGTGGACGGTGCGGGCTCGGCGCCAGAGGCCAGCAGGTGACTGCGCACGCCCTCGTCGGCCAGCGCCTTGCGCAGCGCGGCGCTCACCTTGTCGATGCCGGCAGCAGGCACGAACTTGCTGGCGAAGACGGCATACCAGTTGTCCGAATCGACACCCGGGATGCCCATTTCCGCAAAGGTCTTCACCTCGGGCAGCAGCGGATTGCGCTTCTCTGCGGCAATGCCGATGGGCTTGAGCTTGCCGGCCTTGATGAAGCCCACCAGACCGGGAATGTCTCCGAAGAAGCCGTTGACGTGGCCGGCGATCACATCGGTGATGGCCGGCGCCGCGCCCTTGTACGGCACGTGCAGCAGCGGCACCTTGGCGGCGTCGGACAGCAACTCCATCGCGAGGTGGGGAACGCTGCCCGTGCCCGACGACGCCATCGTCAGCGGCTCCTTCGCCTTGCGCGCAGCGGCCACGAACTCGGCGCCGCTGTTGTAGGGCGCATTGGCCGGCACGACGAGCACCTCCACATTGCGCACCACCAGCGAGACGGGCTGCAGGTCTTTCTGCATGTCGTAAGGCAGCTTCTCGTACAACGACGGGTTGATGGCCGCCGCCCCGACGCTGGTCAGCCAGAGCGTGCTGCCGTCGGGCGCTGCGCGTGCGACATATTCGGCCGCGATCGCGCCGTTGCCGCCGGCCTTGTTCTCGACGATGACCTGCTGGCCGAGTTCCTTGCCCAACTGCTCGGCCACGGTGCGGGCCACGAAGTCGACCGGGCCGCCGGGCGGGAACGCCACCACCAGACGGGTGACCTTGCCGACCTGCGCCCAGGCTGCGGGTACCGCCGCTGCCAGGAAGGTGGCGGCGACCAGGCCGACGATTGTGCGGCGGACGATGAATGCGGTGCTCATGGTGCTTGTCTCCTTGCTTTCTTGATCTCTTGATTTCCTGGCGTTTCGAACAGGTGCTTCAGCCGCAGCGAACCGACATGCCGCCGTCGACGACGAGTTCGGTTCCGGTCACGAACCGGGCTTCGTCCGACGCCAGGAACAGCGCCGCCGCGGCGGTGTCGCGCCCGTCGCCCATGAAGGGCAGCGGAATGCGCGCTTGCCGCTGCGCCAACAGCGCCTGCACGTCGCCGCCCGAACGCTGGCCAGCCAGCCGGACTTCGACCATCGGTGTGTGCAACTGCCCGGGCACGACGGTGTTGCAGCGGATGTTGCGGTCGGCGTACTGCACTGCCACGACGCGCGAGAACTGGATCACCGCCGCCTTGGTTGCGGCATAGGCGACCTGGGCCGCGCCGGTCCAGCGCAGGCCCGAGGTGGACGACATGTTGACGATCGCGCCCGATCCCTGGCGCTCCATGAAAGGCAGCACGTGTTTGCAGCCGAGGAAGACGCTCTTCAGGTTGTGGTCCACCTGCGCATCCCACACTTCTTCCGCCATCTCGACCGGTCCGCCCTTGGCCGACCCGCCCACGTTATTGACCAGCACGTCGATGCGGCCGAAGCGCTCGACGCACTGCGCAACCGCTGCGGCGACGGAAGCGCCGTCCGTTGCATCGCACTGGCCGGTCACCAGCGTTCCGCCCGCGGCCGCGACCCGCTCTGCGGTCTCGACCAGGCGGGCCGGATCTCGGTCGGTGGCGAACACCAATGCGCCCTCTTCGGCAAATCGCACCGCGATGGCGCGGCCATTGCCCCAGCCGGGACCGACCGAGCCGGCGCCACTGACGAATGCCACCCGGCCCTTCAGCCGCCCGGCAGGGTTGTAGTTGAAGTCGGTTTCTTCGTTCATCTCGTCTCGTTTCTCTGGCCGAACCGATAGAAGGCGGCCGGGTTGTCGACCAGCAACATCGCGCGCAATGCCGCGTCGGGTGCGATCTCGGGCAGCAGCTCGACCAGTGCGGCGTCGTCCGGAATGTGGGTGTGGTTGGGATGCGGCCAGTCGGTGCCCCACAGGCAGCGATCGGCGAAGGACGCCACCAGCCGGCGCGCCAGGTCCACGCCCAGCGGGTAGGTTCCGGCGGTTGCGATCCGGTCGACACCGCTCACCTTCACCCGGAACAGCGGGTTGGCCATCAGTCGGCAGAGAGCCGCGAAGTCTTCATGGTCCGGACCCAGCGCCGCATCGACCCGGCCCATGTGGTCGATCACCACCGGCACCGCGCTCCGCGCCAGCGCAGCGCCCACGGTGTGGACCAGGCTGCTCTCGAAGTGGACCTGCAGATGCATGCCCAGCGGTGCCAGCCGGCGGGTCAGCGCGATCACGTCGTCCACCGGGGTGCCGGGCAGATGGCGCATGAAATTGAAGCGCACGCCGCGAAAGCCGGCGGCGGCCAGCCGGACAAGTTCGGCGTCGGGAACCGAGGCCGGCACCAGCGCGACGCCCAGGTAGCGGCCGGCGCCCGAGGCAATGGCGTCCTCGACCACGCGGTTGTCCATGCCGTGCACGGCCGATTGCACGATCACGCAACGATCGATGCCCAGCGTGCGGTGCAAGGCGAACAGGCTTTCCTTCGGCGCATCCACCGGCGTGAAGCCACGCCCTTCCGCATAGGGGAACTGCGTGGCCGGGCCGAACACATGCACATGGCTGTCGCAACTGAGGGGCGGCGGCACAAAGCGCGGCCGCCGTGGTTCGAGGTCATAGGTCAGGGTCGCAGGCATGGCTGAATTGTCCCGGTGCCATGCGGTGGGAGTCAGCAGTTCGTTCGATAGCAGTTATTTCTAGAATGGATGGCAGACTTCGCCTCTCCTTCCCTCCTCCGTTCGTTCGTCCGTTCACCAGCCAACCAGCCAACCAGCCAACCAGGTAACAACCATGGATCTGACCCGCCTGCGCTACTTCGTCGCGGTGGTCGAAAGCGGTAGCTTCAGCCGGGCCGCCGCGGCGCTGCATCTTTCGCAGCCGGCCCTCAGCCGCCAGGTGCTGCTGCTGGAGGAAGAGGTCGGCCAGCGCTTGCTGGTGCGGCACGGCCGCGGCGCGTCGGCCAACGAGGCCGGGCTGGCCTTGCTGGCCCATGCGCGCGGCATCTTCGAGCTGGCCGAGGTGGCGCGGGCCGACATGCGGGAGCGCCAGTCCAGCCCGCGTGGCCAGGTCACGGTGGGCTTGCCGCCACGGGTGGCGCAGGTGCTGACGGCCGACCTGGTGCAGCGGTTTCGCGAGCAGTACCCCGACGCCACGGTGACCATCGTGGAGTCGCTCAGCGTCCGCCTGCGCGAATGGCTGCTCGCCGGCACGCTGGACATGGCGATCCTGTTCGACCCATCGCCCTCGCCGCAACTGGCCGAAGAAACGCTGGGCCGCGAACCCCTGCTGCTGTTCGGCCCAAAGCCGCTTCCACGCCGGGTGAAGCTGGCCGAGCTGAGTGCGCTGCCGCTGGTGATGCCCAGCGGTCCCAATGCGCTGCGGCGGTTGCTGGAGGCCCACACCCGTCCGCGTGGTCTTGCGCTGGACATCGTTGCGGAGGTCGATTCGGTGCTGACCGTGCTGTCGCTCGTCGCGCGCGGCGTCGCGCACACGGTATTGCCGGCGAGTGCGCGCCGGATGTGGACCTATCCCCAGACCCTGCACGAGGCCGCCATCGTGTCGCCGGCCATGCGCAACCGGCTGGTGCTGGCCATTCCCAAGGCCCGACCCGCAACCCGGCCCCAGCGGCTGGCCGCCGAACTCCTGCGGTCGCTGGCTTTGAAGCATTACGGCTAACGCGGATGGCCGGCAGTCATTGCTTCGGCACGCTGAGCTCCGCCTGCCCGTCGAGAGCGTCAACTATTGGTGTCCTCGGGGCCAAGCAGCCCTCCCCGCCCCGGTGCACCATGCAGGCCTGTTCGTTTGCGAAAGATCTTCAAGTGCTCCTGCGCGGCATCGCCTTCTACGTCACCGGCCTCTGGCTGCTCTCGACACTGGACACATCGAGCAAGGTCCTCGTCGGCCTTGGTGTTCCCGTTCTCATGATCGCGTGGTTCCGCTATGTCGGGCACATGGTGCTGATGACGACGCTGGTGATGCCGCGGGTCGGCCGCGCTGAACTCCTGCGCACGCAGTCGCTGCCACGCCAGCTGGTTCGGGGCGCGCTCATGATCACGACGACAGTGCTGTTCTTCACGCTCCTGAAGCAGGCACCGATCGCGGAGGCGACAGCCTTCAACTTCATCGCCCCGCTGTTCATCCTCATGGTCGCGCCCTGGTTGCTGCACGAGCGCCACCGTTGGTGGCGGTGGGTCGGCGTGGTGGTGGGCTTCGCGGGCATGCTGCTGGTCGTGCGGCCGGGCGGCCAGCTGTCGGTCGGCACCGCCGCACTTGGCTTCGTCACGGCGATCAGCTTCGCGGGCTTCCAGCTGTCGACCCGGCACGTGGCCCAGGATGCACCTCTCACGACCAACTTCTACGGTGGTCTCTTCGGCGCCGTCGCGCTCACGCTCGCGCTGCCTTTCTATTGGCAGTCGCCCCACTTGTCCGCCTGGCAGTGGGCGCTGCTCGTGTCCACCGGCCTGTCGGGTTTCGTCGCCCACTGGTTGCAGATCATCGGGTTTCGGTATGCACCAGCCTCTGCGCTGGCGCCGTACAGCTACCTGCAGATTCTTTCCGCCACTGCGCTCGGCTGGGCCGTATTCGGTCAGCTGCCCGACGCCATCACAGGCTCCGGCATGGCGCTGATCTGCACCGCCGGGTTGGTCGTCGCCGTCATGGACGCGCGTGCCGGACGTTCACGAACGACGCCGGCGGCAGCCGCTTCAGGTCACACGCCGCCGCGCCAGGCCGCAACGATGTCCGCAGACTCGAGTTGAATCGCGAAGTTCTGCACCATGCTGCGCAGGGACATCTCGTGCATCGCGCGGTCGTACGCGGTCGATGCATCGGCCGCGACGAACACATGGAAATCCAGCGCAAACGCGTCGCGCACCGTCGTCTCGACGCAGCATTCGGTCGTCAGGCCGCAGACGATCAGCGTGTCGAGGTCGAGCGCGCGCAGCTGCATGTCCATCCCGGTGCCGCCGAACGACGAGTAGCGCCACTTGGCCACCTCGATGTCGCCATCGGCCGGGCTGATCCGATAGAAAGCCGATCCCCAGCGGCCTTCGCGGCACACGCGCAGGTCTTCGGGCACGCTGCGGCCCATGCGTGCACGCCGCAGGTTCGCCGCGCGGGAGTCGCGCTCGGCGCTGGTCTGCAGCCGGACCAGGAACACCTGCACGCCCGCGGCATGCGCCGCATCCAGCAGATCCTGCATGCGGTCGACCGCCGCATCCACGCTGGAGAGATCGACGCCGAAGCGCCCCATGACGCCATCCGCGTGCGCGAAGTCGTTCTGCACGTCGACCACGAGCAGCGCCGTGCGGCCGGGCGCGATCATCGGCGCCAGCGACTCTGAAAGAACCGGCGCACTCATGCGGCCACCTTGGCGCCGAAGGCTTCGCGCACGCGTGGCAGTACCTTCTCGCCGACCAGCCGCAGATCACCGATGTAGTCGGCAAAGATCAGCATCATTCCGTCGAGGTCCGCCGTGCGCAGGGTCGAGACGATCTGCTCGGTCAGCGACTCGGTCGTTCCCGCGAGCCGGCTGGTCATGAAGCCGCCGCGCGAACGCGACACCAGGGCGCTTTCGCGGCCGTCGGGCTTCTTGCCGTAGCTGGCCATCATGTTGGCGATGGCCACGCTGTCGGCGCCGTCGATGTAGCGCTCGACGCGTTCATCGGCTTCGGCCTGGGTTCGCCCCGGAATCAGCGTGTACATCGCGAAGGTCTTGATGGTCTTGCCGTACTCGGCCGCGATCTCCTTGGCGCGCTTGCTCACCCGGGCGATTTCTTCTTCCGTCGATCCGGCGACGAAGGCGGCGTCGCAATGTTCCGCAGTGAAGCGCAGGCCGCGCTCGGACATGCCCGCGCAGATCAGCTCCGGGCGGCGGCCCTGCCACGGCTTCGGGTCGGACACGCAATCGGCGAGCTTGAAGAACTCGCCGTCGTGGTCCACGCGCGGCTCGTCCCACAGCTTCTTGAGGACCGTCACCCATTCGTCGGTGTACGCATAGCGTTGCGCATGGTCGAGATGCTCTGGCCACAGCCCCATCTGCGCGAACTCGTCCTTGAAGGCGCCTGACACGATGTTGACGCCGGCACGGCCATGGCTGGCCTGGTCGAGCGTCATCAGCATCTTCGCGGCCAGCGCCGGGTGGTACAGGATGGTGTGGATGGTCGCCCAGATCTTGATCTTCGACGTGCACTGCGACAGCGCCGACATCAGCATCATGGCTTCCATCGACTCGCCCCAGTGGTTGGTGTGCCCGCCGTAGCCGCGCCACTTCATCATCGAAAGGATGAAGTCGTAGCCCAGCTGCTCCGAAAGAATCGCGACCTCGCGGTTGAGGTCGAACGACCCGTCGATCTTCGGCGTGGTGTCGGAGATGATCCAGCCGCCATTGGCCATCGGCAGGAACACGCCGAGTTCGAGTTGCTTCACGTCGTTCTCCTCAAGCCGTCAGGACCAGCGAGCCGGTGGAGCGGCGGCTTTCCATGTCTTCGTGGGCCTGCGCCACATCGGCCAGTGCATAGGTGGCGTGCGCGCCACCGCTGAAGATGCCCTGGCCGATGGCCTCGATCACCTCGCCGGCGCGCGCCATGTATTCGGCCGTGTCCTCGTTGTAGGTACTGCCGCTGAACTTGGTGAGGTAGTGGCCGCGGTGCTGCAGCAACACCGGTTCGACCGCGTCCATCATTCCCGAGGCCTGGCCGAACGAGACCATCGTGCCGTACTTGCGGATGGCGTCGAAGGTCTTCAGGAACACGTCGATGCCGACGCCGTCGTACGCCACATCGACACCGCGGCCGTCGGTGATCTCGAGCGTGCGCGCGACGAAGTCCTCGCGGCCATTGACGATGACGTGGGCGCAACCGCTGGCGCGCGCCTGCTCGGCCTTGGCGTCCGAGCTCACCGTGCCGATCACGGTCGCCCCGAGGTGTTGCGCCCAGCGCGACAGGATCGAGCCGATGCCGCCGGCTGCCGCGTGCAGCAGCACCGTGTCGCCCGGCTTGACGACGTAGCACTGCCGGATCATTCCATGGACGGTGATGGCGCGGTACATGAGCGCGGCGGCGTCCAGGTCGGACACGGTGTCGGGCACCGGGTAGACCAGCTCGGCCGGAAACACACGCACTTCGGCATAGGCACCGATGGTGATCTTCGCGGTGGCATAGCCCACGCGGTCGCCCGGCTTGAAGGCCGTCACACCGGGGCCGACCGCCTCGATCACACCGACCGCTTCCAGGCCCGGCGTGAAGGGCATCGGCAGCTTCGCCATGGCATGCGCGGGCGCGGTGCCGCGGCGGTAGTGGATGTCGGCGAAGTTCACGCCGATGGCGCGCTGGCGTATGCGCACCTCGCCCGGCCCGGGTGCGCCGGGGTCCTGGTCGACCAGCTTCATCACGCCCGGTCCACCCAGGGTGTCGACCACGATGGTCTTGCTCATTGTTCTCGTTCCTTGTGCTTGTCGTTGGAAAGGTCTGCGGTGTCGGCCAGCCTGCGCATGAAGAGCGCTCGCTCTTCCACCTGTGCGAGTGCCGGCGCGGGCGGATACGGCGACGGCTCGGCGTCGATGCCGACGGCCAGGAAGGCCAGGCCCGGTTGCGCCAGAAAGCGCGCGATGGCGCCTTCGGCTTCCTCCGGCGCATCGACACGCTCGGCCCACGCGACGCCCGCACCGCGTGCAATGGCTGGCAGCGAATAGAGGCCGGCGCCCGCCAGCGGCTGGCTGCCGCCGGTCTCGTAGCGCGCGTTGTCGAACACCATCAGCTTGAGGTTCGCCGGTGCGGCGCCGACGATGGTCAGCAGGCAGCCCAGGCTCATCACGAAGTCGCCGTCGCCGCCGATGAAGACGACCTGCCGCGCGGGCTGCGCCAGCGCCAGGCCGAGGGCAGTCGGCAGCGCCATGCCCATCGGGTCGGAGCAGTAGTAGCTGGCGTTCGGCGCGTCCTGCGCACGCCAGGTGCGTCCGGCCGAGCCGAGCGATGCGCAGACGATGGTCGACGGCGTCAGCGCCGATCGCAGGGTGCGGCCGCAGAGATCTCGCTTCATGCGGCACCTCCGGCGGACACCGTGTCGCTGGCGAAAGCGGCGCGCTGCATCAGCAAGGCCACCGGCAGGCGCGCCAGGCTGGCCTGGCGAAAAGCCTCGCCGATACGGCCGAAGTGCTGCGGGCCTTCCACCGCGTGGTGCGGCACGCCGATGGCCGAGAGCACCGGCCCCGTGACCCGTCCCTTGTAGACCTGGTAGTACTGGTCGTCGTCCAGGCCGCCGCGCTGGGCGACCAGCAGCAGCAGCGGAATCTGATGGTGCATTGCGAGCCCTGCGAGCACGTTGGTGGAGAGCAGCACGCCCGCGTTCTGCGCCAGCACGGCGGCGCGCCGGCCACCGAGCCACGCGCCGGCGCACACGCCGACCGCCTCGTCCTCGCGCGTGACGCGCACGAGCGTCATGCCCGGTGTGGCGGCCAGCGCCTCGATCAGGTCCGTCATCCAGGCGTCCGGCAGCGTGGCGACGAGGTCGATGCCCGCCGCCTGCAGCGCCGCGACGATGGCCGCCGCCTTTTCCTTGCCCGTCATTGCGTGTTCCTTCATGCGTTGTCGACGCCGGCCAGCGCCTCGCAGGCCTTTTCTGCCAGCCCTGCGGCGGCGTCGAGCTTCCAGCCGTTGCGGGCGAGCGGGTGGCCGTGGCGGTCCAGCTCGCGGTCGAGTGCGCTGCGCAGTTCGACGCTGCTGCCCAACCCGTCTCGTGTCAACGCCGCTTCCGTGGCGCGTGCGTGCCATGGCGTGGGCGCGACACCGCCGAAGACCAGGCGCGCCGGACGCGCCGCGCCGTCCAGGCCGCGCGGCGCCACCATCGCCACGGAGGCGAGCGCGAAGTCGCCTTCCCAGAGCCGCAGCTTCTCGAAGCGGGCGTTCGCGGTGGCCGCTGCCGCGGGCAGCTCGATCGCCGCCAGCAGCTCTCCGGCGCGCAGCTGGGTTTCGCCCGGCCCGGTGTAGAGCGCATCGATGGACACGCGGCGCTCGGCGCCTGCGGCGCTGCGCAACAGCACGGTCGCGTCCAGCGCGGCAAGCACGGTCGCCAGGTCGGATGGCGTGGTGGCCTGGCAGCGGTGGCCGTCGATCGCCGCGTGATAGAAGCGGTGATCTCCCTCGATCGCATAGCACGGCGCTGAGCCACCGAGCCGCTTGTAGCAGCCGAAGCCGCTGCGGTAGAACCAGCAGCGCTTGCCCTGCAGCAGATTGCCGGCAACCGTCGCCATCTCGCGAATCTGGCTGCTCGCGATGGTGTCGATGGCCTGCGCGAGAACGGGAACGCGTGAGCGTGCCGCTTCGGCCAGCGCCGCCAGCGTCACGGCACCGCCGACGTGCAACCCGCCGTCATCGGCAAAGCGCAGCGCCTTCAACTCGGGCACGCGCGACGTGGCCGCCAGCCTTGGCGGATCGACGAGGCCCTGCCGCCTTTGCACCTGCAGGTCGGTGCCGCCACCGAGCGGCATCGCGCCCGCGGCCAGCTCTGCAAGCAGCGCGTCGCCGCTCGCGGGTTGCGCAATGCCGCGCAAGGCCGTGGCGGGCATGCGGCTGGGAAAGCGCTTCGTGCGCCGGTGCAGCACCGACAGCAGGCCCAGCGGATAGGCGCGCCGCACCAGCGCGATCCACCAGCGCGACGGGCGCCGCCACACGCCGAAAGTGCGGGTGCGGCCTTCCTGGCGCGCCAGCGCGGCGAGCACCTTGTCGGGCGTGATCGGCAGCTCTGTGAAGCGGATGCCGATGGCGTCGTACACCGCATGCGCAATGGCCGACGGCGGCGGATTGATGCCGCATTCGCCGATCGCCTTGGCCCCGTACGGACCGAGCGGGTCGCCGCCCTCGATCATGAAGGCGCGCACGCGCGGCACATCGCCCGAGCGCGGCAGCGCGTAGTGCATGAACGACGGATTGACCAGCTTGCCCTGCTCGAAGATCACCTCCTCGCCCAACGCAGCGCCGATGCCCATCACCGCACCGCCGATCGCCTGTCCTTCGACCGCGATCGGATTGATGGCGGTGCCGATGTCGTGCGCCGCGACGTAGTCGAGCAGCGCGACATGGCCGGTGCGCCGGTCGACGTCGACCAGCGCGGCATGGCAGGCAAAGTTGTAGCTCGGCGACACATTGCCACGGCCCGTCTTCGGGTCCGGCAGCACCACGCCCTGCTCGACATACGAGGCCTCGATGCTCAGCATGCCGTCGGCAAAGGCCGGGTCGCGCTGCGCCACCTCGCCAATCGGCAGGCGGCCATCAGGGCCGTGCAGGTACCCGTCTGCCAGCACCAGCCCGTCCGCCGGGCCGAGGTCGGGCGCGGCCAGCGCCTTGAGGCGTTCAGCGGCCGCGCGTCCGGCCGTGCGGGCCGCATGGCCACCGTAGTGCGTGCCGCGCGAACTCCATGCGCCCATGTCGAAGGGCGTGAGCACGCTGTCCATCGTGAGGACCGACACGTTCTCGAGCGCCACGCCGAGTTCGTCCGCCGCGATCTGCGCGAGCAAAGTGCGCTGCCCGGTGCCGGCGTCCGAACCGCCGAAGCGCACCCGCAGCCGTCCGTCCGCATGGATGTCGACCGTGGCATCGCTCCGGTTGGCGCCGGGGCCGACGTGGGAGCCGCTCACATGCACACCCGCGGCGAGGCCGACGCCGCGGCCAGGCTGCCGCGCTGCGCGCTCGGCCGACCAGCCGATCGCGTCGGTCGCGGTCTGCAGGCATTCGACCAGCCGCGCCGACCCCAGTTGCGCGCCGACCAGCGTGGTCTCGCCCGCGCGGTTGGCATTGCGCAACCGCAGTTCCAGCGGGTCGATGCCGAGCCGCTCCGCGAGCACGTCCATCAACCCCTCGAGGGCGAAGCTCGCCTGGGTCGAGCCGTAGCCACGGAACGACGCACCGGGAATCGTGGCCGTGTCGATCAGCCGGCCGGTGACCTGCACCCCCTCGGGCCGGTAGAGCATGCCGACCGCCTTGATCGACGCCGACATGACGGACACACCCGAATGGTTGTACGCCCCGTTGTCGACCTCGAAGTTCGCCGTGATCGCGCGCAACACGCCACTCGCGTCGGCATGCAGTTGCATGTCGATGGTGAAAGCGTGGCGCGTGCGGGTGGACTCGAACTCCTCTTCGCGCGAGAAGATCAGCCGCACCGGCCGACCGCTCTTGCGTGCCAACAGGCCCGCGATGACTTCGTGGTCGCAGATCTTCGACTTGCCGCCGAAGCCGCCGCCCACGCCCACTTCATGGCAGACCACCTGCGAGCGCTCGAGGCCCATCGCGTGCGCGACCTCCTGAACGACGTAATAAGGCGCCTGGGTCGACACCCAGTAATGCAGCGTCTGCGCGGCCGCATCCCACGCGGCCAGCGACCCGTTCGTTTCCAGGCAGGCGTGCTGTTGCCGCGGGAAGTGGTAGCGGCCCGAGACCACCACCGATGCGCCCGCGCGGCCAGCCGCCACGTCGCCCCAGTCGCGTTCGGTGATCTTCGAGACGTTGGCCTCGCCCGTCGACCGCTCGTGCAGCCGCTCGGCACCCGGCTTGCGCGCGGCGTCGATGTTCAGCGGCGCCGCCAGCGGCGCGTAGTCGACTTCGATTGCCGCCAGCGCCGCCTGTGCTTGCGACAGCGTGTCGGCCGCAATGGCAGCCACTTCCTGCCCGACGAAACGGACCATGCCGTCGGCCAGCGGTGCGCGGTCGGCAGCGCCCTCGTGCAGGTAGCGCGTACCTGGCGGCAGGTCGGCGATCGTGACCACGGCACGCACGCCAGGCATCGCCTCGGCGCGCGCGGTTCGTATCGCAAGGATGCGCGCCAGGCTGTGCGGCGAGCGCAGCACGGCGGCTTCCAGCATGCCTTCGGGCCGCAGGTCGGGCGTGTAGTCGAGCGTGCCGGACGTCCGCTGCTGCCAGTCGATGCCGCGAACCCGGCGGCCGACGTTCTTCACGGCAGTCTTCACGGCGCTCACCGGACGTCGCCCGGCATGCGCGCGGCCGTGCGGGCATCGGCCGTCCGCACCATGGCTTCGACGATGCCGGTGTAGCCGGTGCAGCGGCACAGGTTGCCGGACATGCGATGGCGCACGAAGCACTCGCGCGCAGCCGGTGCGTCGGGCCAGGGCTCGGCCAGCAACGCCGCACCGCGCACGATCTGGCCGGGCGTGCAGAAGCCGCACTGGAACGCGCCGCAGTCGGCAAAGGCCTCGCGCAGGTCGGTGTTGGCGGCCGCCAGCCCTTCGATGGTCTGGACCTCCGCATCGCCGACCATCTCGGCAAAGACCAGGCACGACATCACCGGCCGCCCATCGAGAAGCACGGTGCAGGCGCCGCACTCGCCGCGCCCGCAAGCCTCCTTGGTGCCCGTCAGCCGCAGGCGGTCGCGCAGCATGTCGATCAGGCGCTCGCCGGGTGTCAGCGACACCTCGGCGACGGCGCCATTGATGCGAAGGCGCGTGACCAAAGGCTCGCTCGCCGGCTGCGGCACCGCGGCCAGCGGGACGGCATCGCGCTTCATGTCCGCGGCGCCGGCCGGCCGCCGGTCGCCGCCTCGGTCGCGATCAACTGCGTGACGATGCGCCGCGCGCGCAGCGACACCACGTCGCCCGCGATGTTGAGTTGCGGTGCCGGATGGGTGTCGCCGTCGACCACCTCCTGGACCGCCTCGACGATCACCGAGTCCTCCAGGAAGGTATTGACCATGTCCGCGTGCAGTGCCCGCGACAGCTCCTGGTCGTCCAGCGCGAAGTTGCGTGCGTTGTGCCAGAAGTACCAGGTGGTGTTGCCGGCGCCCGGCGTCAGCGTGCCGTTGGAGTACAGCCCGATGCCCTTGCTGCGGTCGCCCTCCGGCGCGCCAGTGCCGATCGGTGCGCTGCCCACGTCGATCGTCACCGTGGTCGGCTTGACGTAGCGGACATTGAACCAGCGATCGACGTTGGTGGTGAACCCGCCGGCGCGCGCATGGACCGGGCTGGGCGGCGTGTCCAGCGTCCATCGGCTGAAGCCGACCCAGTCGTTGCCGGACTGCACGTCGATCGGCGCGCTCACCATCTTCGGCGTGCCGATGCTGTTGCGATGCACGAAGGGCAGGTGCGTGTCGTCGAGCAGGTTGTCCAGCACCGTGAGGTAGTTGGCCTTGATGAGCA
>JAZKDL010000296.1:0-2527 GCA_040387575.1 Pseudomonadota bacterium
TCGCCACCGGGCGCAGCTACGTGACCGAATACCGTTTGATGCACCGCGACGGCGGTGAGTGCTGGGTCTGGCAGAGCGGCAGCGCGTTGCAGGGCGCGCCGGGCGATCCGCCGTGCATCGACGGCGTGATGTTCGACATCACCGAGATGCGGCTGCGCCACGCGGCCTTCGAGGGCACCGTCGACGCGGTACACCGCGTGATGGGCGTGATGGAGTTCGACATGCAGGGCCGCGTGCTGTCGGCCAACGAACGCATGCTCGGCTGGATCGGCTATGCCCTGGACGAACTGCGCGGCTTGCACCACAGCGAACTGCTCGGCGACACGCCGGCCGGCCGCACCGCGTTCGAGGCGCTCTGGCAGCGGTTGCGCCGCGGCGAGTACGAAACGGGCGAGTTCCGGCGCACCACCCGCGAAGGCGCCGAGTTCTGGATCCAGGCCTCGTACAACCCGATCTTCGACACCGACGGCACGCCTTTCAAGGTGCTGCTACTCGCCACCGACATCAACGCGCGCCGCCAGATGGAGCGCGCGCTGCGCGAGGCCAAGGCGCGCGCCGAGCAGGCCGCCGCCGCCAAGACCATGTTTCTCGCGAACATGAGCCACGAGATCCGGACGCCGATGAACGCGATCCTCGGCTTCACCGACGTGCTGCTGGGCGGCCCGCTGGCGGACGAACAGCGCCGGCATCTGCAGACGGTGCGGCAGTCGGGGCGCGCGCTGCTCGCGTTGCTCAACGGCATCCTCGACACCGCCAAGCTCGAGAAGGGCGCGCTGGAACTGGAGCTGGCCGACTTCTCGCTGCGCGAACTCGTGCAGCACACCGCGGACTCGCTGCGGCTCGGCGCTCAGGCCAAGGGGCTGGCGTTCGATGTCCACTGGGCGCCGGACGTGGGCGATCGTTTCCATGGCGACGCCCAGCGCATCCGGCAGGTGCTGATCAACCTGCTGGGCAATGCCATCAAGTTCACCGAGCGCGGTGGCGTGCGGCTCGATGTGCAGCGCGATGGCGATGGCGACACCGATACCGATACCGCTACCGCTACCGGACGCGTGCACTTCCTGGTGAACGACACCGGCATCGGCATTCCGGCCGACCGGATCGCGGCGATCTTCGACCCGTTCTCGCAGGCCGATGCGTCGACCAGCCGGCGTTTCGGCGGCACCGGGCTCGGCACCACCATCGCGCGCCAGCTGGTGGAGCTGATGGGCGGGCGCATCGATGTCGAGAGCACACCGGACGTCGGCAGCACCTTCCACGTGCGGCTGCCGCTGCCGCCGGCGCAGGCACCGGTTGCAGGGCCGGATGAAGCCGGAACGCCCGCCATCGTGCCGCCGCCACTCGATGTGCTGGCCGTCGACGATGTGGCCGAGAACCGCGAACTGGTGGCGCTCGCGCTCGGCCGCGCGGGCCACCGCGTGAGCGTGGCTGCCAGCGCGGCTGAAGCGCTGACGCTGTTCGGCCGGGCCCAATTCGATGTCGTGCTGATGGACCTGCACATGCCCGGCACCGACGGGCTCGAGGCCGCGCGCAGCATCCGCTGGCTCGAATCGGCCGGCGAGCGCGCGCCCACACCGATCGTCGCGCTGACCGCGAGCGTGCTGGCCGAAGACCGCCTGGCCGCGCAGAAGGCCGGCATGGAGGGCTTCTCGCCCAAGCCGATCGAGTTGCCGGTGCTGCTGGCAGAGATGGCGCGCGTGACCGGTCGGGTCGCCGAGCCGGGCGCGGTGCCGGTGCCGGTCGCGCCCGCGATGTCCGACATGGGCCTGCGGGTGGCGCCAGTGGTGACGACCGCCGTGCCGGCCGTCGTCGACTGGGCGCGCGGCGTGCGGCTCTGGACCTCGGAAGCGGAGTTGCTGCGCAACCTGAACACCTTTCTCGACAGCCAGTCGGACGCGCCGCAGGTGCTCGCCCGGCTGCTGCGCGTGCCCGATCTCGACGGCGCGCGCCAGCTCGCGCACCGCCTGCGTGGCGTCAGTGCGAACCTGTGCTGCGATGCGCTGCAGGCGGTGGCGGGACTGATCGAAACCGCGCTCGCAGCGCGTGACGTCGATGGCGCGTCGGCTCGGCTTCCCGCATTGGCCGCGGCGTTGGCTGCCGTGCGGGAGTCAGTCGACGACGCGATGACCCGAGCGGCGACCGAGGCGCGCGAGCGCGGCGCGCTGGCCGGCAGCGACATCGCTGCGCAGGCCGCACGGGCCGAAATCGCCGAGCTTCCGGCGGTCGATCGCCAAGCCACGGCCGCACTCGCGGCCGCGCTGCTCGACACGGTCGGTCGCAGCGAGCTCGACGATGCAGGCTTCCGCCGGCTTTCGTCGGCGCTCGCTCGTGACGGCGAGGCGCCGCGCGTCGCCGCCATCGGCCGCGCACTGGACGACTTCGACTTTTCCACCGCGCAGGACCTGCTGCGAATGCTGGTCGACCATCTGGGACAGGCCTCTGCGCATGAGCGCAGTACCCCGAAAGAAACGGAAACCCCGGAGACAACGGAGTTGACATGAGCGACACACCGACGACCCCACAGCAA
>JAZKDL010000297.1:0-5582 GCA_040387575.1 Pseudomonadota bacterium
GCTGGAGGCCTTCCACGCGGATGTCGCGCACCGTGAAGGGTTCGACCGCCCAGGCTGCGCTGGCGGCCAGCGCACAGGCGGCAACGGTGGCAGCAGCGGCGATGCGAACCAGTTGGAAGCGGTGAAAGAAAGGATTCATGAATGGCTTGGGCCGGCGCCGAGAGCGCCTGCAGGAAGGCGGCGGAATGCGCGTGCGCGCAACGCCGTGGTTGATCGGTTCAGACGAGAGGCGACCGGCTTCGGCCGGCCTGTCCGTGCATCGGCGGCGGCACGCCGGTTGCGGCATCTGGCGAAGCGCCAGGCTGGAAAGGGGCGGCGAGCGTGCCGCTGCCGCCCAGCCGGTAGGGCAGCTTGATCCAGGTCAGCGGCAGCTGCAGCGTTTCGCCCATGAGCCGCACGTCGGCGGTGGGGCGGCCGGTGCTGCCACCGTGACTGCCACTGTGCGATGCATGCTGTTGCGCCGTCGCGATCAAGGCGTCGAGCGTCTCGTCCTGGAAGCCGTGCCACCACGGCTGGGCGGCGGTCTGCTGGCGCGCGACGCCATCAGTCGACATCGAGACGCGCAGCAGGCCGCGGGTCCGTTGCCGCGCCTGCGAGGTCGCCAGATTCGCTTCCGCACCGATCGTGACCGACAGGCACAGCAACGCCAGAAAAGGGAAAGGAATCTTCATGCCGCGAACGCCGGGAGAGCGGTTCAGGGACGCGTCCGTGGCTCCGGCCGGAACATCAGTGGAGCGCCGTCGGGGCCGCGTTCGCAGGTGCCGGAAATGGTGTCGTTGCGGGGCGTGGTCAGCTGCACCTTGGCGCCTTCGCTCTGGCCCTTGCAGGCGTCGATGAACTCGGGCGGCGGGCCGCGATGGCCGTGCGGCGGCGGCATGCGTTCGTCGCCGAAGGGCGGCGGCGGGGGCATGCCCTGCATGGGCTGCGCCGTTTGCGAAAACGAGGGTGGCGGGAGCATCACGCAACCTGCGGACAGCAGGGTCGCGAACACCAGGGTGCTCAGCGCGAGCGGGCGACGGTAGGTCTTCATGAGAGTCGGCTTCGAATGGAAGCTGCGGACTCTGACCGCCGAATACGGAGAAATCTGGGAACGCCTACGCGTCCGGTTCCTCGAACGAAAAGCCCACGCCGTAGACCGAGCGGATCCAGTCATGCGACGGCGCGGCGGCGGCGAGTTTGCGGCGCAGGTTCTTGATGTGGCTGTCCACCGCGCGCTCCGTCACGTCGTCGGCATGGTCGTAGGCCAGCTCGAGCAGTTGGCTGCGCGAGAAGATCCGCCCCGGATGCCGGGCCAGTGCCTGCAGCAGCCGGAACTCGCGCCGCGTCAGGTTCAGTGGCTCGCCCTGCAACGTGGCCTGCCAGATGGTTTCATCGAGCGCCAGCGCGGAACTCGAGGCCGCCACGGCTGCGGCACCGCCTGTGCGGCGCAACACCGCGCGCACCCGCGCCACCACTTCGCGTGGCGAGAAGGGCTTGCAGATGTAGTCGTCGGCACCGAGCTCCAGGCCGAGCAGCCGGTCGACCTCCTCGATGCGCGCGGTCAGCAGGATCACCGGATGTGCCGACTGCACGCGCAGCTCGCGCAGCACCGCCAGGCCGTCCATGCGCGGCAGCATCACGTCCAGCAGCGTGAGGTCCGGCGGTGCGGCCTGGATGCGTTCGAGCGCAGAGCGGCCGTCCGCGATGTGCTCGGTGTCGTAGCCCGCATGGCGCAGGTAGTCCTGCAGCACGGAGGCGATGTCGTGTTCGTCTTCGACGATCAGGATGCGTGTCATGGTTCGTTCGACAAGGGCAGTGAAATGGTCATGCAAAGTCCGCCCAGCGGCGAGGCCGTGGCCTCGATGGTGCCGTCGTGTTCTTCGACCAGCGTGCGGCAGATCGACAGGCCGAGCCCCGAGCCGCCCGGCATGCCCTCGGTGCCTGCGACGCCACGAGTGCGCGAGGTGTCGCCGCGGAACAGGCGCTCGAACAGCCGCGGCAGGTCGTCGGCCGATGGGCCGGGCGCCGTGTCGTCGAAGCGCAGGCGCAGCCGTGCATCGCCACCCGCATCGTCGATGGCGGCGTTCAGTTGCAGCCGCCCGCCGGCATCGGTGTAGGCGAGCGTGTTCTCCAGCAGGTTCATGAAGACCTGGTGAAGCCGCTGCGCATCGCCGGCGACCACGGGCTGCGGGCCCGCGATGGCGAGCCCCTGGGCTTCCACGGCGATGCGGCGATGCGCGAAGCGGTCGCGCGTCATTGCCAATGCTTCGGTGAGCAGTGCGATCGGAAAGGTGGGCGCCATGCTGCGCGGCGCGCTGTCGGGTTCGCGCATGCTGCTGCGCAGGTCGTCCACCAGCTGGCCGAGCCGCATCACCTGCCGGTGCAACCGCAGCGCGGTGCGGTCGTCGAAGGTGCGGATGCCGTCCTGCAGCGCTTCGATCTCGGCGCGCATCGCGGCCAGCGGCGTGCGCAGCTCGTGCGCAACGTCGGCCAGCCAGGCACGCCGCGAGGCTTCGATGCTCGCGAGCCGCGCGGTCATCGAGTTGAAGGTCTGCCCTAGCAGCGCGAGTTCGTCCGAGCCCTGCACCGGCACCTGCGTGTCGAGCCGGCCGCGCGTGATGTCGCGCGCACCTTGCATCAGTTGATCGATCGGCGCGAACCAGCGTCGCGCGAGCAGATACGACAGCGCGAGCGCCAGTGCCAGGCCGACCAGCCCGGTCAGCACGATCGCCACCGCCTGGCGCTTGAAGAAGGCGCGGTCCGCCTCGCTGCGGATTTCCTCCATCGGCGCGAGCAGGAGATAGCCGACGAGCCGGCCATCGGTCAACCGAAGCGGCAATCGCGCGGACGCATCCATTGCGATGCGCGCACCCGCGACGTATGCACCGCTGCCGTCCACGAGACCGAGGCGTTGGTACAGCATGTCGGGCCGGCCGAAGGGCGGGCCGCCGCCTTCCGGCGGCGGAAAACCGGGTGGCCGCTCGAACGGCGGCATGCCCTGGTTGTCGCCCGAAGAGGGCTCGCTGTTCTCCGAGCGCTGTGGCTGGCGCCGGCCGAAGTCGCTCGCCAGCGTCTCCGAGCGCAACCGGAACAGCACGAAACGATCATTGCGAAAGGCCTCCCAGTTGCCATCCGTGGCATAGCGCCTCTCGAGGATGTCGGCCAGCCAGTCCATGCGGCGGATCTCGATCTCTGCGACATACGGGCCGATGCCACGCTGCAGCGCGAGGATCGAGAAGCCGGCGAACACCATCAGCAGGAGCGCCAGCAGCGTGGCCAGCGCCAGGAAGACCTTGCGGGACAGCGTCAGGCGGGGCATCGAGAACGTGAAGGGTCGTGGCACGGCCGGATTGTGTGGCAGCCCTCGCCACGGCATTGCTGCCGTTGCGTGTCCCGCGCGTAAATCCCGAATGCCAGTTACAGTTACAGATCGTCACGAAAAGTTGCATTTATGGCCGTCGTCATTGGTTTTGCGTCGTCGCCCACACCTATTCCGAAGGAAAAAGGGAACTTTGGTTTCCAATTTCCTCTGCGACACGTCGTGGCTGCCATCGTGGTCGCCGCGATGTTGTTACTTGGCATCACGGTCGTGGTGCTCGGCCAGATCGCTGCGCGCCAGACCGTGCTGATGACGACGGCGGAGCGCCTGCAGGACGCCGGACGGCTCATCACCGAACAGACGGGCCGCATGCTCGAACCCGCGCGCGCCACGCTGCTCCAGATGTCCTTCGACCCGCTGACCTCGGCGACCGACCTGGATGCGCGGCTGCAACGCGCCTTCGTCCTGATCGAGCCGCTGGCGGCCAACAAGCTGTTGTCCTCTCTCTACATCGGCCAAGCCAATGGCGATTTCCTGCTCGCGCGCCGGCTCGACAGTGCGGCCGTGCGCGCACTCGTCGCGGCACCGGCCGGTGCCGCCTTCCTGCTGCAGTCGGTGTCCGGTGGCGTGCACGGCCAGCCTGGCGCGCGCGCCGGCGAGTACATCTTCTACGACACGGCGCTGCGCGTGATCGCGCGCAGCAACCGGCCTGACTACCGTTTCGATCCGCGCGGCAGGCCCTGGTATCGCGATGCGATGGCCACATCCACTGCGGTGCTGTCGCGGCCCTATGTGTTCTTCACGACCGAGCAGGTCGGCGTGTCGCTGAGCCAGCGCAGCCGCGACGGCGGCGCGGTCGTCAGCGTCGATGTGGTGCTCGACGACCTGGCCGCGCACCTGGCGGGCATGCGCTTCACGCGGGGCACCGAGATCGCGCTGATCGATGCCGATCGCAAGGTGCTCGCCTATCCCGACATGGGACGTGTGCTGTTGCGTGAGGCCAGCGACCGCTTCGGCTTTCGCACCATCGACATGCTCGGCGTCGACAGCCTGCGCCGGCTTTCGGCGCTGCCGGCGGCGACGGGTCAGCGGACCCGCGAGGCGAGCCGGTTCGAGTCCGACGGCGTCGACTGGATCGGCATCGCCACGCCCTTCCGTTTCGGCAGCATCGACGGCATGGAGTTGCTGGTGGCGGCGCCGGTCGACGAACTGGCCGTGGCGCTGAACGGGCAGCAGGCCCACATGCTGCAGATCATCCTGCTGGTCGCCATCGTGCTGCTGCCCTTCGGCTGGTGGGCGGGCAAGCGCATCGGCCAGAGCATGGACCAGTTGATCGAGCGCGCGCGGCGCATCGGCCGGTTCGACCTCGGCCCGCAGGGCCCGATGCCCGCGACCTGGGTGCGCGAGGTCGGCGAACTCGCCTCGGTGATGGACGGCATGGTCGACACCATCGACCACTTCCTGCAGATCGGCCAGCAGCTGGCCACCGACACCGACATGGAACGCATGCTCGGAACGGTGCTGCAGCAGGTCGTCGAGACCACGCGCTGCGACGCAGGTGCGGTGTACCTCTGGCATCACGCCGAAGACACGATGGTGCGCGCCGCGCAGGCCGGCACCGCGCTGAACGGCCTGCCCGTGCGCATGACGCGCGGCAGCGCCGCCAGGGCCGAGCGCTGGACGGTCGAGGCCGCGCCCGGCCAGCGACAGGTCGAGCTGGCGCTGCGCGGGCGCAACGGCCAGTTGCAGGGTTTGTTGGTGCTGCAGCACAGCGACGACCTGGCCCATGCAGCCGCTTCGTTCGGCGAGTTCACCGAGCGGCTGTCGGGCATGTTGGCCGTGTCGATCGAGACACGCCAGTTGGTCGACGCCCAGCAGAAGCTGCTGGACGCGGTGATCCGGTTGATGGCCGACGCCATCGATGCCAAGAGCCCCTACACCGGCGGCCATTGCGAGCGCGTGCCGGAACTCGCGATGCGCATGGTCGAGCGCATGCACGACGACACCGACGGCCCGTACCGCGACTTCGCGATGACGGCCGACGAGCGCTACGCCTTCTACCTGGGTGCCTGGCTGCACGACTGCGGCAAGGTCACGAGCCCCGAGCACATCGTCGACAAGGCGACCAAGCTCGAGCTGATCTACAACCGGATTCATGAAGTGCGCATGCGCTTCGAGGTGCTGTGGCGTGATGCGGAATGCGCGCACCTGCGGCGGCTGCTCGGCGGCATGCCGGAAGCCGAATCGCTCGTGCAATTGCATGCGTCCCAGCAGAAGCTGCAAG
>JAZKDL010000297.1:5592-17685 GCA_040387575.1 Pseudomonadota bacterium
AGACGACTTCGCCTTTGTCGCGCGCTGCAACATCGGCGGCGAATTCCTGGCCGACGAGACCGTCGAACGCCTGCATCGCATCGGCGCTCAGACCTGGACGCGCCACTTCGACGACCGGCTCGGCCTGTCGGCCGGCGAGTTGCGCCAGCACCGCACCGGCAGCGAAGTCGGCCGGCCGCTGCCTGCGGCCGAGCGCCTGCTGGCCGATCGGCCGGACCACGTCGTCACCTGGGGCGACAACCGGCCGCCGGTGGAGAAGGGCGATCCGCGCAATCGCTACGGCTTCGACATGACGCTGCCGCCGGTGCAGCAGAACATGGGCGAGCTGCACAACCTGTCGATCCGACGTGGCACGCTGACCGACGAGGACCGCTTCAAGATCAACGACCATGTGGTGCAGACCTACGTGATGCTGAAGAACCTGCCGTGGCCGCCGCACCTGGCGCTGGTGCCGGAGATCGCGGCCACGCACCACGAGAAGATGGACGGTGGCGGCTACCCGCGCAGGCTCGCGGCCGACCGGCTGACGGTGTTCGACCGCGTGATGACGGTGGCCGACGTCTTCGAGGCACTGACCGCCGCCGACCGGCCGTACAAGGCGCCCAAGACGCTGTCGGAGTCGCTGCGGATCATGGCTGTCATGTGTCGCGACCGGCACCTCGACACCGAGCTGTTCCGCTACTTCCTGAAGAGCGACATCTGGCGCGAGTTCGCGCGCCAGAACATGCAGCTGTCGCAGATCGACGAGGTCGATCTCTCGGCCATCGAGAAGCTGCTGCCCGAAGCGATGGAAAGTACCGCACAGCCGGCCTGAGCGGCGCCGGCGGGCCGGGCGTCCGGCGTTCAGCGAATGCCGGGCGACGGCGCGGTGGCCGTCAGCGCGTCGCAGCGCTGGCGCAGCAGCCGGTGCAGTTGCTGCACCGCGGGCGAGAACTGCTTGCGGTGCGGGCACACCAGATGCAGCGGCGTCGGCTCGCCTTCGAACTGTTCGAGCACTGGCACCAGGCGCCCGGTGCGCACGTCTTCGCTCACGTCGAGCCACGACTTGTAGACGATGCCTTCGCCGTCCAGCGCGAGCCGCCGCGCGATGTCGGCATCGTCGGTCTGCAACATGCCGCGCACGCCGATCACGCGCTTGCGGCCGGCGTCGTGAAAAGTCCATTTGTCGTGGACGCGGCCGCCGAGCAGGTAGAGCAGGCAGGCGTGGCGCGCCAGCGCTTCCAGCGTCTCGGGCCGGCCATGGCGTTCGAGATAGCCCGGCGATGCCACCAGCACGCGGCGGTTGTCGGGCGCCAGCGGCAGCGCAACGTAGCTCGCGTCGTCCGGCACGCCATAGCGGATCGCGACGTCGACCGGCTCGCGGAACACGTCGGTCACGCGATCGGAGAAGAACATCCGCAGCGTGAGCCCGGGGTGCTGCCGCCGGAACGCGGTGAACCAGGGCAGCAGCACGTTGCGCCCAAGGTCCGACGGTGCGGCGATCTGCAGCAGCCCGCGCAGCTCGGCGTCCTCGCCGCGCAGCTTCTCGCGGCCTTCGCGCAATGCAGCGAGCGATTCCTGCGCGTGCGGCAGGTAGCGTTCGCCCTCGGCCGTCAGCCGCATGCTGCGGGTGGAGCGCGCGAACAGGCGCACGTCCAGTTCGCGCTCCAGCCGCTGCACTGCGGCGCTGACCTGGCCGGGCAGCAGGTCGGCCTCGCGCGCCGCCTCCGAAAAGCTGCCGAGCGCCGCTGCGCGAACGAAGAGCGAGAGGTCGTCAAGCCGGATCATCTTCACCCTGAGAGAGAAAGTGTTGTCCGATTTTCCGTCTTTCGGTAAAGGCCGGATCGGTGGAACATCCGCTCCAGCACCATCTGAAGGAGATCCCATGAAAGCCATTGCCTATACCCGCCACGGACTGTCGATCGATGACCCGCAGTCGCTCGTCGACATCGACCTGCCGATGCCGCTGCCCGGCCCCCGCGACCTGCTGGTGCAGGTGCACGCGGTGTCGGTCAATCCGGTCGACACCAAGATCCGCGCCAACGCCGCGACGACCGAGCCGCGTGTGCTGGGCTGGGACGCGGTCGGCGTCGTGCAGGCGGTCGGTGCCGACGTGACGCTGTTCAAGGCCGGCGACGCCGTGTTCTATGCGGGCTCGATCAAGCGCCCGGGCAGCAACAGCGAATACCAGCTGGTCGACGAGCGCATCGTCGGCCACAAGCCGAAGAGCCTGGGCGATGCCGCTGCGGCCGCGTTGCCGTTGACCGCCATCACCGCCTGGGAACTGCTGTTCGACCGGCTCGGCGTACCCGAGGGCGGCGGTGCCGGCCAGAGCCTGCTGATCGTCGGCGCGGCCGGCGGCGTCGGCTCGATGCTCACGCAGCTGGCGCGCCAGCTCACGCAGCTCACGGTGATCGGCACCGCCTCACGGCCCGAAACCGTCGAATGGGTGCGTGCGCTGGGCGCGCATCACGTGCTCGACCACAGCCGGCCGCTGGCCGCCGAACTCGCGGGCGCCGGCTTGCCGCCGGTCGACATGGTCGCGAGCCTCACGCAGACCGATCGGCACTACGCGCAGTTGATCGAAGCGCTGAAGCCGCAGGGCCGGTTCGCGCTGATCGACGACCCGGCGGCGCTCGATGCACGCCCGCTGAAGTCCAAGAGCCTGTCGCTGCACTGGGAGTTGATGTTCACGCGTTCGAGCTTCGAGACGCCCGACATGCAGCGTCAGCACGAGCTGCTCGAACGCGTGTCGGCGCTGGTCGACCAGGGTGTGCTGAAAACCACGCTGGGCGAGGACTTCGGCACCATCAACGCGGCCAACCTGCGGCGTGCGCATGCGCTGGTCGAGAGCGGCCGTGCGCGGGGCAAGGCGGTGCTGGCCGGCTTCGCCTGAGGGCGCCCGAAAGGGGTCAGGGCGTGTCGGCTTCGTCGAGCGCCAGGCTCACGCGATAGTCGACCCAGCCCCAATAGTGGTCGAGCGTGCGGCGCTCGGCCAGCGCCCGGGCCCACATCTCGCGCGTGATCGTCGGGTGCTCGCCGTGTGCCTTCTCGTATTTGGCACGCAACTGCGCGGCGTCCAGGCCGCTGTCTTCCTGCAGCGCGACGACCAGGTCGACACCGATGTCCTGCTCTTCGACGGCGTCGGGCTGGACTTCGGCGTCGAGTGAGCGCTCTGCCAGCACGCGGTTGCGGCCCGCGTTCTTGGCCTCGTACAGCGCCATGTCGGCCTGCCGCAAAGAAACCGTCGGCTCGCGCAGGATGGTGAGCGCGGCCAGGCCGATCGAGCAGGTCAGCGTGACCGACGCGCTCCCGACCGGGAAGGTCTGCGTGCTGAGCGCGGCGTTGAGCTTGTGGGCCGCCGCGGTCGCTTCCAGCAGCGTGGCGCGCCTGAAGATGATGCCGAACTCCTCGCCGCCGAGGCGCGCCAGCACGTCGCCGGGTTCCATCGCGACGTTGAGCCGTTTCGCCATTTCGACCAGCACGCTGTCGCCGGCTTCATGGCCGAAGCGGTCGTTCACCGATTTGAAGTGGTCCAGGTCGAGCAGCCCGACCGCGCACGGTGAGCCGCTGCGCACCAGCGCCTGCGCGTCGGCCAGCGCCGCATTGAAGCGGCGCCGGTTGGGCATGCCGGTCAGCGCGTCGTGCTCCGCCATGTCCAGCAGGCGGTTGTTCAGCACCATCAGCTCGGCGTGCGCCGACTTGAGCGCGTTCTCGCGCGTCATCAGCTCGGTCACGTTGGTCCAGACCGAGGCGATGCCGTCATTCCAGAGCTGTTCCTGGATGCGGTAGAACTTGCCGGTCTTCGCACGCAGGATCACCGGCGTCTTCAACGGGCCGTAGCCGCTGTCGGTGCGCAGCGCGCTGTACTCCGGGCTCTCCTCGAAGATCTCCTTGAACTGGCGCCAGTAGTCGCCGCGTTCCTGGCGCAGCCTGATGTCGGGCACCGCGGTGATCAGCCCCAGGAAGTTCTCGGAGAAGAAGCGCGAATTGACGTACAGCAGCTGGCCGTTCGCATCGTGCAGCGTCAGCCCGACATTCACGACGGTCATCAGGCCGAGCAATTGGCTGCCGTCGGTGCCTGGCGCCAGTTCGGCAGTGACGTCGCGCCACAACTTGATGCGAGAGCCGTCGGCCAGCGGAAACATGCGCAACTCGAGCCAGCGTCCATCGGCGCGCTGGTATTGCAGCGGGCCTTCGTCGGTGCGATGCCGGTGCACGGCGCTTCGGATGGCGGCATCCATTTCCTGCGACGGTGCGTGCGGGTGCTGGTGTTCCAGGAAGGGCAGCAACGTATCGAGGAAGGGAAGCCCGGCGCGGATCATTCCCTTCACTTCCGGAAAGAACTCCAGGTAGCGCGCGTTCCAGCGCGTCACGCGGTCCGCGCCGTCATAGACGCAGACGGCGGAGGCGCCGTGCACCATCAGGAGCGCCGCGAGCGTGGTGTCCAGCGGCGCCATGCCCTGCAGGTCGGCAACGAAGTCTTGCGTGGATTCCATGATTAGGTGTGTGGCGTCTGCGGGCTCGTCACACGCATTGTCATCGCGCAAGGCCACTGTTGGCTGACGTCAGCCGACCGTTTCGCCGTTCAGCTGAGCTTCGAAAGCGGACAGCGGCATCGGCCGGCCGAACAGGTAGCCCTGGCACAGCGAGCAACCGTGCCTTTCCAGGAATTCGCGCTGGGCATGGGTCTCGACGCCCTCGGCGACGATTTCAAGTTCCAGGTTGTGCGCCATGCCGATGATGGTCTGGATGATCAGCTCGACCTTCGGGTTGAAGCCGATGCTGTGCACGAAGAACTTGTCGACCTTGATCTGGTCGAGCGGCAACTGCGTCATGTAGGAGAGCGAGGAGTAGCCGGTCCCGAAGTCGTCCATCGAGAACCGGATGCCGGTGGTCGCGAGTTCGTTCATCTTGACGATGGTGTCGGCCACCTTCTCCTGCAGCAGGCTCTCGGTGAGTTCGAGCTTGAGCTTGGTCGGGTCGGCGCCGGTGCGCTCGAGCACATCCCGTATCTGGTCGACGAAATCGTCCCGGCGGAACTGGCGGGCGCTCACGTTGACCGACAGCTGCAGGTCGCGCCGCTGCGGATGGCGGCTCCACTGCGCGAGCTGCCGGCACGCGGTCTCGAGCACCCACAGCCCGATCGGCGTGATGAGCCCGGTCTCTTCGGCCAGGTCGATGAAGCCCATCGGCTGCACCAGGCCGCGCTTCGGATGCTGCCAGCGGATCAGCACCTCGGCACCGACGATGACGCCGTCCGCCCGCACCTGGCTCTGGTAGTAGAGCGTGAACTGCTCGTTGGCGAGCGCAGCGTGCAGCTCGTTTTCCAGCGTGGCGCGCGCCGTGATGGTGGTCTGCATGCCGGCCTCGAAGAAACGCATCGCGTTGCCGCCCGCGGTCTTGGCGTAGTACATCGCGATGTCGGCCTGCTTGAGCACGTCCTCCATCGACTGCTGTTCCGCGTTGAACAGCGCCGCGCCGATGCTGCATGTGTTGTGGTACTGCTGCCCGGCCAGCAGGTAGGGCCGGTTCAGCCGCGCGAGGATGGCCTCGCCCATGGCCTCGGTCTGCATCACGGCCAGGGCCGTCTCGGCGCTGAGTTCTTCCAGCATGACCACGAACTCGTCTCCGCCGAGACGGGCCACCGTGTCGCCTTCGCGCAGGCAGGACTTGAGCCGCTCGGCCACCTGCTTGAGCAGCACGTCGCCCATGTCGTGGCCGAGCGCATCGTTCAGCGTCTTGAAGTTGTCCAGGTCGAGGAACAGCACGGCGCCCTGGCGCGAGCGCCGCACGTTGGCGTTGATCGACTGCTGTAGCCGGTCGAGCAGCAGTCGCCGGTTCGGCAGGCCGGTGAGGATGTCGTAGAACGCCAGGTTTTCGATCTCGCGCGCCGCCAGCTTGCTTTCGGTGATGTTGCGCAGGATCAGGATGAAGCGCGCATCGGCGCCGCGGGGGCCGCTCTTGCGCGAGATCGAGATCTCGAACCAGGCCTTGTCGCGTGCACCACGGCGCTCGAACTGGCGCCCCCTCGAGAAGCCCGTCACGTAGGCTTCGCGCAGCGCAGCCATCACCTCGGCGGCGGCGTCGGCCGGCAACAGGTCGGCGAGCAGCCGGCCGACCGGGTCTTCCACTTCGATCGCAGGCAGCGGAATGCGGGGCGAGTGGTAGCCGTGGCAGCGGCCGTCGAGGCCGACCACGAGGAGCAGGTCTGGCAGCGCGTCGAGCGTGGCCTGGAGCTGCGCGGTGCTCTCGACGATGTCGGCGACGTAGCGTTTCTTTTCGGTCACGTCCTGGTAGACGCAGACCATGCCACCGTCGGGCGTGTGGTTCTTGGTGCTCCGGATCACCTGGCCGTCCGGCAGCGGCAACTCCTGTTCGCCCTGCGGCGCTTCATGCAGCGCG
This sequence comes from Pseudomonadota bacterium, assembly GCA_040387575.1. Lineage (GTDB taxonomy): Bacteria > Pseudomonadota > Gammaproteobacteria > Burkholderiales > Burkholderiaceae_C > Variovorax. The sequence continues at coordinate 11,977 of JAZKDL010000297.1, forward strand.
AGGTGCTTCGCCATCCAGTCGGTGCGTGCCGCGTCGCCGCCCTCGATTGCCACATGCCGGGCGGTCATCTCGAGGATGCGGTCGAACGGCAATTGCGGCCGAATGACCTCCTCTATCCACGGGAAGATGTCGAGGAAGCGGCGGTTCCAGGTGACGACCCGGTCTTCCGGATCGAGCAGCACGAAGCCATCGGCCATCGACTCGAGCGCCTGATCGAGCGTGGCCTTGGAGCGGACCAGTTCGGCGCGTGCGCGCCATTGGCGCAGCAACTGCAGATAGGTGAAATGCGCGACCGCCGCGATCAGCAGCGAGAAGACGAGCGTCACACCCAGGATGGAGTCGCGCCCGCGCCGCCAGTCGTCCAGCGCAGCCGCCAGAGGAATGCTCGCGACGATCAACAGGTTGCGGTGCAGCGTGGGCCGGGCGACGACGATCGCCGGCTGGCCCGTGAGCCGCGCCGCCATGTGCACCGGACGGCCGTCGCTGGTGATCTCGCTGAGTGCCGGCAGGATCGGCGCACCCGCCAGGTCGTCGCGCGGCGGCATGCTGGTCAGCATCGGGCCGCCGTCGCGTTCCAGCGTGACCTCGAGGCCCTTGATGTCGGCGCTCTGGGTCAGGATGGTGGTGAGCAGCGACAGCTGCACTTCCGCGACGGCGACGATTCGGTTGCCGTCCGCCATCTGCAGCGTGCGCGCAAAGTACAGCACCTTCTGCGAGGTCGACAGGCTGGTCGTCGGCGGGCTGATGGCGAGCGACGAAACCTGTTGCGCGAGGACGGCCGTGAGAAAGCCTTGCGGCAGCAGCACATCGAGCTGCGAGCCGCGCCGGTCGGACGAGGCCAGCACGCGGCCGTCCGGCGTGATGAAGGCGACATAGCGCACCAGCAGGCTCTGGCGCACCACGCTGTCCATCACCTGGGCCGTCTGTGGGCTGCGGGCGGCGTTCTCGGCCGTTCCTCCGGCGCCGGGCAGCAGCAGGTCGCCCATGCCGGCCAGCAGCATGTCGATGCCCAGCAAGCTCCGGTTGAGTGCGGCCTCGGAGCCGCCGATGAAGCGCACCGCTTGCTGCTCGCTGTCCACGATCGCCTTGTCGCGCATCTCCCAGACGATCAGGGCGGCGATGGACCAGATCGCAATCAGGAACAGCAGGGCGATGCCGTAGACGGAGGCGGTGATCCGCCGGGGCAGGGCGGTAGTCACTTCGTGGCCGGCGCCCTGGTTCCGACCACAGGGCCGACTGTCTGGTCCCACACCTCGGCGCAGATCGGGCCGCAGCGCTGGACCCATCCGGCAAGTACGCGCGTCGTGAGGATCTCCTGCCGTCGGCGTTGATCCTCGGCGGAGGGCTGGACTTCGATCATCGTGCCCTTGCTGCCGCGACCGCAACTGTCGGCACCGGTATTGCAGGCCACGCCTTCGCCGGTCTCGCGCTCGGATTCTGCCCAGACCGCGTCCTCGAGCTTGGGGAGCTGCTGGCGCAGCAGGGTGCGCAGATCGGCCGGCAACGCATTCCAGGTATCGCGGTTGGCCGCGAACGCCGCCAGGCCCCAGCTCAGCGGCATGCTGTAGATGTAGTGCGTCACGGTATGGAGACCCAGCGTGTTGCCGGACATGGTGCCGGTCACCGCGCATTCGGTATTGCCGGACTTCATGTTCGACATCAGTTCAGAAAATTCCGTGAAGACGGGTGTGCCGTTCAGCGCGCGGATGAAGTCGCCCTGCGTCGAGCCCGACACGCGCACCCGGCGGCCGGCGATGTCGGTCAGCCGCGTCAGCGGCTTCTGGCAGAACAGCACCTGCGCCGGGTACACGTAGATCGCAAGCAGTTCGACACCATGGCGCTCGCGCAGCGTCTTCTCGAGATACGGCCGGAACGAGGCCACCACGCGGCGCAGCGTGGGCATGTCCGGGCTCAGGCCGGCCATGTCGGGCGTACCGAGTTCGGGATATTGGGTGGACACCTGGCTCAGCAGTGCCGTGCCGAAGGGCACGACACCGAGCTTCAGGAGATTCAGCATTTCCTGGCCCGGCACGCCGGCGCGGTCGAAGGGGACGATGCTCGCCGTGTAGCGCCCGCCACTCAGGCGGGAGAGTTCCTTGGTCCAGAACTGCTCCTCGTGGCGCGTGTACTGGTTGATCGCAGCCAGGCCGCCGACGATGCGCAGCCGTTCCACCGGCGCAACCTGTGCGCCGGCATACAGGGGCAGCCCGAGCAGGGCCGCGATGTACATCAAGAGGATGTAAGTCCGAACCATGAGGACCTTGCAGATGTCAGCAATTCCACATCATCGTGTCGATGAGCGCCGCGTGTGTCAATTCGGCACAAAAGTTTGCATTCAGTGACATTTATGGGTCGATCAGGAAAAGCGCAGTTGCGGTCACAGTTGGTCGGTGGGTACGAACCACGAGAAAAGAAGCAGCTGAAGCCGCGTCAGGAGACTGGAATCGGGTTCGTCGTCCAGCACCGCGTTTTCGACATCGCCCGTGCCGATCCATTCGACCGTGCGGCCGTCCGGCTTGAGCCGCACCCGATAGACGCCTTCGACCTGGTCCATCTGGTAAGCGTAGATCAGCGCGTGGGCCAATTCGTAACTGGCCACTTTCACGCCGACCTCGGTGTTGAGCCGTTCCGAACGAGGGTCCAGGTTCATCGACCCGAGCAGAACCCAGTGGCGGTCGATCAGCGCGAGCTTCGCGTGGAGCCGTCCGCGTGCCTGGCGCAGCAGCCGGCGCATCTGGCCGCTGCGCTTGAGCTGCGTGGTGCTCATCTCCAGCAGCTCCACGCCGATCTGCAGCAGCGCGACGCGGTAGCGGTTGTAGTTGATGTTGACCAGCGGCTCGTCGCTGTCGGCCAGCGAATTGGTGGCCACGGTGACGCGGATGCCGCGTTCGCGCGCGACGCGCAGGCGCTCCATGCCGGCCTCGCCCGGGATGAAGTAGGGCGACACGATGGCGATCTCGCTGCGCGCCTCTCCGATGATTTCGCGTACGTGCTGCGCCAGCGACAGGTTCGAGTCGACGCCGCCCGCGTTGCCGCCGCCGAGCGCCTTGTCGGGGCTGTCGGCCATGGCCTCGGCCTCGGCGCGGATCCACGGCAGGTTGCCGCTTCGCAACTGCTCACCGAGCGGCGGATCGCCGAAAAGATCGGTGCCGACCGGCGTGTCCGGCACCGGCGTGCTGTCCGCCGAGGTGGCTGTCTCGAAGTCGTCGCGCAGGCTTTCCGGCGATGCAGCCAACTGGACCAGCCGGCCGAGCGGGTAGACGACGTCGCTGTTCCAGTAGGCGTCGAAGATGTGGGCCAGCTCGGGCACGACCGGCCCGGCCATCAGCAGTTCGAAATCGATGAAGTTGGCGCCTTCGGCCCGCAGGAAGTACTCGTCGGCGAGGTTGCGCCCGCCGGCGATCGACATCGCACCGTCGGCCAGGAAGAGCTTGTTGTGCATGCGGTGGTTGAGCCGCCTGAAGTCGGCGAAGAAGTCGAGCCAGCGAGTGGCGCTGTGTTCGCGGCCATTGACGAACGGGTTGAACAGGCGAACCTGGACATTGGGTTCGGTCGACAGTGCGATCAGCAGGCGTTCGACCGGGGCGGTATAGAAATCGTCGAGCAGCAGCCGAACGCGCACACCTCGGCGGGCGGCATCGCGCAGTTCGCGCAGGATCAGCCGGCCGGTCTTGTCGTTGCCGAGCAGATAGGTCTGGACGTCGATCGACACTTCGGCGCGGCGCATCAGCTCGAGCCGCGCATCGAGCGCGAAGTCGGCCTGCACCAGCGGCCTCAGCGCCGAGAAGCCATCGTGCACGGTGTCCAGCCCGGCGGCTGCGCGGCCCAGCGCGGTCGATTCGGTCGGGGCGATCGCACGTTCCGGCGGTACGGGCTGCCGCGGCGGAAGGCCGGCGCAGGCAGCCAGCAGGCAGGCCAGGGCCAACGTGAAGCAGCGCAGCAAGGTCGCAGCGAAGGGTCCGCAATGAGGCATGAAGGTTGAACCGCAAAAGTACCGGGCCGAGGCCGATGCTAGCGGCGATGCGGTGCTCGCCGTGTGAGCGGATGCCGGGGCCGCACGTTTCGTCGGGAAAAAGCCGCAGAGGGAAAGCGGGCGGACGGCTTTAAAATGAAAGTCATTCTCAATTGACTTTCGACGTGGCGCCATGGCAGCGCCGCGTTCCATTCTTTCCTGCACCGCAGCCCAAACCTCCGCACCATGAACAGCCGACAGATCAAGACCTGGGCCTGGGTCCACAAATGGAGCAGCCTGGTCTGCACCGTGTTCATGCTGCTGCTGTGCCTGACCGGGCTGCCGCTGATCTTCCATCACGAGATCGGCCATTTGCTGGGCACCGAGATCGAGTCGAAGCCGATGCCCGCCGGCACGCCGCGCGCCAGTCTCGACCAGGTCATCGATGCGGCCAAGGCGCGCTATCCGGACCGGATGGTGCAGTTCGTCTCGCAGCCGGAGGACGACGACGCGCTCTGGTTCGTCACCCTGACGCACACGCCGGACCCGACCGACGACTTCAAGTCGATCGCGGTCGACGCCCGCACGGCCGAGGTGGTGGGCCAGCCGCCGACCGACGAAGGCTTCATCAACCTGATGTTCCGGCTGCACGTCGACCTGTTCGCTGGATTGCCCGGCAAGCTGTTTCTCGGGTTGATGGGGCTGCTGCTGCTGGTCGCGATCGTCACCGGTGCGGTGCTGTATTCGCCGTTCATGCGCAAGCTCGACTTCGGCACCGTACGGCGCGACAAGCGGCCACGCCTGAAGTGGCTCGACCTGCACAACCTGCTGGGCGTCGTCACGCTGGTCTGGGCCTTCGTGGTCGGCGGCACCGGCATGATCAACACCTGGGCCGACCTGATCGTGCAGTACTGGCGCTACGACCAGCTCGGCACCTTGCTCGCGCCGTACAAGGGCCAGCCCGTCGTGCCGGCGGCCGAGCGCGCGCCGCTGCAGGCGTCGCTCGACGCGGCGCTGGCACGCGCACCGGGCATGAAGCTGAGCTTCATCGCCTTCCCCGGCACGTCGTTCTCGAGCCCGCACCACAACACCGTGTTCCTGCGCGGCAACGAGCCGATGACCTCGCGGCTGCTGAAGCCGGTGCTGGTCGACGCCAAGACCTCCCAGGTCACGGCCAGCCCGCAGCTGCCGTGGTACCTGACCGGCTTGCTGGTGTCGCAGCCCTTGCACTTCGGCGACTACGGCGGCATGCCGATGAAGATCATCTGGGCGTTGCTCGACATCGCGACCATCGTCGTGCTGGGCAGCGGCTTGTACCTGTGGCTCAAGAAGGCGAAGGGCGCGCCGGTGGCGGCTGCCGACTCCGTTGCCTCGGCATCGGCATCACCAGCACCAGGCCCGCACGGCCTGTCCGAGCCGGTCCCCGCCGCCAAGGTGCGCGCATGAAGCCCGCGAAATTCGCAAAAGCCGCGAAACATCCGAAGAGCCGCGCGGCGTTCTGGCACCTCTGGGGCTGGCCGATCGCGCTGGGCACGATGACGGCGGTCGGGCTGGTGTCGGCGCTGTTCAGCGATGGCGGTTTCGGCGATGCGCTGGCCTGGGTCACGCTCGGCATTCCGGTCGCGGTCTGCGTCTGGTTCGGCTGGCTGCGCCGCAGGCGCTGATCCCTCTGAACCGGCGCTGAGCCCCGCCGCGAGACGGGGCTAAGGGGGCCGCCCGACAATCGGCGGCAATGAAAGTCCTGACCCCGATAGCTT
>JAZKDL010000298.1:0-2187 GCA_040387575.1 Pseudomonadota bacterium
ACTCGGGCTCGCAGACATCGCAGTTGATGCATTCGTCGGTGATCATGAGGGCCATGCCGAATTATCGGCCGGACGTCGGGGCGAATGCCGTCGAACAGACCGAAGCCCCTTCGACGTCCGGAAAATGCACCAATTTGTGCCCTCGCCGTCCACGCCGGGCATGTTCATTGCATCAAAAGCGTTATGCTGCGCCCCGCCCCATGAGTCTGTTTTTATTCAAGCGCTTTGCGACGCTGATCGGTACGCTGATTGGCGCTTCGATCATTGTTTTCCTCGTCCTGGAGATCTTGCCCGGCAATGCCGCGCAGATGCTCATGGGCCCCGACGCGTCCCCGGACGCCGTTGCGGCCCTGGCCACCAAGCTGGGACTCGATCAACCCGCGTGGACACGCTACTGGCACTGGATCGGCGGCCTGCTCACAGGCAACCTCGGTGACAGCTACGCCTACAGTTCGCCGGTTCTCGACCTGATCCTCGAACGGCTGGCACTCACCGTGCCGCTCGCCATGCTGGCGATGGCGCTGACCACGGTTCTCGCACTGCTGGTCGGCGTGACCGCCGCCGCACGCCACAACAAGATGGGCGACGTCGGCCTGATGGGTCTGACGCAGGTCGGCATCGCGATCCCGAACTTCTGGTTCGCGATCCTGCTGATCCTGGTGTTCTCGGTGCAGCTGCAATGGTTCTCGGCCGGCGGCTTCGACGGCTGGGGCGAAGGCGTGTTCGCCGGTCTCAAGGCGCTGCTGCTGCCGGCGTTGTCGCTCGCGGTGGTGCAGGCGGCGATCCTCGCGCGCATCACGCGCTCGGCGGTGCTCGAGATCATGCGTGAGGACTTCGTCCGTACGGCGCGTGCCAAGGGCGTATCGCAACGCGCCGTGCTCTGGACCCACGTGCTGCGCAACGCCATGATTCCGGTGATCACGGTGATGGGCATGCAGTTCTCCGAGCTGCTGGCCGGCACCATCGTGGTCGAGAACGTGTTCTATCTCCCCGGCCTCGGCCGGCTGATCTTCCAGGCCATCAGCAACCGCGACCTGATCGTGGTGCGCAACTGCGTGATGCTGCTGGCCGCGATGGTCGTGATCGTCAATTTCGTGGTCGACGTGCTGTATGCGGTGATCGATCCCCGCATCAAGGCCAGCGACATATGAGCAACGCGCTCCCCTCCACCGCCGTACCGACGGCTGCCGTCTTCAAGGTTCCGGGCTTCTGGCGCCGCGCGGTCAGGCATCGCAGTTTCGTCTTCGGTGGCGTGCTCACGTTGCTGCTCTTGCTGGCGGCAGCCGTATCCCTCGTCTGGACGCCCTGGTCGCCCTACGAGATGGACATGCCGAGCAAGCTGCAGCCGCCGAGCTTCTCGCACTGGCTGGGCACCGACACCTTCGGGCGCGACGTTGCGTCGCTGTTGCTCGTCGGCGCACGCGCATCGATCCTGGTCGGCGTGATCGCGGTCGGCATCGGCCTGACGCTTGGCACCGCCCTCGGCCTGCTGGCTGCGGCGCGGCGCGGCTGGATCGAAGAAGCGATCATGCGTTTCACCGATTTCACGCTGGCCTTCCCCGCGATCCTTTCGGCCATCATGCTGACCGCGGTGTTCGGCGCCGGCATCGTGAACGCGATCATCGCCATCGGCATCTACAACATCCCGACCTTCGCGCGGATCACGCGCGCGTCGGCCAATGCGATCTGGTCGCGCGAGTACATCGCTGCCGCGCGCGCCTGCGGCAAGGGCGGCTTCTCGATCACGATGCAGCACGTGCTGCCGAACATCTCGGCGGTGCTGATCGTGCAGATCACCATCCGCTTCGCCATCGCCATCCTGGCCGAGGCCGCACTGTCGTATCTGGGCATGGGCACGCAACCACCGCAGCCTTCGTGGGGCCGCATGCTCAGCGAAGCGCAGACGATGATGTTCCAGGCGCCGCTGCTCGCGGTGTTCCCCGGCATGGCGATCGCGCTGGCGGTGCTGGGCCTGAACATGCTCGGTGACGGCTTGCGTGACCTGCTCGACCCCCGCCTCGCACGGGCGCGCTGAACATGCCTCTCCTCGAAGTCAACGACCTCCACATCGGCCTGCAGACGCAGCGCGGGCCGGCCGAAGCCGTGCGCGGCATCGGCTTTTCTCTCGAGCGCGGCGAAACGCTGGGCATCGTCGGCGAGTCCGGCTGCGGCAAGTCGATCACCGTG
>JAZKDL010000299.1:0-13240 GCA_040387575.1 Pseudomonadota bacterium
GCACTGATCGCGGTCTTCGCGGCGGCGGTCGATCCGGGCTGGTCGCTGCTGGTCTGGAGCCTCGGGCTCTTCGTCGCGCTCGAACTGCTGGTGGCGCATGTCGTCGAGCCGCAGGTCTACGGGCACAGCACCGGGCTGGCGCCGCTCGCGGTCATCGTTTCTGCGCTTTTCTGGGGCGCGATGTGGGGCCCCGTCGGACTGCTGCTGTCGACGCCGCTCACGCTGTGCATCGTGGTCGTCGGCCGGCACGTGCGCGCCATGGAGCCGTTCGCGATCCTGCTGACCGAGGCACCGGGGCTCAATGCGGGGCAGCGCTTCTATCAACGCGCGCTGTCGGGCAATCCGGCCGCGATCATCCAGGATGCGCATGCCTATCTGCGCCGTGCCGGCTTCGCGAAGTACTGCGATCACGTGCTGCTGCCGGGTCTGGCGCTGGCCGCGGCGGACTCCCGCGCCGAACGCATCGACGACCGGCAGCGCGAGCGCATCAAGACCATCGTGTTCCGCCTGCTCGAGAACCTGGCGCGCGCTGAATTCGGTCGGCGCACGCGGCGCCGCCGCTCCACGGTGTCGCTGTCGGAAGCGAACGTGGGCGCCCATCTGCGGCAGATCCGCGAGTCGCGCCTCGGGCCATGGCAAGGCTCGCTGGACGTGCCCTCGCAGTCGATCGTGCTGTGCGTCGGCTTCGGCACGGAGCGCGACGATCTGTTGACCGAGCTTCTCGTGCAGGCGCTTCGCCGCGACGAGGTCGACGCACGCAGCGTGTCGCTGCAGCAGCCGCAGGATCCGTCGATGGCGGACAAGTCGGTTCTGGTCGGAACGCTGTTCCTGGTCTATCCGACCGTCGACGGCCTGGACGCGTGGCGCGCCGCAGCGGCGGAACTGCGCGCGGCCATGCCACAGGCCGTGCTCGCCACCGTGCGCCTGCCGCTCGACGACACGGCGGCGCCGGAAGAGGCCTGCCGGAGCGATGTGGACCTGGTGCTTCACTCTTTCCTGGAAGCGGAGGCGCTGGTCCTGCGGGGCCTCAAATCCACCTGAAGCTCCGCCGCATCCAGCAGGTTCAGTCGCGTCTCTTCGGCTTCTTCTTTGGTGCGGCGTGCCATGGCGGATGAGCGTTCGGAAGGTCGGAGAGGTTCAGGGGCGCGGCATTATGTTGTGCCGGCCCGCCGACCGGGCCGCTCAGTCCGCCGGCAGATGCATGGCCAGCTTCGCGAGCAACGCCGGATGCGGTTCGTGCCCGACGCCCGGCGCGATGTCCAGCGTGACGCTGGCGCCCAATTGCGACAGCCTTGTCTGCGCGGCCTGTGCCAGCGCCACCGGCATCACCGGGTCGACCGTGCCATGCAGCAGATGGATGTCGACATCGGACCTGCGCTGCGGCAGCGTCGCGAAGCGGCCGGCGATGGCGACGATCCGCGATGCCGGCGCCGTGGCCAGTTTGGTCGATTCGAGCGCCATGATCGCGCCCTGCGAAAAGCCGGTGATCCAGGTGCGCTGCGTGTCCACGCCGGCCGCTTCCTGCCAGTGCTGCACCGTGGCGATGAAGCCCGGCATGGCGGCGTCCACGCGGGCTTGACGGCCCTCCTCGGTCACGCCGCGCACGGAAAACCATTGCAGTCCGTTCGAGATGTCCGACGGTTCGGGCGATGCGATGCTCACCACGAAGGCGCCGCTGTCGCGGCCGGCGAACCAGCGCGCGGCGCCCACCATGGATTGCGGCATGGCGCCGACACCGTGCATCAGCAGCACGAGCCGGTTGGTCGCGCCCTGCGGTTGCTGGACGAGGATGGAATCGGGGGACATGTTTTTCTCTTCGCAGGAATATGGAAAGTGATCAGGCCGTGGTCGCCGACGTTGCCGCAGTGGCCGATGTCGCAAAGGCCGGCCGGTCAGCCGCCGCCTGCAGTTCGCCGAAGACATAGCCTTCCATCGACAGCACGCCGTAGGTCACGCCGCCGTCGATCACCTCCACCGGTTCGCCGCCCCGGCTGGCACCGGCCGCTACCAGCAGCGGCAGGTAGTGGTCGTCGGAAGGATGGGCGCGATGGCTGTGCGGCGCGCCGCGGAAGTCGACCAGTGCGGCATCGTCATGCGCCACGGCGGCGCGGCGCGCCCACTGCACGAATTCGCGCACGTAGTCTTCTGGCGCTTCCGTCTCGGACTGGCGGAATTCATAGAGGTTGTGCGTGAGGCTGCCCGAGCCCACGATCAGCACGCCGCGGTCGCGCAGCGGTGCCAGCGCGCGGCCCAGCGCCAGCGCATCGGCCGCGTCGGACTCGATCGGCAGTGACAGTTGCAGCACCGGCCAGGGTGCGTCCGGCAGCATGTGCAGCAAGGGCACCCACGCGCCGTGGTCCAGCCCCTGGCCACGCGCCAGGCCTGCCGCGAGTCCAGCCTGCGCCAATTGCGCGGCCACTTCTTCCGCGACGTCGGGGGCGCCGACAGCGGGATATTGCAGACGGTACAGCGGCGCGGGAAAACCGCCGAAGTCGTGGATGGTCTCGGGCCGTTCGGCCGCGCCGACACGCAGGCCGCGCGTGCGCCAATGCGGCGACACCACGAGCACGGCGCGCACGTCCGGCAGTGCACGGGCGCGCTCGCCAATGGCCTTCAGCAACGGGCCGGCGCGGCCGGGCTCGATGGCGAAGGTCGGTGCGCCGTGCGAGAGAAAGAGACTGGGCAGTCGCATGGGACTCCTTGGGATGACGGGTATGACGGTATTGCCGTACGGCGGTTCAGCGGTTCGGCGAGTGCGTTGGGTATGACAGCAGAGCGCACTCTATTGGTTATCCGTATGGCGATAAAGCCAGATACTCGGCACATATTGTTTTGAGATTCGAGACTATGGATGTCTTGCAAGCGATGAGGACCTTTGCCGCGGTCGTGGAAGCTGGCAGCCTGGTCGGTGCCGCGGACACGATGGCGTTGTCCAAGCCGTCGGTGTCGCGCCACCTCAGCGAGTTGGAAACGTCGTCGACCTGATCGAGGAGGGCTACGACCTCGTGGTGCGCATCGGGCGGCTGACCGATTCCAACCTCGTCAGCCGCACGCTGGCGAGCACGCGCATGGTGCTGTGCGCGTCACCGCACTACATGGCCGCGCATGGCACACCGATGCATCCACACGCGCTTGCGCAGCACGACGTCGTGTCGTACAGCTACTGGTCGTCTGGCGATCTCTGGCATTTCACCGGTCCCGATGGCGAGGTGGCCGTCCGCACGCGGGCGCGCATCCAGGCGAACAACGGCGACACCTGCCGCGCCGCGGCGCTCGCCCACCAGGGCGTGATCCTGCAGCCGGACTTCCTGGTCCAGGACGATCTTCGTGCCGGCACGCTGGTGGAACTGATGCCGGACTTTCGTGCCGCCGAGCTGAGCATCTGCGCGGTCTACCCGACGCGCAAGCAACTCCCGCTGAAGGTGCGCAGGCTGCTGGACTTTCTGGTGGAGGCGATGCGGGTGCCGCCTTGGCAATGCGCCCCGGCGACAGGAGCCGAGGCCTGAGCCACAGGCCAGGCTCGAGGCTCAGCCCTTCGCGCTCTCCGCCGGGTCGCCGAGCCCGCCGGCACTGCTCATGGCCGCCTCGACCTTGCGCACCTGCTGGCGCAGTTCGCGCACCAGCTCGTCGAGGCGCGCTGGCTCGAGCCGGCCCGAGATCGCCGCGATGCTGATCGCGCCAACCGGGTTCTCGCGGGGGAAGGCCATCCCGATCGCGCCGGTGCCGGGCGTCACCACGCTGTCCAGGAATGAATAGCCCTGCGCCCGTCCGCGCGCCACCGCTTCACGCAGGAAGTCGGCGGTGAAGGACGCGAACTTCTCGTAGCGGTGGCCGTTGGCCTCGATGATCGATTCGGCCTCGTCTTCGGGCATTGCGCACAGCATCGCCAGGCCGCCCGCGCCGACACCGAGCGGCCGACGGATCCCGATGTCCAGCGGCATCGCCTTGATCGGGTAGTCGCCGAGCGCGCGGTTGGTGCAGACCGCCTCCATGCCGCTGCGCTCGCTCAGGTAGACCGTGTCCTGCGTCAGTTCGGCCAGCCGGTGCAGCGGCCCGTCGCAGAGTTCACTGAGCCGGTAACGCGGGCGCGCGAGCAGGCCGAGCTCGTGCAGCAACGGGCCGAGGAAGTACTTGCGCGTATGCGGGTCGCGGTCGACCAGTCCCTCGATTTCCAGCCGCTGCAGCATGCGAAAGCAAGTCGATTGCGGCAGCCCGCTGGTCGCGGCCACTTCGCCGATGCGCATGCCGCGCCGCCCGCGCGACGCCACCACGCGGAGCATGCCGACGACCCGCTCGATGCTCTGCGTGCCAGTTCTGGTAATGCCACCTTGTGGCGGTTCTTTCTCGTCCATTCGCCGATCCTCCACTATTCGCCCTGAGACAGTTTTATCTTCAATCCACAATGTGGATAAAGTAGGGTTAACCTTATTCGGGCGAATCAGGTGCTCATCTGTAATTCATTCATGGCGGCCATCAAGACCGCCACATTGTGGATAACGAAAGAGAGACCTGATGCCCCAGACGATGACCGAAAAAATCCTGGCCCGCGTGGCTGGGCTGCCGAGCGTTCGCGCCGGCGATGAAGTGCTGGCCCGCCCGGATTTCGTGATCGCCTACGACTTCCCCGGCTACACCGACGTGTTCTTCAAGGAAGCCAAGGAGGAGTTCGGCGTCGACAAGGTGCCGTCGCCCGAGCGCTTCGTGCTGTTCATCGACCACATGGTCCCCGCCACCGCGCCGAAGGAAGAAGAACTGCACAAGGTGACTCGCGCCTGGGGCAAGGACCAGGGCGTTCCGGTGCACGAGCGCGAAGGCATCGGCCACCAGGTGTCGGCCGAGCTGGGCTACGCCACGCCCGGTGCCTTCGCCGTGCACTTCGATGGCCACGTGAGCCAGCTCGGCGCCTTCGGCACACTGGCGATGGGCGCACGCAAGAGCGTGCTCGAAACCTTCGTCAGCGAAACCATGGCGCTGACGGTGCCCGGCACGGTGAAGATCGAGGTCACCGGCACGCTGCAGCCCGGCGTGATGGCGCGCGACGTGTTCCACCATCTGGTGCGGGTGCTCGGCCCGTCGTCCTGCCGCTTCAAGGTGGTCGAACTCTGCGGTCCGGTGATCGATGCCATGAGCATCGAGGGCCGCCAGACCATCTGCGGTCAGGCCATGTTCCTCGGCGCGACCACGATGCTGATCGCGCCCGACGCCAAGACGCTGGCGTACGCCAAGGGCCGCTCGAAGATCGCGCTCGATCCGGTCTACCCCGATGCGGACGCCGCCTACGACCGTGAAGTGACGATCGATGTCAGCGACCTGACACCGATCGTGGTGGCGCCGCCGAGCCCGGCCAACACGCGCGACCTCAGCGAATATGCGGGGCTCGAAGTGCACACCGGCTACCTGGGCTCCTGCGCGAGCGGCCGGCTCGAAGACCTGCGCGCTGCCGCCGACGTGCTGCGCGGCCGACGCATCCAGCCCGGCTTCCAGCTGCATGTGGTGCCGACCTCGCAGGCCATCATGTCGCAGGCCGCCAAGGAGGGCCTGATCTCGACGCTGGTCGACGCCGGCGCCTTCATCAGTTCGTCGAGCTGCGACTACTGCTACGGCCGCATCGCCACCATGACCGACGGCCAGCGCGCCGTCTCGACCGGCACGTTGAACACGCCCGGCCGCATGGGCAGCGCCGATTCCGAGATCTTCATCTGCAACGCCGCCGTGGTCGCCGCATCGGCGCTCGAAGGCCGTATCGCCGACCCCAGGCCCTATCTGGCCGAGGCCGCTGCAGCCCGGGCCGCCGCGACGGCACTCGAAGGGAGCGCCGCATGAGCATGCCGAACCTGAACGGCCGCGCGGCCTGGATCTTTGCCGAGGACGACTTCGACATCGACCTGATCGTCGGCATCAAGAACATCAAGATCACCGACATCCACGAACTCGCCGCCGTCACCATGACGAGCTACGACCCCGACTTCGCGAAGACCGTGCAGAAGGGCGACCTGCTGGTGGGCGGCCACAACTTCGGCTACGGCCATCCGCACTACCCGGCGATGCGCGCGATGCGGCATCTGGGCGTGGCGGGCGTGATCGCGGAGTCCTTCTCGCCCGGCTTCTTCCGCGGCGAGATCAGCATGGGCTTTCCGCTCGTCACCTGCCCGGGCATCCGCGCGATCACCACGCGCTGGGACCCGCTGCAGGTCGACTGGGATGCCAGCACCGTGACCAACCTCGGCAGCGGCAAGCAGTTGCCGTTCGAGCGGCTGTCGTCGGTGGAGCGCGGCACGCTGGAGGCCGGCGGCTTCATTCCCTATCTCAAGGCGCGCCTGGCACGGCAGGGCAGTGCCTCGGCGGCGCCCGCCGCGGCCTGAGCCCGGAGCGCACCGCATGCTCCAGATGATCGTGAGCGGCGTCGCCCTGGGCGCCATCTACGGGCTGATCGCCCTGGGCATCGTGATGGTGTTCAAGGCGACCGGCATCCTCAATTTCGCGCACGGCGAGGCGGCGATGCTCTCGGCCTTCACCGCCTACACGCTGGTCCGCCTGGGGCTGCCGATGTGGGCCGTGGTGCCGATCGTGCTGCTGTTCGGCGCCGCGCTCGGCATGGTGATCGAGCGCTTCATCATCCGCCGCTTCATCGGCAAGGCCCTGCTGTCATCGGCCATCTGCACCCTCGGCCTGTTCCTGATCTTCGGCGACCTCGCCATATGGATCTGGGGCAAGGACACGCAGGAACTGCCCAGCGTGTTTCCGGCCGCGCCGATCGATGTCGGCGGCGTGATCGTCTCGGGCATCGACCTGGGCATCGTCGGCGTCTGCGCCGCATTGGCAGCGGCGCTGTTCGCCTTCTTCCGCTTCACCCGGCTCGGCATCGCGATGCAGGCGACCATGGAAAACCCGACGGCCGCGAGGCTCATGGGCATCCCGATCCGGCGCATCTATTCGCTGGCCTGGGCGCTGTCGCACGTGATCGCGGCGGCGGCCGGCCTGCTGATCGCGCCGCTGACCTTCGTGCACTTCTCGATGATGCAGAGCGCACTGCACTTCGCCTTCGCGGCGGCAGTGCTCGGCGGCATCGGCAGCATGCCCGGCGCGCTGCTGGGCGGCGTGATCATCGGCGTGACCTCCAACCTCACCGGCGCCTATCTGTCTTCCGAATGGAAGGACGCGGTGCCCTTCATCGTGATGCTCGCGATCCTGATCCTGCGCCCTCACGGGCTGCTGGCACGGCGCCAGATCAAGAAAGTCTGAGGACCATTCCATGACCCGCATCTTCGACTCGCGACCCTGGCTGGCGCCGCTGCTGTTCGTCCTGCTCTTCGTGCTCGCGCCGCTGCTGCCGGGCGGCTACGTGCTGTACATCTTCACGCTGGTGCTGATCTACACGCTCGCGTCCTTCGGCACCAACATCCTGACCGGCTACACCAACCTGATCTCGATGGCCGGCGCGGTGTTCTTCGGCATCGGCGCCTATGGCAGCGCGATCCTCACCACGCACTTCGGCATTCCGCTGGTGCTGTCGATGCTGATCGCGGCATCGATCGCCACGGTGGTCGGCGTGCTGCTGGCGCTGCCGGTGCTTCGCCTGGAAGAAGTCTTCCTGGCAATCGCCACGCTGGGCTTCGTGATGATTTCGGTCGAGATCGCCAAGTCCGGCGGCGAACTGTCGGGCGGCGAGAACGGCATGGGCGCTCCGGGCCCGACGCTGTTCGGCTGGCCGCTGAACGAACGCGCCTACCACCTGTTCGTGGCGGTGGTGCTGGGCGCGGCGCTGTGGATCGCGCGCAACCTGTCGCAGAGCCACTTCGGCCGCGGCTTCCTTGCGCTCAAGGGCAGCGAGACGGCCTCGCGCGCACTTGGCCTGGACGCCACCAAGCTCAAGCTGATCGCCTTCGGCGTCTGCGCCTTCTACACCGGCCTGTCGGGCGCGCTCTATGCGCCGGTGGTGCGCTTCATCGATCCGTCGCTCTTCAACATCATGGTGTCGATCAGTTTCGTGTCGATGGTGATCGTGGGCGGGCTCGGCTCCATCATGGGCTCGGTGCTCGGCGCGGTGTTCGTGATCGGCGCGCCGCAGCTGCTCACCTACTTCGGCTTCGACCAGTTCCAGCGCGCCCTCTACGGCGTGGCGATGATCCTGGCGCTGATGTTCCTGCCCGACGGGCTCGCCAGCCTGTTCAAGCACAAGAAGCTGCCTGGCGCGGATGCGGCCGAAGGGCCCGGCGAGGTGACGCGATGAGGGCGCTCGTGGACGGCGCGCCCGTTACGTCGCGTCCGCAGGCCGCGCCTGGGAGCACACCGCTGCTGTCGCTGTCGGACGTGCGCATGAGCTTCGGCGGCATCGTCGCCGTGCAGGACGTCGGCTTCGACGTGATGCCCGGCACGGTGCACGCGCTGATCGGTCCGAACGGCGCCGGCAAGACCACGATGCTCAACTGCATCAGCCGCTTCTACACGCCGCAGAAGGGGTCGATGCGGCTGCGCACCGCCAGCGGCGAGCACGACCTGCTGAAGTGCAAGGCGCACCAGATCTCGCGCCTGGGCATCGCGCGCACATTCCAGAACCTGGAGCTGTTCGCCGAGCTCACGGTGTTCGACAACGTGCTGATCGCGCGGTCGATCGCGATGCGTTCGACGCTCGCCGAAGCCCTGCTGCGACTGCCGCGCCAGCGCCGCGAAGAGAAGGCACAACGCGAGCACAGCGCGCAGATCATCGACAGCCTCGGGCTCGGCGCGCATGCGCATTCGCTGGTGCGCGACCTGCCCTACGGCACGCAGAAGCTGGTCGAGCTGGCACGCGCGATGGCGTTGGAACCGGTGCTGATGCTGCTCGACGAGCCGGCCGCCGGCATGAACAACCGCGAAATCGACGCACTGGGCGACACGCTGCGCCGGCTGCAGCAGGCCACGGGTGCCACGCTGCTGCTGATCGAGCACAGCATGCCGCTCGTGATGTCGATCTCCGACACCATCACGGTGATGCACAACGGTGCCTTCCTGGCGCAAGGCACGCCGCGCGAGATCGAACGAAACCCGGCCGTGGTCGAGGCCTATCTCGGAGGAGGCAAGAGTGGCAAACGCCGTTGAAACCCCGCGCGGCGAACCGCTGCTGCGCGTCGACAACCTGAGCGCCGCCTACGGCAAGATCCGTGCGCTGCACGGTGTGTCGATCGAGGTGCCGGCGGCCGGCATCGTCTGCGTGCTCGGTGCCAACGGCGCCGGCAAGACGACGCTGATGCGCGCGCTTTCCGGCCTGCTGGCGGTGAGCGGCGGTACCGCGGTCTTCGACGGCCGCTCGATCGCCAACGTGCCGGCCGAGCAGCTGGTCACGCGCGGCGTGGTGCACGTGCCGCAGGGCCGCATGGTGTTCGCGCAGCTCACCGTCAAGGAAAACCTGGTGCTGGGCGGCTACACCCGCCGGGCGGCCGACGTGCGCGACGACATCGACCGGGTGCTCGGCTACTTCCCGCGGTTGAAGGAACGCATCACCTCGCGCGCCGGCACGCTGTCGGGCGGCGAGCAGCAGATGCTGGCGATCGCCCGCGGCCTGCTCGCCAAGCCGCGCCTGCTGATGCTCGACGAGCCCTCGATGGGTGTGGCGCCGATCATGAAAGACGCGATCTTCTCGACGCTGCGCGACATCCGCGATCGCGAGCGGCTGACGCTGCTGATCGTGGAGCAGGACGCCGACATCGCGCTCGACATTTCGGACGAAGGCTACGTCATCGAGACCGGCCGCGTCGTGATGCACGGGCCGGCCGCGGAGCTGGCCGGCAATGAAGACATCCGCCGCGCCTATCTCGGCGGCTGAGCGGCCGAGTTTCAAGCGCGACCGCAGATTTCCCCACCAACGACCAAAGACAGGAGACAACCACCATGACCCATCCCACCTCGCGCCGCACCATGCTCGCTGCCAGCGTAGCCCTGCTGTTCGGCACCGCCCTGCCGGCACTCGCCTTCGAGAACAAGGACGAAGGCGTGCTCGCCAAGGAAATCGTGCTCGGCTCGTCGCAGCCGATGTCGGGCACCCTCGCCTACATGGGCAAGGCCGTCGACGAGGGCATCCGTACCTATTTCGACATGGTCAACGAACAGGGCGGCGTGAACGGCCGCAAGATCAAGCTGATCACCTATGACGACGAGCTGAAGCCCGCGAAGTCGGTCGCCAACGCCAAGCTGCTGGTCGAGCGCGACAACGTGCTCGCGATGGTCGGCAACATCGGCCACGCGACCAACATCAGCGCCTACGAATACAGCTCCACCCGGAAGGTGCCGACCATCGGCGCCATGAGCATCTCGGACCTGACGAGCACGCCACCGCGCGACCTGCTGTACGTGCTGCCGTCGCCGCAGTCGACCGAGACCGCCGCCTACATCGACTACGCGGTGGAGACGCTGAAGGCCAAGAAGGTCGCGATGCTCTACCAGAACGACGGATGGGGAAAGCCGGCCTACGACATCGCGGTGAAGCGGCTCGAGAAGCACGGCCTGAAGCTGGTCGAGGCCCAGAGCTTCGAGCGCTTCGCGACCGACATCACCTCGCAGGTCTACAAGCTCAAGCAGGCCGAGCCCGACGTGGTCGTGGTCTATGCGCTGGGCCAGGAGGCGGTGCTGTTCTTCCGCGGCGCCGAGAAGCTCGGCTGGAAGCCGACGGTGTTCGGTGCGGGCGGCCTGAACGACCCCAAGTTCGTCGAGCTGCTCGGCAAGAGCCCCGCCAAGCTCTACGTCGCGTCCTATTACGACGCGGTCGAGGGCGACAACCCGGCGATCAAGGACTTCTTCGCGCGCTACACCAAGCTCTACCCGAAGTCGGCACCGTCTTCCACCGCACTGATGGGCTATTCGGCCGCAGCCGTCACGGTCGAGGCACTCAAGCGCGCGGGCAACGAACCGGACCGTGCCAAGGTGGTGGCCGCGCTCGACGCCATGACCAACTTCGACCAGAAGATCGGGCCGAAGATTTCCTTCCAGCCGGTGAGCGCGGGCGGCTACGCGCGCCGCGGCCAGACCGGCATCGCGCTGATGGAGCTGAAGGACACCAAGTTCGTTTCGCTCGGCGGCTATATCGATCCGGTCAAACGCTGATCGCCTCCCAACCCCCCAGGACCTCGAAACCCCAAGACACAAGGAGCATTCCCATGACATCTCTTCGCAAGACGATGCGCGAGCGCATCACGTCCGGCCCCACCTTCTGGATGGCCGGCGCGCAGGACGCGCTGTCCGCGCTGCTGGTAGACCAATCCGGCTTCGACGGCATCTTCACCACCGGCTTCGGCATCTCGGCCTCGCTGCTGGGTCAGCCCGACATGGAGGTCTACACGCTGACCGAGAACGTCGGCGTGGTGAACCGCATCGCCAACATCGTGAAGAAGCCGATCTTCGCGGACGCGGACACCGGCTACGGCAACGTGATCAACGTCGCACGCACGGTGCGCGAGTTCGAAAAGACTGGCGTCGTCGCGATCTCCATCGAGGACCAGTTCAGTCCGAAGCGGTGCCCCGCTGCGGCCAGCACGATGCCGCTGGTGCCGGTGCACGAGGCGGTCGCGAAGATCCGCGCCGCGGTCGACGCGCGCCAGGACCCGGACTTCCTGATCGTCGCGCGCACCGACGCGATCGATCCGTCCGAAGCGATGGACCGTGCAGCCCGGTACGCCGAGGCCGGCGCCGACCTGATCCAGCCGATCTCGCGCACCTTCAAGGGCTACGAAGACCTGGTGAAGCTGCGCGAGGTGACGGGCCGCCGCCTGTCGCTGCAGCTGATGCAGGGCCTGTGGATGGCCAAGTTGAGCCACGAGCAGATCGAGTCGGTCGCGGCTTTCGCGACCTACCC
This sequence comes from Pseudomonadota bacterium, assembly GCA_040387575.1. Classification (GTDB taxonomy): domain Bacteria; phylum Pseudomonadota; class Gammaproteobacteria; order Burkholderiales; family Burkholderiaceae_C; genus Variovorax. Next base: position 11,825 of record JAZKDL010000299.1, read on the forward strand.
GGTCGTCGCCCTGATGAGCACGGTGCATGCGCTGCAGGCCAACCTGCAGGTGCTGTCCGAGCGCCGCACCGGCGACGTCGACGGCCTGCCGGTCGGCCAGACCACCATGCCCGATTTCAAGAAGGTCATCGGATGGGAGGCGGTGGAGCAACGTCAGTCGCATTACGAACTGAAGGCCTAACGCGAAGCCGGCGCCCGGCGCCGTGCGGTGCCGTCGCCTCGCGCGGCTGCGCCGTGTCGCTCAGGCTGCCTTGCCGGCCGCTGCGGGTTGTTCGCGCGTGGTCGACCGCTCGACCAGCGTCGGCGCAACGGACAGGTGCTCCGTCGACACATCGCCCGACTCCAGCTTGCGCACCAGCAGGTCGATCGCGGCCTGCGCCATCTCTTCGAGATTCTGGTCGACCGTCGTCAGCTGGTAGGTCGGCCAGCCGACCGGGCCGGCGTTGTCGTAACCGACGATCGCGATGTCCTCGGGTATGCGCAGCCCGAACTCGGCCCGGGCCACTTCGACGGCAGCGACGGCCATCGCGTCGTTGGCGCAGAAGATCGCATCGGGTTTCGGCGACAGCGCAAGCAGCTTGCGCGCCGCGACCATGCCGAGTTCGTAGCTGTAGAAACCGGACTCTTCCGCATACAGCACGATGCCGTGCCGCGCGAGCCGGTCGGTGAAGCCGTGGCGCCGGTCGCGGCTGCTCGACGTGCCTTCGTCGCCGCCCAGGAACGCCACGCGCTGATGCCCGCCACGCACCAGCAGGTCGGCGACCGCGGCGCTGCCGGCATGGTTGTCGCCCGACACCGAGCTGATCATTTCCTGGTTCAGGTAGCGGTCGACCAGCACGACCGGCTTGCCGTAGCGCTGCAGTTCGAAAGCGCTGGTCGAGCGCAGCGGCGCGGTCGTGAGGATCGCGCCGTTCACCTGATAGGCCAGCAGGCTCTCGATCAGGGTGTCGAAGTTGGCGTCGTCCGCGACCACCAGCAGGATGCCGTAGCCCTGTGCCTGAAGGAGCGTGGCGAGCGTGCTCAGCAACCGTGCATAGAAAGGGTTGTCCAGGCTGCTCGTCACGATGCCGATCAGGCCGCTCTGGCTCGTGCTCAGGCTGCGCGCGATCGCGTTGGGTCGGTAGCTGAGCGCCTCCGCAGCGGCCATGACCTTGGCCCGCGTTTCATCGGACACGTAAGCGCCCGGTGTGAAAGTGCGCGACACCGCCGAGCGGGACACGCCGGCAAGGCGAGCGACATCGGAAGATGAAATCGCCTTCTTGACGCTCATCGGACTATCTCTGAATCAGGTGGGGGAAAACCAATATAACCCGCTCAGAGCCGCGCCTCGGTCGTGCCGTCGAACAGGTAGAGCTGCTCCACCGCGCAACCCATGCGCACCGGCCGCCCCGCCGCCAACGCCGGATTGCCGTTCTG
>JAZKDL010000300.1:0-2684 GCA_040387575.1 Pseudomonadota bacterium
TGAAGCCCTGCTTCATCGAGCGCAGGTTGAAGAACAGCTTGCGCTGGGCCTTGGTGGTCGCCACCTTGACCATGCGCCAGTTCTTCAGGATGTACTCGTGGATTTCGGCCTTGATCCAGTGCATCGCGTAGCTCACGAGCCGCACGCCCTGATCGGGGTCGAAGCGCTTCACGGCCTTCATCAGGCCGACGTTGCCTTCCTGGATCAGGTCGCCGTGCGGCAGCCCGTAGCCCAGGTATTGGCGGGAAATCGACACCACGAGCCGCAGGTGCGACAGCACCAGCGCGCCAGCGGCTTCGAGGTCGTTGTCACTGCGCAGCTTGCGCGCAAAACTCTGCTCTTCTTCGAGCGTCAGCATGGGCAGCCGATTGGCTGCCGAGATGTAGGCGTCCAAATTGCCGAGCGGCGGCACCATCGACCAAGGATTGGCGACCGCGAGCTGGTTCACAGAGGCTCCAGACAGGTTTGTCATTGGGGAAACTCCTTCGTTGGCGTTCATATTAGCACTCGGTTAGAGGGAGTGCTAAGCTGAGGGTTCCCCCTTATTTCAATCGCGCCGATAGCTTTTGCATGTCGGCCGCCATGCTTCGCCGGCCGGCGGCTTGTCCTGCGGATCCTTGTCTGCAAATGGCCTCGGTCTCGCGTCTTTCAACCCGTTTTCAACACTTCTCATGCGCGCTGTCGTTCTTGAATCCTTTGGCAATCCTTCTGACGTGCTCGCTCTGGCGGAGCGGCCGCAACCGGTACCGGCGGCCGGCGAAGTGCGCGTGCGGATGCGCATGTCGCCGATCCACAACCACGATCTGGCGATCGTCCGCGGCGTCTACGGCTACAAGCCGCCGCTGCCTGCGACGCCCGGCACCGAAGCGGTCGGCGTGGTCGACGCGCTGGGCGAGGGCGTGTCGCAATTGAAGACGGGCCAGCGCGTGATGCTGGCCGGCGCGAGCAGCGCCTGGGCCGAGTATTTCCTGGCGCCCGCCGCCAAGCTGATTCCCGTACCCGACGCGTTGCCGGACGACATCGCCTGCCAACTGATCGCGATGCCGTTGTCGGCCGCCATGCTGCTGGAAGACCTCCAACTGAAAGCCGGCGAGTGGATGGTGCAGAACACCGCCAACGGCGCCGTCGGCAAGACCGTCGCGATGCTGGCGCAGGCGCGCGGCGTGAACGTCGTGAACCTGGTTCGCCGCGATGCCGGCATCGCCGAACTGGCCGCGCTGGGCATCGGCAACGCCGTGTCGACCGAACAGCCGGACTGGGAAGCACGCGTCAAGGACATCGCCGGCGGCGCGCCGATCGTGCGGGCCGTCGATTCGATCGGCGGCGTGGCGGCCGACCAGATCATGGGCGTGACGGCGGAGGGCTCGACCCTGGTTTCATTCGGCGCAATGTCCGGCCAACCGCTGCAGCTGAGCGCCGCCAACCTGCTGTTCAAGCAGGCCACCGTCCGGGGCTTCTGGGGCGCCAAGCGCATGGAATCAACGCCGCGCGAAGAGATCGGACGATTGATCGGTGAACTGATGCGCCTCGCTGGCACCGGCGAACTCCGGCTGCCGGTGGAAGCGGCGTTCGACATCGCCGATGCGGGGCGGGCTGCTGCCGCCAGCGCCGTGCCGGGCCGTGCTGGCAAGGTCGTGCTGACGGCCTGACCGGCGCTGAAAAACAAGAGGGCGAAAAAAGAGGTCGGCCCGGCCTTTGCCTTCCAGCTTGCCGATCCAGGCCGATACCGGCCCGGCGCCTCAGCCGAGCAGCGCCTGCGCGAACTCGCGCGCGTTGAAGGTTTCGAGGTCCTCCAGCTTCTCGCCCACGCCAATGAAGTAGACCGGGATCGGCCGCTCGCGTGCGATCGCGCAGAGCACGCCGCCCTTGGCCGTACCGTCGAGCTTTGTCACGATCAGGCCGGTCAGCCCCAGCGTGTCGTCGAAGGCGCGGACCTGCGCCAGCGCGTTCTGGCCGGTGTTGCCGTCGATCACCAGCAGCACCTCGTGCGGGGCGGTCGCGTCGGCCTTGGCGACGACGCGCTTGATCTTCTTGAGCTCTTCCATCAGGTGCAGTTGCGTCGGCAGCCGGCCGGCGGTGTCGACCAGCACCACGTCCTTGCCGCGCGCCTTGCCGGCCTTGACCGCGTCGAAGCTCACGGCCGACGGATCGCCGCCCTCATTGCTCACGATTTCGACCGTGTTGCGGTCGGCCCAGACCAGCAACTGCTCGCGCGCCGCGGCGCGGAAGGTGTCGGCCGCGGCCAGAAGCACCGACGCGCCTTCGGTCGCCAGATGCTTGGTCAGCTTGCCGATCGAGGTGGTCTTGCCGGCGCCGTTGACGCCCGCGACCATGATCACCGTCGGCGTGTATTCGCCGATGACCAGCGGTTTTTCGAGCGGCTTCAGCAGGTCGGCGATGGCGTCGGCCAGCAGTACGCGCACCTGCTGCGCGTTCGTCGCCATCTGGCTCTTGACGCGGCGGCGCAGGTCCTCGAGCAGGAACTCGGTCGCCTTCACGCCGGTGTCGGCCATCAGCAGCGCGGCTTCGAGCTCTTCGTAGAGCGCGTCGTCGATCTGCGCGTTGACGAAGACCGCCTGGATGCCGGTGCCGGTCTTGCGCAGGCCGGTCTTGAGCTTGTCGAGCCAGCTGCGGCGTTCGGGTTCGGCGGGCGGCGGCGGTGCGGCGGGGCGCAATGCGACGGG
>JAZKDL010000301.1:0-8109 GCA_040387575.1 Pseudomonadota bacterium
TCAGGGTGAGCCTCACCGGCTCGCCGCAGTCCCTGTGCCGCAGCTGAAGCGGCGCGCGCTGGCGGTCCTTCAGCCACTTGTCCGCCCAGTCCCACATCGTCAGCACGACCGGGAACAGCGCCCTGCCATCCGCCGACAGCCGGTAGACCTGCCGCTGGCCGTCCAGCGCTGCCGGCTCCTGCCGCAGGATGCCGCCGGCGACGAGGCGCGACAGGCGGTCCGCCAGGATGTTGCTCGACATGCCGGTGAACGCTTGCATGTCGCCGAAAGTCGACACGCGGTTGTACGCGCACATGATGATTTCGTTGCTCCACTTGTCGCCGTAGATCGCCAGGGTGCGCGGCAGCGGCACGGCGACGCTGGTGTCGTCGCCCTCCGAGCGCGGTGCGGACCGGCGATACGAGGTCGACCATGCGGGCAGGTCGTGCGCGACTTCGGGCTTCACCAGGATCTCGACGTTGGTGGCCGACACCTCGGCACTGCACGCCGCGCAGCACGACGACGGGTGCACCGACGGATTGCCGCAGGGCTGGTGGCTGATGCCGAGCCCGATGCGTGCGCCCGCCGGCGCGGTGCGCTGCTCCCACTGCAGCATCGCGGCGAACACGTCGAACAGCGCAAGCCCCATGTGCGTGAGGTGGTAGCTGTGGCGCAACGGTCGGCGCGAATAGGCCAGGCGGACCATCACCTCCTGCTCCTCGAGCGCCGCCAGCCGCGCGCCGAGCATCCGGCTCGACATGCCCCAGCGTTCGCGGAACTCCGAGAAACGGGTGGCTCCGGCATGCGCCGACAGCAGGATCAGCAGCGACCAGCGATCGCACAGCACGTTGGCCACCTGCCGACCCGCCACCATGACGGCGCGCACCGTGGCGGGGTCGTGCGGTGGCATCGGGGAGGAGGGCGTCACGTGTCGATCCTGGCTGTCGTCATTCGATTTCACTTGCATTATGAATCTTATAGTGCGCACGTAACCTCCGTTGAGCATCGGTGCCTGCTTCAAATAGAGCAATGCAGGCCGTGATTCCATGAGGGAAAGCACTTAACTTGCCGACCGGTTAACACTTGCATTGTGCACCCATGTTTTTATGATCGATGCCGGAGACGGGAACGCATGTCGTTCCATCGATCAACGGGATGACCCGGACACAGCGGCACAGGCCTCCAATGACCATCAAGAACAAAGCTTCCATCGTGGGTGTTTACGAACATCCGACACGCAAGGCGCCCGACAAGTCGGTGGCCCAGCTCCACAGCGAATGCGCTGCCGGGGCGCTGGCCGATGCGGGCCTGAGCAAGGACGACATCGACGGCTACTTCTGCGCCGGCGACGCGCCCGGCCTCGGCCCGTTGTCGATGGTGGACCACCTCGACCTGCACGTGCGGCACGTGGATTCGAGCGACACCGGCGGCTCGGCGCCGCTGGTGCACATCGCGCATGCGGCGCAGGCGATTGCGGCCGGCAAGTGCAACGTGGCGTTGGTCACGCTGGCCGGCCGTCCGCGCAGCGAAGGCATGAACGCCATGCCACCGCCCAACCCGACCTGGCCCGACGCACAGTGGGAAGCGGCGCTGAACATCCGCCTGGTCGACTTCTATGCTTTGTGCGCGCAGCGGCACATGCATGAATACGGCACCACCAGCGAGCAGCTCGCATGGGTCAAGGTCGCGGCGTCGCAGCATGCGCAGCACAACCCGCACGCGATGCTGCGCAAGCCGGTCACGGTGGAGGAAGTGCTCGCGTCGCCCTTGATCGCGACGCCTTTGCGCCGGCTCGACTGCTGCGTGATCTCCGACGGTGGCGGCGCCGTCATCGTGGCCCGGCCGGAGATCGCGCGCGCGCTCGAGCGGCCGGTGATCGACGTGATCGGCGCCGGCGAATCGGTCAAGGGGCTGCGCGCCGGCGATGTCGACGTGACCTCGTCGGCAGCCGTCCGCTCCGGTGCGGAGGCCTTCGCCGAAGCGGGCATCCGGCCGTCCGACGTGCAGTACGCGTCGATCTACGACAGCTTCACGATCAGCGTGGTGATGGCGCTCGAGGACCTCGGCTTCTGCGCCAAGGGCCAGGGCGGGCGCTTCGTGGCGGACGGCAACCTGATCTCCGGCGTCGGCCGGCTGCCCTTCAACACCGACGGCGGCGGCCTGTGCAACAACCATCCAGCCAACCGGGGCGGCATCACCAAGGTGATCGAGGCCGTGCGCCAGTTGCGCGGCGAGGCGCATCCGGCCGTGCAGGTGCCCGGCTGCACGCTGGCGCTGGCCCACGGCACCGGCGGCATGCTGGGCAGCCGCCACGGCAGCGCCACCTTGATCCTCGAACGCCAGTGAGAAGCGAGACGCCATGAGCACCAACCCCTTCATCGACAACAGCCCCGAACTCCAGCCGTACTGGGAAGCCGCTGCGCAAGGCCGCTTCCTGTTGCCGCGCTGCCGCCAGTGCACGCGCGCGCATTGGTACCCGCGCGGCGTGTGCCCGCATTGCCTGTCCACCGACATCGAGGCGCAGGAAGCCTCGGGCCGCGGTGTCGTCTATTCGTGGACGGCCCATCCGGCAGCCCCGACCGCGGCGGCAGGTACGCCGCATCACGTGCCCGCCTTCGTCACGCTCGACGAAGGTCCGACGCTGCTCACGAACATCGTCGGCGTCACTGCCGACGCCATGGCGATCGGGCTGCGCGTGCAGGTCACCTGCGCGCCGGAACCGGGCCGCGCGCCGGTCCCGTTGTTCAGGCTGGCTTGAAAACGAGAACCAAGGAGACAGCGATGGTGGGCAGACTCGAGAAGCGCGGCGATGTCGGCGTGCTGTGGATCAACAATCCGCCGGTCAACGCAATCAACCGCGCGGTGAAGCGGGCCATCGTCGATGGGCTTGCCGACGCCGAGGCCGATGCGGACATCCACGCGGTGGTGATCGCCTGCGAAGGGCGCACCTTCATTGCCGGCGCGGACATCAAGGAGTTCGGCCAGGTCGACGCCGGTGCACCGGCCACCGACACGCCCGATGCCATGGCGGCGCTGCAGCGCTTTCCCAAGCCGATCGTGTCTGCGATCCACGGTACGGCGCTCGGCGGCGGCTTCGAGATCACGCTGGCGGGTGACTACCGCGTGGCGACGCCGACAGCGCGTGTCGGCCTGCCGGAAGTCAAGATCGGCCTGCTGCCGGGTTGGGGCGGCACGCAGCGGCTGCCGCGCCTCATCGGCGCCGCGGCGGCGCTGGAGCTGATCCTCTCGGGCGACCAGGTGCCCGCTGCGGCGGCCCTGGAGATGGGCTTGATCGACCGCATCGCCGACACCGACACCAACACCGACCTGGTCGATGCCGCCGTGACGCTGGCCCGCGAGAAGGCGCCGCTGGGCCTGCGCCGGCTGGACCGCCGCGCGGTCGACCCGGCAACCGCCGCCGATGCGGTCTTCGCCGCCGCGCGCGAGCGCATCGCCCGCACCCGCCGTGGCCAGCACGCACCCGAGCGCATCGTCGACTGCGTGGAAGCCGCCGCCCGGCTGCCGATCGACCAGGGCCTGGCGGTCGAGGCCGACTGCTTCATGCGCTGCATGCGGCATCCGCAGTCCCGGGCGCTGCAGCACGTGTTCTTCGCCGAGCGGCAGGCCGCATCGATACCCGACCTGCCCGCACAGGTCAGGCCGCGGCCCGTGCGTGCGGGCGGCGTGGTCGGTGCCGGCACGATGGGTGTCGGCATCGCGATGAACCTTGCCGGCGCCGGCATTCCGGTGACGCTGGTCGACAGCGACGCGGCCGCACTCGACCGCGGGCTGGCCGCCATCCGCGGCAACTATGCGGCCAGTGTCAAGCGCGGGCGGCTCGGCACGGAGCAGGCCGCGCAGCGGCTGGCGCTGATTCGCACGAGCCAGTCGTACGCCGATCTGGCCGATGCCGACCTCATCGTCGAAGCCGTGTTCGAGCTCATGTCGGTCAAGAAGGCGGTCTTCGCGGAGCTCGACCAGGTCGTGCGTCCGGACGCCATCCTGGCGACCAACACCTCCTTCCTGTCGGTCGACGAGATCGCGTCGGCGACCTCCCGCGCGGGCCAGGTCGTGGGGATGCATTTCTTCGCGCCGGCCAACGTCATGCGGCTGGTCGAGGTGGTGCGCGGTGCCACCGCAACCTCGCCCGAGACGCTGGCGGCTGCGATGGACCTGGCACGCCGCATGGGCAAGGTCGGCGTGGTGGCCGGCAACTGCGACGGCTTCATCGGCAATCGCATGCTCAATGCCTATCTCCACCAGGCCGACCTGCTGATTCTCGAAGGCGCGACGCCGCAGCAGGTCGATCGAGCGCTGGTCGACTTCGGCATGGCCATGGGTCCGTTCCAGATGATGGATCTGTCCAACTTCGACGGCCTGCCGCGCATGCGCCGCGATCGCGGTATCGAGCGCTACGATCCGCGCTCGGTTCCCGTGTGCGAACGCCTGGTCGCGCTGGGGCGGTACGGCCAGAAGACGCTGGCCGGCTACCACGACTATTCGCCGCAGGACCGCACGCCCCAGCCGTCGCCGGTGGCGCAGCAGGTGATCGACGACGTGGCGCGCGAGTTCGGCATCGCCCGGCGCCAGTTCACCGACGAAGACATCGTCCAGCGCTGCCTGCTGGCGTTGGCGAACGTCGGCTTCGACATCCTGGCCGAAGGCATGGCGTACCGCGCCGGCGACATCGACGTGGTCTACCTGAACGGCTACGGCTTTCCGAGCCATCGCGGCGGCCCGATGTACTGGATCGAGAACGACGTCGGCCTGGCGCAGGCATTGGAGCGCGTCACGGCGCTGGGCGACTGGACCGGTGCGGCCTGGCTGAAGCCGTCTCCGCTGTTGCGCCGGCTGGTGGCGGAAGGCCGCGGCCTGTCCGGCCTGTCCGAGTGGTCCAGGCCACCGGTGCCGGCGCCCGCCGCAGCGGCCTGATCGCGTTGAACGACATCGACATCCCCATCGTCACGACCGCTTACCAGGGCATCACCATGAGCACGCATCCGCCATACAAGGACCTCGTTCGCCATCACGCTGCCGGCCGACCCGATCGGGTGGCGATCCGTAACCTGAGCAGCGGGCGGGCGCTGACCTATGCGCAGCTGGACCGGCGTGCCGACCGGCTCGCGCGCCATCTGCAGGACGCGGGCGTCGCCCGGGGCGACCGCGTGGCCATCCTGGCCTACAACGGCGCGGAGTTCTTCGAGCTGCAGTACGCCTGCAGCCGCATCGGCGCGGTGGCGGTGCTGCTGAACTGGCGGCTGAGCGTGCCGGAGCTCGAGTACATCGTGCGCGACTGCACGCCGCTCCTGCTGCTGCACGACGTGGCGTTCCAGGACGCGGCCACGCGGCTGGAGCAAGTCGCCGGCCTGCGCAGCCTGCTGGCGATCGATGCGGGCGATCCGAACAGCAGCTACGAGCGCGCGCTGGCCGCCGCCGAGGCGCCGCCTGCCTGGGCCGATGTGACGCACGACGACCTGTGCCTGCTGATGTACACCTCGGGCACGACCGGCCATCCCAAGGGCGCGCTCATCACGCACGGCATGGTGTGGTGGAACACGGTGAACGTGACCTTCGCGTGCCACATCTCGTCCGACGCGGTGCAGCTGGTGATCCTCCCGCTGTTCCACATCGGCGGACTCAACAGCCACGCGAACCCGATCCTGCATGCCGGCGGCACGATCGTGCTGCACCGCAGCTTCGAGCCCGGCGAAGCGCTGCGGGCCATCGGCGACGCGGCGCTTGGCATCACGCACCTGACTGGCGTGCCGGCGCAGTACCAATTCATGGCCGCGCATCCGCGCTTCGCGGAGACGGACCTGCGCCGGCTGCAGTTCGTCGGCGTGGGTGGCTCGCCGATCGCGATGGTCACGATCGAGGCGTGGACCGGCCGTGGGGTGCCGATGGCGCAGGGCTTCGGCATGACCGAGTCGTGCCCCGGCGCGCTGTCGCTGGACACCGCGGACATCCTGAGAAAGCCGGGATCGATCGGCCGGCCGCTGCCCTACACCGATGTGCGTGTCGTCGCGGATGACGGCCGCAGCGCGAGTCCCGGCGAGGTCGGCGAGCTGTGGCTGCGCGGCCCGAACATCGCGCCCGGCTACTGGAAGAACCCGCCGGGCTCCGGCGGCGCCTTCGTCGACGGCTGGTTCAGGACCGGCGACGCCGCGCGGATGGACGACGAGGGATTCTTCTACATCGTCGACCGGGTGAAGGACATGTACATCTCCGGCGGCGAGAACGTCTATCCGGCGGAGGTGGAGAACGTGCTCTACCAGTTCGCGCAGGTGGGCGAGGCCGCCGTCATCGGCGTGCCGCATGCGCGCTGGGGCGAGACCGGCCTGGCGATCGTGGCGCCGCGCGCGGGCGCCGAGATCGATGCGCAGCAACTCATCGCCCATTGCGCGGCGCGGCTGGCGAAGTTCAAGGTGCCGGCCGAGATCGTCGTCGTGGACGCCTTGCCGCGCACCGCGGCGGGGAAGGTGCTGAAGCGCGAACTGCGCCAGCGCTACAAGGCCGCGCCTCGAGAGACGTGAGGGAGTGCGGCCGGCGAGGCCGGGCCTTTCCATCGAAGCCGAACAAGAAACAGCAGAAGCAAAAAAAGCAAAAAAAGCAAAAAAAGCAAAAGAAGCGCGCGTCATCCCGTCAACAACCCATGGAGACAACCATGAAAAGCAGACCTCTGAGTTCCCGGATCGCCCCGGCCACTTTCGCCACTCTGGCCGCCTTGTCCCTCGGCATCACGCCCGCGCACGCGCAGATATCGGACAACGCGGTGCGCATCGGCGTGCTGGCCGACATGAGCGGTGCCTACTCCGCGGACGGCGGACCCGGCTTTGCGCTGGGCGCCCGCATGGCGGTCGAAGACTTCGGCGGCCAGGTCAACGGCAAGCCGATCGAACTGCTGGTGGCGGACGACCAGAACAAGCCCGACATCGGCACCGGCATCGCGCGCCGCTGGATCGAACAGGACAAGGTCGACACGATCGTCACGACCTCGGCGTCGTCGATCGCGTTGAGCGTCAACGGCCTGATGAAGCAGTACCAGAAGCCCTACCTGCTCGCCGGAACCGGCAGCTCGGACCTCACCGGCAAGGCCTGCTCGCCGATGAACATCAACTTCGCCTTCGACACCTACATGCTGCCCAAGGGCACGGTGCAGGCGCTCATCGGCCAGGGGTTGAAGACCTTCTTCTTCATCACCGTCGACTACACCGTGGGCACCACGATGCAGGCCGAGGCCGCGAGGTTCGTCGAGGCGCTCGGCGGCAAGGTGGTCGGCTCGGTCAAGCATCCGCTGGGCGCCACCGACTTCTCGTCCTATGTGCTGCAGGCGCAGGCCAGCAAGGCGCAGGTCGTGATGGTGTTGAACTTCACATCGGACACCGTGAACACGCTGAAGGCGGCCGGCGACTTCCGCCTGGCCAAGGGCGGCCAGGTGCTGGCGGTGCCGTCGATGACGGCGAACTCTGTGGCGGCGATCGGCCTGGACCTGGCGCAGGGAATGCAGTTCACGACGCCGCAGTACTGGGACCGCAACGACGAGAACCGCGCCTTCTCGAAGCGCTTCATGGAACGCCACAAGGGTGGCGTGCCGACGCTGACGCAGGCCACTGCATACAGCGCCGTGACGCACTACCTGAAGGCGGTGCAGGCCACCGGGTCGGACGAAGGCCCCGCGGTCGTTGCGCGCATGAAGGCCACCCCGGTCAACGACTTCCAGATGAAGAACGTGCCCATCCGCGAGGACGGCGTCGTGCTGCGGCCGACCTATCTCGCGAAGGTCAAGGCGCCGGCCGAATCAAAGAGCAAGTACGACAACCAGATCATCGGGGCGGAGATTCCCGGTGAGCAGATCTGGCGCCCGCTGGCGGAAGGCGGCTGCGATTTCGTGAAGGCCCGCTGACGCGAAGGCGCCGCTTTCCCCGGGGCGGCCGGCATCGAGCGATCTGGTGATCCGGTGATGGGGCGCGGTCAGCCTTCGGTCGTTCCCACCGACCAGTAGAACGTCGGCTCCTTGCCGTTCAACGCGTGGTCGCCGACCACGCGCGCCTTGTAGATCGTCGGGTTGTGCGACGCCAGCGTGCGCGCGTTGCGCCAGTGGCGGTCGAGCCGCAGGTCTTCCTGCAGCGC
>JAZKDL010000302.1:0-3804 GCA_040387575.1 Pseudomonadota bacterium
GGCGGCGCCGCGGCACTGCGCGAGCCGATCGGCCGCATCGCGCCCGGCTGCCATGCGGACTTCACGCTGCTGCACACGCGCAGCCTCTTCCTGGCGCCCTGGGAGCAGCTTGCGGGTCAGATCGTGCACAGCGAGCTGGGCGGCTCGGTCGAGTCGGTGATCGTCGGCGGAGAACTCGTGCTCGACCATGGCCGCTTCACCCAGGTCGACGAAGCCGCGCTGCATGCCGAGGCGCAGGAGATCGTCAACCGCCTCTATGCCGGCCTGCCGGAACGCATGGCCCGCTTCCAGGCGATGCGGCCCGACTTCCGGAACCTCGAAGCCGCGGTGCACGCCACGAAGCTCCACTTCTCGCGCGCCTGCTGCTGACGCGGGCCGGCGCGCTGCCGGTTCGCGTTCAGGCCAGCCCGGACTGCCAGTTGCGGCCAGGCACGGCCGCGAGCAAGGCCTTCGAGTAGTCGGCCTTCGGCGAAGACAGCACGTCGGCGGCGGCGCCCTCCTCCACCAATCGCCCGCCCTGCATGATGGCCACGCGGTCGCACACCTGCGCCGCGACACGCAGATCGTGCGTGATGAAGACCACCGACAGGCCCAACCGGTCACGCAGGCTGGCGAGCAGCTCCAGCACTTGCGCCTGCACCGACACGTCCAGCGCAGACACCGGCTCGTCGGCCACCAGGATGTACGGGTCGAGTGCCAGCGCCCGCGCCAGCCCGATGCGCTGGCGCTGGCCGCCCGAGAACTCGTGCGGATAGCGCTCGATCGCCTCGGGGTCGAGCCCGACGAGCGAGAACAACTCCCTCGCCCGCGCATAGGCCTGCGCGCGCGGCAGGCCATGAAGGATGGCGCCCTGCGTCACGAGATCGCCGACCCGTCGACGCGGGTTGAGCGAGGTGTAGGGATCCTGGAAGACCATCTGGATGCGCGCGACCTTGGCGCGCCACGCGGCCTTCGTCAGCGCCAGCAGGTTTTCGCCCTCGAACTCGATGCTGCCGCTGTCCGCCTCGAGCAGCCGGACGATGCAGCGTGCCAGCGTCGACTTGCCCGAGCCGCTCTCGCCCACGATGCCCAGGGTCGTGCCGCGGGTGAGCGTGAGCGACACGTCCTGCAGCGCGGCGGTGACCCGGCCGCCGCGCCGGTAGGTCTTGCTCACATTGCGGATGATCAACGCCGGTCGCGGATGCGCCACCGGCTTGGCAGCAGGCGGCACCAACGAGGGCACGGCCGCGATCAGCGCGCGCGTGTAGGCCTCGCGCGGGCGCGACAGGACCTCGCGCGCAGGCCCTTGTTCGACCAGCCGGCCATGACGCATGACCGCGATGCGTGTGCCGATCTCGGCCACCACGCCAAAGTCGTGCGTGATGAACATCACGCCCATCCGGTTGCGCTGTTGCAGCTCACGGATCAACGCAAGAATCTGCGACTGGGTCGTCACGTCGAGCGCCGTCGTCGGCTCGTCGGCGATCAGCAGGTCCGGCTCGAGTGCAAGCGCCATGGCGATCATGGCGCGCTGGCGCTGGCCGCCGGAAAGCTCATGCGGATAGGCCTGCGCGGCGCGTGCCGGGTCGGGCAGGCGCATGCGTTCGAGCAGATCGAGCGTCTTGGCCCGGATCGCTTCGCGCGGCAACGTGGTGTGCAGGCGGAAGGTCTCGCCGATCTGGTCGCCGATGCGGTGCAGCGGGTTGAGCGCCGTCATCGGGTCCTGGAAGATCATGCCGATGCGCGCGCCACGGATGCGGCGCAGTTCGTGCGGCTGCAGGGCCATCAGGTCGAGCCCGTCGAAGCTCACCTGCCCCTGCGTCACCTGCAGCGCGGGTGGCAGCAGCCGCAGGATGGTCGATGCCGTGACCGACTTGCCGGAGCCGCTCTCGCCCACCACGCAGAGGATCTCGTCGCGCATCACGTCCAGCGACAGCCCCTGTACCGCGAACGGCCGGTCGGCACCGCCGGGCAGCTGCACCGACAGGTCGCGGATGCTCAGCAGAGGTGCCGCGTCCGGGGCGGCAGGCGCCGCGGCGGAAAGGATCTCGCTCATGATTTGTTGAGCCTCGGGTTCAGCGTGTCGTTGACGCCCTGGCCGATCAACGAGACCGACAGGACCGTCACCAGGATGAAGAAGCCCGGCAGCACGGCGACGTACCAGGCGGTGCGCAGAACCTTGCGGCCGTCGCTGATGAGGTTGCCCCACGACGCCACGTTCGGGTCCGACAGGCCGAGAAACGCGAGAGAACTCTCCAGCAGGATCGACAGTGCCATCACCACGCTCGTGTAGATGATGATCGGCGGCAGCGCGTTCGGCAGCACCTCGGAAAAGATGATCCGCATGTCCGACATGCCGAGGCCCCGGCAGGCCTGCACGAACTCGCGGTTGCGCAGGGTCAGGAACTCTGCGCGCGTGAGGCGCGCGGGAGCGGTCCACGACACGGCGCCGATCACGAAGGCGAGTGTCTCGATGCGCGAGCCGAAGATCACGACCAGGACCAGCAGCAGGATGAAGTTCGGCACGGTCTGGAAGGCCTCGGTCAGCCGCATGAGCAGCGTGTCCACCCAGCCGCCGTAATAGCCCGCGATCGCGCCGATGGCAATGCCCACGACCACCGCGATGCCGGTTGCCGCAAAGCCGATGAGCAGCGACGTGCGCGCGCCATGGAACAGTTGCGCGCCGATGCTGCGGCCCTGCGAGTCGGTGCCGAGCCAGAGTTCCGGATCGGTGAAGGGCTCCATCAGCGGCCCGCCCACGAGTTCGAGCGGATCGCCCGGATAGAGCCAGCCGGCCACAGCCGCCATCGCCATCACGGCCAGCAACAGGACGATGCCGGTCGCGGTGATGGGCGAGCGAAGAAGTTTCGACAACACGTTGTTCATGGATGGCCGTCAGCCGATGGCATCGATGCGCGGGTCGAGTCGCGCATAGACCAGGTCGACAAGGAAGTTGATGGCGATGACCAGCACCGACGACATGAGCACGATGCCCAGCAGCATGTTGAGGTCGCGCCCGGTGACGGCGTCGAGTGCGAGCCGTCCGAGGCCGGGCAGCGAGAACACGCTTTCGACGACGACGGCACCGCCGAGCATGCTGCCGGCCTGCAGGCCCAGGATGGTCACGAGCGGCAGCAGCGCGTTGCGCAGCACGTGGCGCACGAGCACGCGCCCCTCCGCCGCACCTTTTGCCCGCGCCGTCCGCACGAAGTCGAGCGTGAGCACTTCCAGCATCGAGGCCCGCATCACGCGCAGGTACACGGCCAGGTAGATCAGCGCGAGCGTGAGCACCGGCAACACCATGTGGGCCGCGATGTCGAGTGCCAGGCGCCAGCCGGTGTGGCCGGCGGCCAGGTCGGTGAGGCCGCCCGAAGGCAGCAGCGAGAACTTGACCGAGAACAGCAGGATGCCCATGAGGCCGAACCAGAAGGAAGGCGTCGCATAGAACACCAGGCCCAGCGTGGAGATCAGCGTGTCGGGCCAGCGCCCGGCGCGGCGCGCCGCCACGATGCCCACGGTCGAGCCGACCAGGAACGCCAGCAGCAGCGACGACGTCATGAGCAGTATCGTCACCGGCAGCCGCGACAGGATCACGTCGAGAACCGGCTGCGCGTACTGCACGGACATACCCAGGTCCAGCCGCACGAGCCGGGTCAGGTAGTCCAGCAGTTGCACGGAGGTCGAACCGGCCAGCCCGTAGTGCGCCCGCAGCATCGCCTCGATCGTGCCGTCGCCGCTGCCGGTCTGGGACAGCAGCGCGTCGACCGCGTCGCCCGGCGCGAGCCGCAGCATGAGGAACAGCACGACCAGGATCAGCGCCAGGCA
>JAZKDL010000303.1:0-6394 GCA_040387575.1 Pseudomonadota bacterium
CCGTTGATCGAGATGTGGATGCCGCGCTGCAGCCTTTCGCCGCCTTCGCCCGCACGGTAGCGGCGCATCAGCTCGACCTGCAGGTGGTGCAGCGGGTCGATGTACGGAAAGCGATGCCGCACCGAGCGCTGCAGTTCGGCGTTGCCTTCCAGCCGCTGCTTGGCACCGGTGATCGCGGTCAGCGCATCCGACGTGCGATGCCACTCGCTGTCGATCATGCCGAACACCTTCTGGCGCAGCTTGCGGTCGCCGACCAGCTCCGAATAGCGCGATGCCAGCGCCAGATCGCTCTTGGCCAGCACCATGTCCATGTTCGACAGCAGCGTGCGGAAGAACGGCCATTGCTGGTACATGCGCTGCAACAGCGCCATACGCTCCTTGCGCGCGGCCGCGTTGGCGCCGCCCGCGACGAACTGCTCGATCGCCGAGCCGAAGCCGTACCAGCCCGGCAGCGTGAGCCGACACTGGCCCCAGCTGAAGCTCCACGGCACGGCACGCAGGTCCTCGATCTTGTGGCTCGGATTGCGGGATGCAGGGCGCGATCCGATGTTGAGTTCGGCGATCTCGCGGATCGGCGTGGCGCTGAAGAAGTACTCGCCGAAGCCTGGTGTCTCGTAGACCAGCTTGCGGTAGGCCGCCATGCTCGCCACGGACAAATCCTCCGCGGTCGACAGGAAGCTCGTCGGCGCCGCCTTGCCGCTGGGCAGCAGCGTGGCCTCGAGCGTGGCGGCGACCAGCGTCTCGAGATTGCGCCGGCCGATCTCACGGTTGGCGTACTTCGAGCCGATCACTTCGCCCTGTTCGGTCAGGCGGATCTGCCCGCGCACCGTGCCGGGCGGCTGCGCCAGGATCGCCTGGTAGCTCGGGCCGCCGCCGCGACCGACCGTGCCGCCACGGCCGTGGAACATCCGCAGCCTGATCGGTGACGCGGAGGATTGCGCGTTCAGCTCGTCGAACAGCGCGACCAGCGCGGTCCCCGTGCGGTACAGCTCCCAGTTGCTGGTGAAGATGCCGCCGTCCTTGTTGCTGTCGCTGTAGCCGAGCATCACGTCCTGCAGCGAACCCGAGCGCTGGATCAGCGCCTGGATGCCGGGCAGCGAATAGAACTCGCGCATGATCGGCGCCGCGTTGCGCAGGTCCTCGATGGTCTCGAACAGCGGCACCACGATCAGGTCGTTCGTGGCCGCCCCGGCGCCCGTTTCGGCCAGCGTGCCGCGCAGCAGGCCGACTTCCTTCTGCAGCAGCAGCGCCTCCAGCAGGTCGCTCACCGTCTCGGTGTGGCTGATGATGTAGTGGCGAATTGCCGCCGCGCCGTAGCGCGAGCGGGCGCGGCGCGCAGCCGCGAAGATCGCGAGCTCGCTCTGGGTCAGCGCGGTGTATTCGGCATCGGGAATGCGCAGCGGGCGGGCGTCGTCGAGCAGGCGCAGCAGCAGCGTCTGCTTGGCGCCTTCCGCGAGCGCGGCGTAGTCGGACTCGATGCGCGCCTGCGCCAGCAGGTCGGCCACCACGGCCTCGTGCTTGTCGGAGCTCTGGCGCAGGTCGACCGTGGCCAGATGGAAGCCGAATACCTCGACGGCGCGGATCAGCGGCCCGAGCCGGTTGGCGACCAATGCCGCGCCGTGCTTGTCGATCAGCGACTCCTCGACGGTGCGCAGGTCGGCCAGGAAGTCCTCGGCCTTGGCATACGGGTTCTGCGGTGCGACCGCATGGCGCGCGGCCTCGCCGCCGGTCAGCTCGCGCAGCGTCGCGGCCAGCCGCGAATAGACGCCGGTCAGCGCGCGGCGGTAGGGCTCGTCGTGGCGATGCTCGTTCTGGTCGGGCGAGCGCTCGGCCAGCGCCTGCATCTCGACCGACACGTCGACCAGCGTGGCCGACAGCGACAGTTCACCGCCCAGGTAATGCACCTCGGTCAGGTAATGGCGGAGAACCAGTTCGGACTGGCGGCGCAGCGCGTACTCGAGCGTGTCGGCGGTGACGTTCGGATTGCCGTCGCGGTCGCCGCCAATCCATTGCCCCATGCGCAGGAAGGGTGCGATGTGGCCGTGGCCCAGCGCGCTTTCCAGTTCGGCGTAGACGCGCGGAATTTCACGCAGGAAGGTCGCCTCGTAGTAGCTCAGTGCGTTCTCGACCTCGTCGGCCACGGTGAGCTTGGAGAAGCGCAGCAGCCGCGTCTGCCAGAGCTGCGTGACGCGGGTGCGCATCTGCGTCTCGTTGGCGGCGTACTCGATCGGCGTGAGCGCGTCCTTCTTGCCGGCGAAGGCCAGCTGGCGCTGCTTGATTTCGTCGCGGGCCGTGAGCAACTGCGCGATGGCGCGCTCCGCGTCCAGGATGCTCTTGCGCTGCACTTCGGTCGGATGCGCGGTGAGCACCGGCGACACGTAGCTGTGGGCGAGCGATTCGATCACCGCCTCGGGCGACACGCCCGCCTTGCGGATGCGTGCAAGCGCCGTCTGCAGGCTGCCGTCGGCGTTTTCGCCCGCGCGGTCGGCTTCTGTGCGGCGGCGAATCTGATGCCGGTCCTCGGCCAGATTGGCGAGATGGCTGAAGTAGGTGAAGGCGCGGATGACGCGCACCGTTTCGTTGGCGCTGAGTCCCTTCAGCAGCGTCTTGAGCGCGCGGTCGGCGGCTTGGTCGGCATCGCGCCGGAACGCCACAGACAGTGTGCGCACCTTCTCGACCAGCGCGTAGGTGTCTTCGCCCTCCTGCTCGCGGATCACGTCGCCGAGGATGCGGCCGAGCAGCCGGATATCGTCGATGAGCGGCTGGTCTTCGCTGCGGGCTCGCTTGGATGCCGGCGTCGTTGTCTTGATCTTCTTCGCTGTCGTCATTCGCGGTTTCTCCTCTCGCGTTGGGGATACGCGCACAGCGTTGCTGCGGCGCAACATGCTAGCATCCCGAGGGTCTTAGTCACACCTGGAAAACGGCCTTGAGCAACATCGTGATCGCCACGCGCGAAAGCCGCCTGGCCCTCTGGCAAGCCGAGCATGTGAAGGCGCTGCTGCAAGAAAGAGGCCACACGGTCAGCCTGCTAGGCATGACCACCCGCGGCGACCAGATCCTCGACCGAACTCTGAGCAAGGTCGGCGGCAAGGGCCTGTTCGTCAAGGAACTCGAACTCGCCATCGAAGAAGGTCGTGCCGACATCGCAGTGCATTCCCTGAAGGATGTGCCAATGGAGTTGCCCGCCGGCTTCGTGCTCGGCTGCGTGCTGGAACGCGAAGACCCGCGCGACGCGCTGGTGTCGCCTGTGTATGAATCGCTCGACGCCTTGCCGCAGGGCGCGGTGGTCGGCACCTCGAGCCTGCGCCGCGTCGTGTTGCTGCGCGCACTGCGGCCCGACCTGCGCATCGAGCCGTTGCGCGGCAACCTAGACACACGCCTCCGCAAGCTCGACGAAGGCCATTACGACGCGATCGTGCTGGCCGCTGCGGGCCTCAAGCGGCTCGGACTGGAAAGCCGCATCCGCGTGGCCTTCGACCCCGACACCATGCTGCCCGCTGCGGGGCAGGGCGCGCTCGGCATCGAAGTGCGCGCCGACCGGCAGGACCTGATCGATTTGCTGGCGCCGCTTGCACACGCAACCGACTGGCTGGCCGCGACGGCCGAACGCGCGGTCAGCCGGGCGATGGGCGGCAGTTGTTCGATGCCGCTCGCGGCGCATGCGCGCTGGCAGCCCGATGGCACGTTGCGCGTCGACGCAGCCTGGGGCGACCCGGAAGGCGGATCGGCGTTGGTACGGGTCGACTGCACGGATCGCGCAGACGATTTCGCTGCCGCACAGGTGCTCGGCGAACGGGCCGCGCAACGGCTGCGCGAGGCCGGCGCGCACTAGATGGCCACGCGGCGGGTGATCGTCACACGGCCGGCGCAG
This sequence comes from Pseudomonadota bacterium, assembly GCA_040387575.1. Classification (GTDB taxonomy): domain Bacteria; phylum Pseudomonadota; class Gammaproteobacteria; order Burkholderiales; family Burkholderiaceae_C; genus Variovorax. The sequence goes on from JAZKDL010000303.1 coordinate 3,872, forward strand.
GAGTCGGCGCGTTGGGTCGATGCACTGCGCGCTGCCGGGCTGGAGGCCGTGCCGTTGCCGCTGATCCGGATCAACGCGATGAGCGACACGGCGGCACTTCAGCAAGCGCGCGACCACCTGCGCGACTATGGGGCGCTGATGTTCGTGAGCGCCGCCGCAGTGGTGCACTTCTTCGACGGTGTGGTGGCCGTGCCGGCTTCGGTGCGTTGCTGGGCGACCGGTCCGGGTACGGCGCGTGCGCTGCGTCAAGCTGGTGTGGGAGCCGGGGCGATCGACATGCCTTCCGAAGACGCCGCGCAGTTCGATTCCGAGGCGCTCTGGGCGCTCGTGCGTCCGCAGGTGCTGACTGGGACACGCGTGCTCGTCGTGCGCGGCGGCGACGCCGAGGGCAGGCCTTCTGGCCGTGACTGGCTGGCCCGAGAAATCGCCGCTGCGGGCGGTCGGGTCGACACCGTCGTTGCCTACCGCAGGCTGCCACCATCGTTCGATGAAAACGACGAGCGCCTGGCCACCGAGGGCGCGGCCGGACAGTGGCTGTGGCTCTTCAGCAGTTCAGAGGCGATCGGTAATCTGCGCCGCGCCGCGCCCGATCTGCACTGGCAAGGCGCGATCGCCGTCGCCACGCATCCCCGCATCGCCGAAGCCGCCCGCGACGCCGGTTTTGGCGTCGTTCACGTCTGTCCCCCGGCTCTGCCGGCCTTGGTCGCGTCGATAGAATCATTGCAATGAGTGCTGCCTCCACGACTGAACACACGATGCCGGAGCCCGCACCGCGAGCGCCGGTGCCGGCCACGCTGCAGACCACTTCCCAGACTGCGGCGGCCCTCCTGCTGTCCCGCATCGCGCTGGGTCTGCTGGCGCTGTTTTCCCTGGTCGCGCTGGTGCTCGCGCTGGTGCTCTGGCAACGAGTCAACGGCATGCAGGAGCAACTGGCGCGCCAGAGTGCTGATGCGATTGCACAGTCGACCGAGGCGCGCACCTTGGCGCGCCAGGCCAGCGAGATGGTGCGTGACACCGCAGCCCGCGTCGCGCTCAACGACACCCGCCTGGCCGAAGTCACGCTGCAGCGCGCCCAGCTCGAAGAGTTGATGCAGAGCCTGTCGCGCTCGCGTGACGAAAACCTCGTGGTCGACATCGAATCGGCCGTGCGGCTGGCGTTGCAGCAAGCCGAGGTGACCGGCAACATCGAACCGCTGCTGGCCGCGTTGCGGGCCGGCGACCTGCGCATCTCGCGTGCGGCCCAGCCGAGGCTGGCGCCGTTGCAGCGTGCCATGCAGCGCGATGCCGATCGCCTGCGCGCTGGCGCCAACGGCGACAGTGCCGAGGCGTTGCAGAAGCTCGACGAACTGATGCGCGGCATCGACGATCTGCCGGCGCTGAATGCCGTTGTCGCACGGGGCGGCGGCGCCAACAGCTGGCAGTCCGAGCCAGTGCCCGCCGATGCGCCCTGGTGGCAGCGGTTCCTGCTGGCAGTGCGCGGCGAGGCGCGTTCGTTGCTGCGCGTCGGCCGCATCGAACAGCCCGACGCGGTGCTGCTCGCGCCCGACCAGACCTTCTTTCTCCACGAAAACCTGAAGCTCAAGCTGCTGAGCGCGCGGCTCGCGCTGCTGTCGCGCCAGGTCGACACCGCCCGCAGCGAATTGGGGGCGGTGTCCACCGCGCTGAACCGATACTTCGACCCGGCGTCGCGCCGCGTTCAGAACGCGGCCACGCTGCTGCAGCAACTGCAATTGCTGGTGAAGGCCACCGCGCCGGCACGTATCGACGAAACACTCGCGGCACTTGCCACGGCCGCCGCCGGACGCTGACCGATGCGCGCAGCTCTCTGGCTTCTTGCGCTCTTCGGCATAGCCGCCGCCGTTGCGCTCTTCGCAGGCAACAACCAGGGCACCATCACCGTGTTCTGGCCGCCATGGCGCGTCGACCTGTCGTTGAATCTCGTCCTGGTGCTTCTGTTCGGCACTTTCGTACTGCTGCATGTCGCGCTGCGGGCACTCGCCGCGCTGTTCTCGCTGCCGCATCAGGCACGCCAATGGCGCATGCAACAGAAGGAACGCGCGCTGAACGCGTCGATCCTCGATGCCATTGCCCAGTTGCTGGCGGGTCGCTTTTCACGGGCTCGCAAGGCCGCTCAGGCGGCGTTGGTGCAGGAGCGCACGCTGCATTCGATGAACGTCGATCTGCCTCAGGCGCAACAGGTGAGGGTGCTGTCGCATCTGCTCGCAGCCGAGAGTGCGCAAGCGTTGCAGGACCGCGCGGCGCGCGACGCCCACCTGCAGCTCGCCTTGAACGAGAGCAATGATCGCGGCGCGGTGCAATCCGGCATTCGGGAAGGCGTGCAGCTTCGATCGGCGCGCTGGGCTCTGGAGGATCGTGACGCCGCCGCGGCGCTGGCCCGCCTGCAGGAATTGCCGCAGGGCGCACAGCGCCGTACGCTGGCGCTGCGATTGCGCCTGAAGGCGGCGCGGCAGGACCGGCGCACGCTCGAGGCGCTCGAAACAGCCCGCATGCTGTCCAAGCACC
>JAZKDL010000304.1:0-2606 GCA_040387575.1 Pseudomonadota bacterium
CGCAGGCAGGCCTGGACCGATGCGGCGCGCACGTAGCTGCGCTTGTCTTCACCGAGGAACACGTCCTTGAACTGGACCATGCCGGAGTTGGTGAACATCAGCGTCGGGTCGTTGCCCGGCACGAGGGAACTCGACGGGACGACCGTGTGCCCCTTGGATGCGAAGAAGTCGAGGAAGGTCTTGCGGATGTCTGCGACGCTGAAAGTGGGCTGGCTCATCTTGGAATCTTGTAATACCGGGATGCCTCGAGGTGCCTGGACGCACCTAAATGCTTGATTTGCTTGAACATTCGATTATAGGTTTCGGCCACGCCCCGGATGGCCGTGCAGGAATCGTCCGGCGCGGTACCGGCGCCGGGTTTCTCCCTCGATTTCTTCCCCGATTCTTAGGTGAACTACGGCCGGTCAGGGGTGCCGTTTTCGTCGTCGTCGACGCCCTCTTCGCCGCCGTCATCCGCGTCGCTGTCAGCCAACTCATCGACGCTCGCGGCGTCCATGTCTTCAATCGAAGTCGCAACCTCCATGGCGTCGCGCGGAAACACGCCGATGCGGTCGGGCATGAGGTCGGCGTCGTCCACCGGTGCGGCCGCATCGGCCGAGCCGCGCTCCCCGGTGCCGGCCGCGTCGCTCGTGCCGTCGTGCGAAATCGGATACGCGCCTTCGTCGCCCTCGTCCACCGCAGCGTGGTTGAGGTCGGTCTGCACGTCGCTGCCACTGTCGCTGCTGTCGCTCGGGCCGAGCGCGTCGACATCGGTTCCCTTCGGCTGGGCGGGGGCGCGCTCGCCGCCGAGGATGCTGCTCTGTGCCATGACTTGTCCTTTCAGTGATGCGTTCAGCCTGCCAGCGCCGCGTGAAGTCGCCTGTGAGAACCGGCCCACGCGGCCTGTCGGCCGGCGAACCGTCCGCACAACGCGTCGACGCGCTCGTCCGCGCCCTGGCGCTCAGACCGTCGCCGCGCGCAGCAATTCCGGAAAGCGCGCCCGCAGCGCGTCGGCAGGCATCGGCCGGCCGAAGAAATAGCCCTGCAGGTCAGTACAACCGTTGGCCGAAAGAAAGTCGCGCTGGGCTGCGTTCTCGACGCCTTCCGCCACCACGCGCAGGCCCAGATGACTGCCCAGGTCGAGCAGCGTGCGCACGATGCGCTCGGCCTCGGGGCTGGTGTCCATGTTCGACACGAAGGAGCGGTCGATCTTGATGATGTCGGTCGGAAACTGCAGCAGGTGGCTCAGCGACGCATAGCCGGTGCCGAAGTCGTCCAGCGCGATGCTGGTGCCGAAGCGGCGCAGCTCGTGCAGCGCATGCTTGATGGCGTCGGTGTTCTGCAGCAGCACGGTTTCGGTGATTTCCAGCACCAGCTGGCGCGGCTGCAGGTTGTTCTGCAGCACCAGCCGGATGATGTTGCCGACCAGCTCGCGTTCATTGAACTGCCGCGCCGACACGTTGGCCGCAAAGTGCAGATGCTCAGCCCACTGGCTGGCCTCCTTGCAGACGGTTTCGAGCACCCACTGGCCGATCTGCACGATCAGGCCGGTGTCTTCGGCCACCGGTATGAACTGCTCCAGCGTCCAGGGGTTTTCGTCGGGGTTCTTCCAGCGCAGCAGCGCCTCGAAGCCGGTCGGCTCGCCGGTGGTGGCCGAAATGATCGGCTGGTAATGGAGTTCGAAACCGTCGTTGTGCAGCGCGCTGCGCACCGCGTCTTCGATCAGCCGCCGCGTCTCGACCTGCGCCGCCATGTGCGGCGCGAAATCGCTCCAGGTCGCGCGGCCCTCCGCCTTGGCGGTGTACAGCGCGAGGTCGGCGTTCATCAGCAGCGTGTCGGGGTCGACGCCATCGTCGGGCACGAAGGTGATGCCGATGCTGACCTGCATGCTGGTGTAGTAGCCGTCGAGCTCGCAGGGCACGTTGACCGCGTGCGCCAGGCGCTTGGCGAGCGCGTGCACCTCTTCGCGCGAAGAGATGTCGCGCTGCAGCACCGCGAATTCGTCGCCACCGAGCCGCGCCACCAGGTCGGTCTTGCGAATGGTCTGGCGCAGGCGGGCACCGATGGTCTTCAGCAGGATGTCGCCGGCCGGGTGGCCGAGCGTGTCGTTGATGTTCTTGAAGTTGTCCAGGTCGAGCAGCAGGATCGCCGAGGACTTGTTCGCGACCGCCGTGCGGCGCAGTTGCTTCAGCTGCTCGAAGAACAGGTTGCGGTTGGGCAGCCCGGTGAGCTCGTCGTGCCGCGCACTGTGTTCGGCCTTGGCGGTCAGCCCGTACTGCACATGGACCTGCCGCACGCCCAGTGCCACGCACAAGCCGATGGCCAGCACCGCCACGCACGACGTGAGGATGATCGGCAGCGCATCGGCGCGCCAGGCATCGGACAACCTGTCGGTGGTCGTGCTGGTGATCACGGTCAACGGATAGTCGTGCAGGCCCTGCGAGGCCCAGAGGCGCTCTTCGCCGTCGAGCGCCTTGCCGTCGGCCACCATGCCGCGCCGCGTACCACCGTCCGGCGCAACCGCGCGCGGGATCGGGTAGGTCTGGCCCAGCGCGCTCTCGATCCGCGGGACGCGCATCAGCAGTTCGCCATCGTTGCGCGCCAGGTTGATGGCGGTGCTCTCGCCG
>JAZKDL010000304.1:2616-5790 GCA_040387575.1 Pseudomonadota bacterium
TGCGTTGATGGACGAAAGGAAGTTCTCGAAGTAGGACAGCTGGATCGCGCTCGCGATCACGCCGAGCATCGTGCCGGACGGGCTGCGGATCTTTTCGAGCCGGTAGACGACCCATTGGTTGTCGATGCGGCTTTGTATCGGCTCGCTGATGTAGTTCAGCACGTCGGTGCTGGCCAGTGCGCGAAAGTACTTGCGGTCGCTCACGTTCAGCGGCTTGTCGGGCCAGCCGCGCGAGGTCACCAGCACGTTGCCCGCGGCATCGAGGATCTGGATGACGTTGACGAACACCAGGCCCTGCTTCTTGTTGCGCAGCGACTCGTGGACCTCGCGCTGTGCGGCGTAGCGCGCCAGGTCGTCGGCCGAACGCAGGGCGTCCGCGGGAAAGCTCTGGAGAATGCCGCCATGCAGCGCATCGAGCGCCTGAAAGGTACGGTCGGTCTGCTCCGACACGACGAGCGCCAGCGTGGCCAGCGCGCGGGCCTCGCCTTCGGTTCCGCGCTGTTTCAGCACATACGCGAGTGAAGCGGTCACACCGACGATTCCGACGCAAAGCAGGACGCCTGCCATGACCAGCCAGTAGTCCAGCCGGCCGCGCAGCCTCTCCATCACCATGCCGATCGGCCGTTGCTCTTTACTCAAACGCTGATTCCCCGCTCGAAGTCTTTGGTGGTAACTAATGTTAAGCGGTATTTCGGCATGTACTGCCAAATTGACAGTCTTGCAGACGTAAATGATGGTGAGTCAGCCTGGTTTTTGGGTACTTATGTATCCAAAAAAATACGTGCCACGGGAATGTCCCGATACAGGCATTCGACGCCGCTCAATCGGCCCTGTTCTCCTCTGACGAAACACTTTCTTCGTACACGGGAAATAGAGCGATCGCAGTGGTACGGCTATTGCGGACTTATAGGCATACCCGCCGAAAAACAGCCGTGAAACAAGCCCGTCACATTCCTGCCATCCGCCGCAAATACGCGTCGGCATTGAAGAAATGCGGCATTGCACAAGACGCTGCCCGCAGCGCCATGTATCTGGTTGTAGGTCGGCGTTACGTTACGACGCGGCACCGGGGCCACGTGACCGCCCCCCACACCGCACGCACATCTGCGCCGCACTCGCTCCCATCGTTTCGACCATCAAAGGAAGACAAGCCATGATCACCGTCCTTCTGTGCGTTGCCGCCGCGTTCGCCAGCCTCGCGTTCTTCAGCCTGCTGCGCATCGCATCCAGCGTGGACGAAGACGACTGATCTTTTTATTGCAATGGCGGTTGAAAACTGAATCCATCCAATCGTCTTACACGTAGTTGCACTAACACCTCACAGGTAGAACCGCCGGGTCCGACCCGGCGCTGACCGAGACTGTTGCCATCTGTGTCAGCAACGATGCAGGTCTTACGTTGTATTTGAAGAACACTCGCTGGCGCTTAGGATGCGCCCAAAAAAATCGAGACAAAACAGGAGTGAAAACTCCGCGAAAGAAGGGACTTACCCATGAACTGGAAAATCAACGCCGCACTCGTGGCAGCACTGTTCGCGCTGTTCGCGCTCATCTTCTTCATCCCGATGGAACACGACGTTGCGCTCATCCTTGGCTTGATTTCCATGGTGCTTTTCCTGCTGATCGTCGCCGGTGCGGCGATGTCCTCCGTTCGCTGGGTCAAGGGCAAGCTGCGCACTGCGCGCCACTGACATTGGCGCGGGCGCGGACCGGAGCGGACGCTAGAATCCGCGTCGGTCCGCGGGTGTAGCTCAATGGCAGAGCTGTTGCTTCCCAAGCAACTGACGAGGGTTCGATTCCCTTCACCCGCTCCAGCTTGCAACGCCTCACGGCGTCGAAATCGCGGAATTCAGGCAATGGACTGTTGCGACCGATCTCTCGGTGCTCAGGCCCGCGAAGCGGCCGTTTCCAGCTGGCCGTCCACCTGACCGCCGACTTGCCAGTCCAGTTGCTCGTCCAACTGCCCGCCGATCAGCAGCGCCTGCGCATCCTCCTCGAACCCCGCCACCGGCTGCGCCTTGGCCAAAGCCATCCAGACAGAAAACGGCATGCGTGCGAGCGGCCTGTGCACGGCCGAGCGCGCGACGACCAACCGCCCCGCTTCTTCGACCATGACGCCGCATTCGGCCGGGATTTCGTCCGGCGCGCCGATGCAGCGGCCACGCGCGTCCGCGCCCAGCACGTACCAGCACTCGCCGCCGAGATCGAGATAGGCGGCGCGTTTGTCGGGCTTGCGCAGATCGGCGATCAGATCGGCACGGCGCACCTTGATCTCGTGGACGATCGGCTGGGCATAGGCCTCGACGCTGGTGTTGCGGATCGAGAAGACGTCGGGCCGCGCGATGCACCAGCGCGGCTTGTCGCCTTCGGCCGCGCCGGCAAGGCGTGCGCGAAGACTGAGGTTGCGCCAGGCGATGCGGCCGGCACGCGTCATCTCGCGGGCCACCCGCTCGACCAGCGCCTCGTGCGCGGACATTGCCGCGCGGTTGACCACCAGCGTGCCCGCGATGTGGGCGATGCCGCGGTCGGTCACGCGCAGCGTCTCGTGGCCCATGGCGGACCGCACGCGCTCCAGCAGGCCTGCGGCGAGCAGGTCGACTTCGATCGAATCGCAACAAGGCCAGCCCGCGGACCGGTAGACCTCGCGCAGCCGCCGCGCATGGAAGCGGCCCAGGGCCAGCGGCGCGGGGTCGATGGCGCTCGCGGCCATCGCGCCGGTCATCGCGCCGGGGAGTGGGTCGGCAACCGGCGGCGCATGGCCCGGCTCGGTCAGCGGCGGATCGGCCGCGGGCGGGTCGACGGTCGGCGGCGGCGCGATCGGCTGCACGGGGATGGGCGGAACGGGGATGTCGGGTGCGGGCGGCGGCGGTCCGATCGGAGCGCTGGCGGCCACCCGCTGCAGGGCAAGAGCAGTCATCGGCGCAGGTTAGCGAAAAGCGGTTGGCGTGGCGAGCGCCGGGTTGTTGCAGAACGCTAACCGTCCCGCGCTGCGCCGTCGCATGCCATTGGTCGGGCGCTCAACCCGCCGCGCGCTGCACCTCGCGCACGCCCTGCCGAGCCGACAGCATGAGGTTGCTTTCGCTGGTGCAGGCGCCGATGGTCTTGGCCAGTTGACGGCTCACGCTGACGTACGCGTGGCCGATGCGGCTGTCGAAGTACAGCATGTCGCCGCGCT
>JAZKDL010000305.1:0-2117 GCA_040387575.1 Pseudomonadota bacterium
CCGGCGATCAGGCGCGATTCGAGCAGCGAGGTCTGGACCGTGACGTCCTTTTCGGCCTCGGTCAGGCATTCGTCCAGCGTGCGCACGCTGGAGCCGATCTCCAGCCCGGCGTCCCAGCAGTTGCCGATGAAGGCTTCGAGCCGGGCCGGGTCGATGCCTTCGGCATGCGCTTCGGGCAGCAGCAGCAGCACGTCGACGTCGGAATAGGGAAACAGCTCACCGCGGCCGAAGCCGCCGACCGCGACCAGCGCGAACGCGTCGCCGAAACCGGCATCGGCCCACAGCGTGCTCAGCGCCTCGTCGGCCAGCGTGGCGAGCCGGCGCAGCGTCACATGCACGCTGCGCGCTGGCGCCTTGGTGCTGCTCAGCGCATCGAAGAGCGCCAGTTTCCTGGCGCGATAGGCGTCGCGCAGAACGCTCACTTCCGTCACGGCGGCGGTCACGGCGGGCTGCGGCTCAGGCCGTCACGAAGGTGGGCGGCGGCGGGCTGCCGGCGGACAGCGTCAGCACTTCGTAGCCGGTTTCGGTGACCAGCACCGAATGCTCCCACTGCGCCGACAGCGAGTGGTCGCGCGTCACGATGGTCCAGCCGTCGTACTTGCCGCCCTTGGTGTCTTCCTTGATGTCGCGCTTGCCGAGGTTGATCATCGGTTCGATCGTGAAGATCATCCCGGGCTTGAGTTCTTCCATCGTGCCCGGGCGGCCGTAATGCAGCACCTGGGGTTCTTCATGGAACTTGCGCCCGACACCATGGCCGCAGAACTCGCGCACCACCGAATAGCCATTGCCTTCGGCGAACTTCTGGATCGCGTGGCCCACGTCGCCCAGGTGCGCGCCGGGGCGGACCTGCATGATGCCGTGCCACATCGCTTCGTAGGTGACGGCGCACAGGCGCTTCGCCGCGATCGATGCGTCGCCGACGACGAACATCCGGCTGTTGTCGCCAAACCAGCCATCCTTGATCACCGTGACGTCGATGTTCATGATGTCGCCCTTCTTCAGGGGCTTGTCGTTCGGGATGCCGTGGCACACCACGTGGTTGACCGAGGTGCACAGCGATTTGGGGAAGGGCACGCTGCTGGCGCCCATGTAACCCACCGTGGCCGACGTCGTGCCCTGCTTGGCCATGTATTCGGAAGCCAGCCGGTCGATCTCGTTCGTGGTGACGCCGGGTTTGACGAAGGGCGTGAGGTAGTCCAGCACCTCGGACGACAGGCGCCCCGCGATGCGCATCGCGGCGATGCCTTCGGCGTTGTTGTAGGTAATGCTCATGGGTCCAAATTATCCCATCGAGGCCCGGTAAAATCCCGCGCTTGCCCGGATCGCCCCAGTCAGCGGTGTTCCGGATGGATTTTTCCGATTCACTTCTCCAGTTGGCCTGCCAGGCCCATCCGACCGTGACGCAGCCCTCGCACCTCAGCCCTCCCGTCGTGACCGTTTTCGAGGGGGGCGACGCCCTCAGCGGCTTCCGCGCCCGCCAGCTCCTGCCTCGCCTGCAGGCGATCGAGCCGCGCATCGAGGCCATTTCGGCGCGGTTCGTGCACCTGGTCGTCACCGACAGCGCACCGGCTGAGGCGGATCGCGACCGCCTGGCCGCGCTGCTGACCTACGGCGAACCCTTCGTCGCACCGAAGGCGTCCACCACGCTGGTGGTCACGCCGCGCCTGGGCACCGTGTCGCCGTGGGCGTCGAAGGCCACCGACATCGCGCACAACTGCGGACTGGCACTGCGACGCGTCGAACGCGTCACCCAGTTCCATGTGCAGTTGAAGTCGCCATTGATCGGCAAGACGCCCGTGCTGGAGGGCGACAAGCTCGCCGCCGTGGCTGCGCTGCTGCACGATCGCATGACCGAATCGGTGCTGCCCGGCATCGACGGCGCGGCCGCGTTGTTCGCCGAGTTGCCCGCCCAGCCGATGGCCCAGGTCGACGTGCTGGCCGGCGGCAGGGGCGCGCTGGTCGCCGCCAACAGCACCTTCGGCCTGGCACTGGCCGAAGATGAGATCGACTACCTGGTCGACGCCTTCACCCGGCTCGGCCGCAATCCGAGCGACGTCGAGCTGATGATGTTCGCGCAGGCCAACAGCGAGCATTGCCGCCACAAGATCTTCAACGCC
>JAZKDL010000306.1:0-4929 GCA_040387575.1 Pseudomonadota bacterium
TATCCGTACTACGACGCAGACAAGCGCGGCATCAACTTCGACGGCATGCTCGGCGCGCTGAACGCCGCCGCACCCGGCACGATCGTCGTGCTGCACGCCTGCTGCCACAACCCGACCGGCTACGACATCACCTCGGCCCAGTGGGACCAGGTGGTCGCCGCCGTCAAGGCCAAGAACCTGACGCCTTTCCTCGACATGGCCTACCAGGGCTTCGGCCACGGCATCGCCGAAGACGGCGCGGTGATCGCCAAGTTCGTCGCCGCCGGCCTCACGTTTTTCGTGGCGACGTCGTTCTCGAAGAGCTTCAGCCTGTACGGCGAACGCGTCGGCGCCCTGTCGGTGCTGTGCGAGAACAAGGAAGAAACGGCGCGCGTGCTGTCGCAACTCAAGATCGCGATCCGCACCAACTACAGCAACCCGCCGATCCACGGCGGCGCCGTGGTTGCGGCCGTGCTGAACGATCCAGCCCGCCGCGCCGTGTGGGAAAAGGAACTCGCCGAGATGCGCACCCGCATCAAGGCCATGCGCCAGAAGTTCGTCGATGGCCTGAAGGCTGCCGGCGTGAAGCAGGACATGAGCTTCATCACCACGCAGATCGGCATGTTCAGCTACTCGGGCCTGAGCAAGGACCAGATGGTTCGCCTGCGCAACGAGTTCGGCGTGTATGGCACCGACACCGGCCGCATGTGCGTTGCCGCGCTGAACAGCAAGAACATCGACTACGTCTGCCAGAGTGTCGCCAAGGTGATCTGATGTGAGCGGCATGTAGGGATCAGCCCCTACATGCCGGTCATCCACCGTTGATATATTGCACCGCAGCAATTTCAACCGGGAACCCACATGCTCTATCAACTCTACGAAGCCCAGCGGTCGCTGATGGAGCCGTTCACGGACTTTGCGCAGGCAGCGTCCAAGCTGTTCAGCAACAACTCGCCGCTGGCACAGAACCCCTTCGCCCACCGCATGGCTGCGGGCTACGACCTGCTCTACCGCCTGGGCAAGGACTACGAGAAGCCGGCATTCGACATCGACACGGTCGAGGTCGACGGCACCGAGGTGGTGATCCACGAGGTGGTCGACGTCGACAAGCCTTTCTGCCAGCTGTTGCGCTTCAAGCGCTTCACCGACGACCCGGACACGCTCGACGTGCTCAAGAAGCAGCCGGTCGTGCTGATCGTCGCGCCGCTGTCGGGCCACTACGCGACGCTGCTGCGAGACACCGTGCGCACCATGCTGCGCGGCCACAAGGTCTACATCACCGACTGGAAGAACGCGCGCACCGTGCCCCTGTCGGAAGGTGAATTCCACCTGGACGACTACATCCACTACGTGGAAGATTTCATTCGCCACCTGCAGCATGAATACGGAAACTGCCACGTGATCAGCGTGTGCCAGCCGACCGTGCCGGTGCTCGCCGCCGTGTCGCTGATGGCCAGCCGCGGCGAGCAGACGCCGCTGTCGATGACGATGATGGGCGGCCCGATCGACGCTCGCAAGTCGCCCACGGCGGTGAACAACCTCGCGATGAACAAGAGCTTCGAGTGGTTCGAGAACAACGTGATCTACCGCGTGCCGCAAGGCTTCCCGGGCGAAGGCCGGCGCGTGTATCCGGGCTTCCTGCAGCACACCGGCTTCGTCGCGATGAATCCGGACCGCCATGCGACAAGCCACTACGACTACTTCAAGGACCTGATCAAGGGCGACGACGCGAGTGCCGAAGCGCACCGCAAGTTCTATGACGAGTACAACGCCGTGCTCGACATGGACGCCGATTACTACCTCGAAACGATCCGCATCGTGTTCCAGGACTGTCTGCTGGTGCACGGCACATGGGACGTCAAGGCGGCCGACGGATCGCTCGAACGCGTCCGGCCGAACGACATCAAGGCGACGGCATTGCTGACAGTCGAAGGCGAGCTCGACGACATCTCCGGCTCCGGTCAAACGGAGGCAGCGCAAGACCTGTGCTCCGGCATTCCCGCGGACCGACGCGAACATCTCGAGGTCAAGGGTGCCGGCCACTACGGCATCTTCAGCGGCCGCCGCTGGCGCGAGATCACCTACCCGCGCGTACAGGCCTTCATCGCGGCGCATGACGCGCCGCAGACCCGCGCGCCCACGCCGCCGATCGAAGTGACGGCGGAAGACGCGATCGTCAAGGCGCCCAAGTCGCCGGTTCGCAAGGCGGTGAGCAAGACCGTTCGCAAGACAACGGCGCCCGCTGCAGAGGCGGCACCTGCCACGCCGACCACGTCGAAGAAAAAGCCAGCGGCCACCGAAGCCGCCGCCAGGAAGCAGCCAGCGCGCAAACGCGCGACGGTTGCGCCACGGAGTGCCGGCTAGCACGACCGCGCCGCTGCATGCGGCGCTGGTCGCACGCATCGACGCCGCACTGCCGCAGACGCAGTGCACGCGCTGCGGTTACCCCGACTGCCACGCCTATGCAAAAGCCATCGCCGAAGAAGAGGCGCCGATCAACCGCTGCCCGCCTGGCGGCGCGGAAGGCATCGACCGGCTCGCACGGCTGACCGGACGGCCGATCGACGCACTCGACCCGGCGTTCGGGCTCGAAGGTCCGCGCGCCATGGCGGTGATCGACGAAGCCTGGTGCATCGGCTGCACGCTGTGCCTGGACGCCTGCCCGACCGACGCGATCCTCGGCATCCACAAGCGCATGCACACGGTGATCGAAGCGCACTGCACGGGCTGCGAACTGTGCATCCCGGTCTGTCCGGTCGATTGCATCTCGCTGGAAGACGCCAGCCCCGGTCTGAGCGGCTGGCAGGCCTGGTCGCAGCCGCAAGCCGATGCAGCGCGGCATCGCTATGCGTTGCACACGACGCGCAAGCAGAAAGCGGCGACACCATCCGAGCCGGTCGCCGAGTCTGACGATGCAGCACAGCGCAAGCGATCGATCGTCGAAGCCGCGCTGGCACGCGCCCGCGCCGCCAAGTCCAGCCGCTCGCCGGGCCAGCCATGAATGTCGACACCCTCGCGATCTACACAGCCACCGCCTTCCTGCTGGCCGTGACACCCGGCCCGACGATGCTGCTCGCGCTGTCGAACGGCATCGGTGGCGGCATGCGGCGTGCAAGCTGGGGCATTGCAGGTGCCGCGCTCGGAAGCGCCATCGTGATCGCGATCGTCGCGCTGGGGCTGGGGTCGCTGCTGGCGTTGTCGAGCTGGCTGTTCGATGCGCTGCGCATTGCCGGTGTCGCCTATCTCGTGTGGCTGGGCTACAGGCTGTGGCGCAGCGAACCCGCCGATGTTGACCACACCTTGGCAGAGAACCGCGACTCAGCGCCGCAGGGTCGCCGTGCGCTAGCGAAGAGCCTGGCGGTTGCACTGTCGAATCCGAAGGCTCTGCTCTTCTTCGCGGCCTTCCTGCCGCAGTTCATCGACACGTACCGACCGCAAGGCACGCAGTACGCGATCCTCGGCGCGATCTTCATCGGCATCGACGTCGTGATCATGATGGCCTACGCCGCAGCCGGCACGCAAGCCGTGCGCTGGTTGTCCAGACGCAGCCTGCGGATGTTGAACCGCGGCTGCGCGGCCGGCATGTGGCTGCTGGCCGCCACCCTGGCCTTCTGGCGCCGCCCGGGCGCTTGATCCCCAGCGGCCTTTCAGTCGAATCGAGCTGGCTTCAGGCCGGCGCGAGCGCAAGGGTCTCGAAGGCCTTCACGACCTCCGCCGGCGCCTGAACCATCTCGATCAATACGCCTTCACCCGCGATCGGAAATTCTTCGTTCGCCTTCGGATGCAGGAAGCAGATGTCGAAGCCCGCAGCGCCCTTGCGGATGCCGCCCGGCGCAAAGCGCACGCCGTTGGCAGTGAGCCATTCGACCGCCTTGGGCAGGTCGTCGATCCACAGGCCGACATGGTTCAGCGGCGTTGCGTGCACGGCCGGCTTCTTGTCGGGATCGAGCGGCTGCATCAGGTCGACCTCGACCTTGAAAGGGCCAACGCCCATCGCGCAGATGTCCTCGTCGACGTTCTCCCGCTCGCTCTTGAAAGTGCCCGTCACCTCCAGGCCGAGCATGTCGACCCAGAGCTTCTGCAGCCGCAGCTTGTCCGGGCCGCCGATGGCGATCTGCTGGATGCCCAGCACCTTGAATGGACGCGGGCCGCTCACGACGCGAACTCCAGGATGATCTGGTCGACCGCGAGCGACTCGCCCTTGGACGCCGAGATCTTGCCGACCACGCCGTCCTGCGTGGCGAACAGCACGTTCTCCATCTTCATCGCCTCGATGACGGCCAGCTTCTCGCCAGCCTGCACCTGCTGGCCCGGCTGCACCGCCACCTCGACCAGCAGCCCGGGCATCGGCGACATCAGGAACTTGCTCAGGTCCGGCGGCGCCTTGTAGGGCATCAGTTCCTGCAGCCGCGCGCCGAGCGGCGACAGCACCATCGCTTCGATCTGCGTGCCGTTGTGCGCGATGCGCAGCGCCAGCGGGTTCTTGCCCGCGCCGCGTTCGACCTGCGCCACGAACGGCTTCTCGTCGACCGTGCCAGCCACGCGCACGCTGCCCAGGGCTGCGCTGCTGACGATGCGATAGCTCTTGTCGCCGACCTGCACCGCGCTCGCGCCGGTCGTGCCGACGAAGTCCGTCACCGACACCGGCGTGTGCACGTGCTTGCCTTCGGTGCCCAGCGTGACCACGACGAACTTCTCGGCAATCTTCACGCCATGGCCTTCGAGTTGCCCGCTGATGCCGGACGCGCGCGCCCGGTAACGGCGGTGCATGAAGGCGGCCAGCGCCGTCAGGAAGCTCGGGTCGTCATGCGGCACGTCCTCGGCATGGAAGCCCTTGCCGTAGTGCTCGGCGATGAAGCCGGTGTTGAAGTCGCCCGTGACGAACTTCGGATGTGCGAGCAGCGCGGCCTGGAACGGGATGTTGCTGCTGACGCCGCGGATCACGAAGCC
>JAZKDL010000307.1:0-2599 GCA_040387575.1 Pseudomonadota bacterium
AGATCCAGGAGGCCTACCTGGTGTCGGGCGACTACGACTACTACATCCGCATCGCGGTGCGCGACACGCGCGACTATGAGCGCCTGCTGCGCGAGAAGCTCTACAAGATTCCGGGCATCCGCCATAGCCAGTCGCACTTCGTGTTGCGCGTGCTCAAGGAAGCGACCGTGCCGCTGCTGTAGAACCGGCTGGCGACCGGCCGAAGACCGCCAAAGTCGCCCGGCGATGCGCGTATTCCACAGGCGACGCGCCGCGTCATCGTCCCTAGAATCCGCCCGACCGGACCGGTGCGGCCGACACACAGCACCTCGAGGAGTGGGCATGCGAATCCTGATTGCCGAAGATGACCAGGTGCTGGCCGATGCGCTGTTGCGCAGCCTGCGCACGTCCGGCGCCGCCGTCGACCGCGTCGCCACCGGCACGCAGGCCGATGCGGCGCTGATGACCAACAGCGAGTTCGACCTGCTGATCCTCGACCTCGGCCTGCCGAACATGCACGGCCTGGAAATCCTCAAACGGCTGCGTGCCCGCGGCTCGCAGCTACCGGTGCTGGTGCTCACGGCGGCCGACAGCGTGGAAGAGCGCGTCAAGGGCCTCGACCACGGCGCCGACGACTACATGGCCAAGCCCTTCTCGCTGCAGGAGCTCGAAGCCCGGGTGCGCGCCCTCACGCGGCGCGGCATGGGCGGCACCAGCAACACCATCAAGCACGGCCCGCTGGTGTACGACCAGGCGGGCCGCGTGGCGACTGTCGACGGCCGGATGATCGAGCTTTCTGCGCGCGAACTCGGCCTGCTCGAAGTGCTGCTGCAACGCGCCGGCCGGCTGGTGAGCAAGGACCAGCTGGTCGAGCGGCTCTGCGAATGGGGCGAGGAAGTCAGCCTCAATGCGATCGAGGTCTACATCCACCGGCTGCGCAAGAAGATCGAGAAGGGCCCGGTGCGCATCGCGACGGTCCGCGGGCTGGGTTACTGCCTCGAGAAGATCGCGTCCTGATGCGCCTGCGCGCGTTGCACGCGGGGTGGCGCGCATGAAGCTCTTTCAGCGCGCGCAACGCTCGCTGTTCGGGGAAATCCTCGACTGGATGCTCACGCCGCTGCTGCTGCTGGTGCCGGTCAGCATCGGCGTGACCTGGCTGGTGGCGCAGGGCATCGCGAACGCGCCCTATGACCGCGCGCTCGAATACAACGTGCAGACCCTGGCCCGGCTGGTGACGGTGCAGAACGGCAAGCAGCAATTCCTGCTGCCGCAGCCCGCGCGCGAAATCCTGCGCGGCGACGAAACAGACCTCGTTTACTACCAGGTGCTCGACGGCCAGGGAACGCTGCTGGGCGGCGAGCGCGACGTGCCGGCGCCGCTCAACGACGAACCGCAGATGCCCGGCGTGGTCTATCTGCACGACGCCGCGATGCGCGGCCGGCCGGTGCGCGTGGCGTCGCTCTGGGTCCATACCGACGTGCCGGCTGCACATCCGGTGCTGGTGCAGGTGGCCGAGACGCGCAACAAGCAGTCGATCCTCGCGGCCGAGATCATCAAGGGCGTGCTGCTGCCGCAGTTCGCGATCCTGCCGCTGGCGGTGCTGCTGATCTGGCTGGCGCTGGTGCGCGGCATCAAGCCGCTGTCGGCGATCGAGGCGCGCATCCGCGAGCGCCGGCCCGACGACCTGAGCCCGCTCGACGAATCCGCGGTGCCGCTCGAAGTGGCGCCGCTGGTGTCGTCGGTGAACGAGCTGCTCAACAAGCTGCACGACTCGATGGCCACGCAAAAGCGCTTTCTGGCCGACGCGGCACATCAACTGAAAACGCCGCTGGCGGGGCTGCGGATGCAGGCAGACCTGGCGCAGCGCGAAGGCGCGAACGAGCAGGAACTGAAGCAGTCGCTCAAGCAGATCGGCCGCGCGAGCGTGCGCGCGACGCACACGGTGAACCAGTTGCTGTCGCTGGCCCGCGCCGAGGGCAGCGGCACGGGCATCGGACGCCAGACCTGCGACCTCGCGAAGATCACGATCGAGGCGGTGCGCGAGGCGGTGCCGCGCGCGATCGAGAAGCGCATCGACCTCGGCTACGACGGCGCGCAGGCCGGCGCACCGGGCGTGCTGCTGCACGGCAACCCGACGCTGCTGAAGGAACTGGTGCGCAACCTGGTCGACAACGCGATCAACTACACGCCCTCGACGCCGGATCATCCGGGTGTGATCACGGCCCGGCTGCTGGCGGATCCGTTCGGACAGGTCGCAGTGCTGCAGCTCGAGGACAACGGCCCGGGCATTGCCGAGGTCGATCGCGAGCGGGTGTTCGAGCCTTTTTATCGTGTGCTTGGCACCGAGGTCGACGGCTCGGGATTGGGGTTGCCGATCGTGCGCGAGATCGCGCGGCAGCATCGTGCAACGGTGCGGCATGAGGACGCGCATCCGGGGCAGCATCCGCCGGGGACGCGCTTCAGTGTGCGTTTCGAACTTGATCAGGATGGGGCGGCGGAGGGTTGAGGGCGGGTGTTCGACGCAACGGGTTGCGTCAGCGGTGGGCACGGTTGTTGATTGCTGATTTGCGGTTGTGGGGAGGCGTCGGCGGGTGGGATGCCTTGGGGCGGCAGACGACTC
>JAZKDL010000308.1:0-3875 GCA_040387575.1 Pseudomonadota bacterium
TGTAGTGCAGGTGGTGCGGGCCGGCCCACATGTAGGTGAAGATCAGCGCCCAGAAATGGACGATCGAGAGCCGGTACGAATACACCGGACGGCCGGCCTGCTTGGGGATGTAGTAGTACATCATCCCGAGGAAGCCGGCGGTCAGGAAGAAGCCGACCGCGTTATGGCCGTACCACCACTGGACCATCGCGTCCTGCACGCCGGCATAGGCCGAGTAGCTCTTCATCCAGCCGGCCGGGATGGCCGCGCTGTTGACGATGTGCAGCAGCGCCACCGCGATGATGAAGGCGCCGTAGAACCAGTTGGCCACGTAGATATGGCGAACCTTGCGGATGCCCAGCGTGCCGACGAACACGACCGCATAAGCCACCCAGACGACGGCGATCAGGATGTCGATCGGCCATTCGAGCTCGGCGTATTCCTTGCCGCTGGTGTAGCCCAGCGGCAGGCTGATCGCGGCCGCGACGATCACCAGCTGCCAGCCCCAGAACACGAAGGACGCCAGCGCGGGTGCGAACAGCCGGACCTGGCAGGTGCGCTGCACCACGTGGAAGCTGGTCGCCATCAGTGCGCAGCCGCCGAAGGCGAAGATCACCGCGTTGGTGTGCAGCGGGCGCAGCCGGCCATAGCTGAGCCATGGAATGCCCAGGTTGAGTTCGGGCCACGCGAGCTGCGACGCGATGATCACGCCGACCAGCATGCCGACCACGCCCCAGACCACCGACATCAGCGCGAATTGCCGCACCACGGTGTCGCTGTAGACCGCGGCGGGAGGGTTGGGAACTTGCATCGTCTGGGCCTTCTGGTTGTAGTTGGCCCAGTGTCCGAGTCGGACGCTTCCTGCGTGTTGACCTAAGTCAATCGTCCCGGAGAATGCGCTCGCCTTCGCGCTCCACATCGTCGAACTGGCCACGGTCGACGGCCCACCAGAGGCCGCCCAGAATGACGAGCACCAGCACGACCGAGAACGGGATCAGCAGGAACAGCACGTCCATCGGGATGCCTTACGCGGTGTGCGTTTGCAGCGCATGCACCGGTGGCCGCGCGAGCCGCGCCGCGTTCAGCACCACGACCAGCGAACTCGCCGCCATGCCGAGTCCGGCCAGCCAAGCGGGCAGCCAGCCGGCGAGCGCCAGCGGCACGCACAGCGCGTTGTAGCCCGCCGCCCAGCCCAGGTTCTGCCGCACCACGCGCAAGGTGCGGCGCGCCTGCGCGATGGCGTCCGGTATCGCCATCAACGCGTCGCCGAGCACGACGAAATCGGCACGCGCCTGCGCCAATGGCACGGCCTGTCCGAAGGCGAAGGACGCATGGGCCTGGGCCAGCACCGGCCCGTCGTTGAGGCCGTCGCCGACCATCGCGACGCGATGTCCGTCAGCCTGCAGATGCCTGAGCGCGCGGAGCTTGTCCTCAGGTGAGCAATCCCCCTCGGCGTCGCGGATGCCGGCCTGCTGCGCGATCTCGTGCACTGCCGCACCGCGGTCGCCCGACAGCAGCCGCACCGCAATGCCTTGCGCCTCCAGCGCGGCGACGGCAGCGGCCGCGTCGTCGCGCAGGTCTTCCGCCAGCACGAAGCTGGCGACCCATCCTTCGCCGTCGCTCAGATGGACCTGCGCTGCATCGATGCCCAGCGGCGCGACGCCGCAGAACGCCGCGGAGCCGAAGCGCATGCAGCGCGCCAATGCCAGCGTGCTGCCGCGATAGACCAGCCGGCCTTCGACGCCCTGCCCCGCCTGTTCCGTGACGCCGGACGCGTCCCAGGCCGGCGGCGTGTGATGGCGCGCTTGCCAAGCCGCCAGCAATGCGCGCGAGGCCGGATGCAGCGACTGCGCTGCCAGCGCCGCGGCCAGCTCGACCGCGTCGCCGGGCCGAACGCCTGCGCGGCTGTAGACCCGCGCGAGCCGGGGCGTGCCGCTCGTCAGCGTGCCGGTCTTGTCGAACACCACGGTGTCGATGGCGGCCAGCGCTTCGAGCGCTTGCAGGTTGCCCGTCATGAGGCCGCCACGTGCCAGCGCGCCTGCGCTGGCGAGCATCGCGGCGGGCGTGGCGAGCGACAGCGCGCACGGACAGGTCACGATCAGCACCGACACTGCGACCATCAGTGCGCGGCCAGGGTCGACGTGCCACCACAGCGCGGCGGCCAAGCCCGCCGCAGCGAGCACCGCCAGCAGAAACGGCCGCGCGACCCGATCGGCCAGCCGTGCCAGCCGCGGCTTGTCGGTGGCCGCGCTTTCCATCAGCGCCACGATCTGCGCGAAGCGGGTGCCGGCGCCGATCGCGTCGACGCGCATCTCGACCACGGCGTCGAGGTTGTGGCTCCCCGCCAGGACCGGGGCGCCGCAAGGCCGCGGCACGGGGCGCGATTCGCCGGTCAGCAACGACTCGTCGGCCGCGGTGTCGCCTTGCGTGACGGTGCCGTCGGCCGGAAACGCCTCGCCCGGCCGCACCCGCAGCACGTCCCCCACGACGATGCGCCGTACAGCGACACGCACGAAGCTGCCGTCCGCTGCGCGTCGCTCGATGCTGTCGGGCAGGCGGTTCATGAGCGCATCGAGCGCGCCGGCGGTGCGGTCGCGCAGCCGGGCCTCGAGCCAGCGGCCGGTGAGCAGGAAGAACACGAACATCGTGAGCGAATCGAAGTAGACCTCGTGCCCGAGCGGGCCGGCAGGGTCGAAGGTCGCTGCGCTGCTGACCACGAAGGTGATCGCGATGCCGAGCGCCACCGGAAGGTCCATGCCGATGCGGCGCTGCCGCAGGTCGCGCCATGCGCTGCGGAAGAACGGGCCGCAGGCGAACAGCAGCACCGGCAGCGTCAGCATCCACGAGGCCCAGCGCAACAAGCCGACCGCATCGTCCGACATGTCGCCCGGCTGCGCGATGTAGGCGGGGTACGCGTACATCATCACCTGCATCATGCAGAAGCCTGCGACCAGCCAGCGCCACAGTGCGCGGCGGGCTTCGGCGGCTCGGCGTGCGCGCACCGCGGTGTCGGCGGCCGGCAGCAGCGGATAGCCGGCCGCGCGCGATGCCGCGAACCAGCGCGACGGCCGCACCGCCGCCGCCGACCACACCACGCGTGCGCGTCGGCTGGCGGCATCGACGCGCACGTCGAGCACGCCCGGCACCTGCATCAGCGCCGCCTCCACCGTGAAGGCGCAGGCCGCGCAATGCATGCCTTCGACCGCGACCTGCGAAACCCACTGGCCGGTGGCTGCGTCCGTCTCACCGTCGACCAGCCGCCCGAACATCGGCCACTCGGCGATGTCGTCCAGCACATCCGCTGCCGCATCGTTGGCGATTGCGGGCACATCGACCCCGCGACGCATCGCACCGGCGGCAGGAACCACGGAGGCGACAGAGACGGCAGCTTGCATGGCATCGAGGGTATGGCGCGGCTTTGCAACGTGCCTTGACGTGGATCAAGCTGCCGCGCCGGACGCGCCCTAACCTGCGGCCATCGTCAAAAGGAGAAGTCTCATGTTCAAGCGCATCCTCGTTGCCACCGACGGCTCGGTGCTGTCGAAGAAAGCCGTCACCAGTGCCATCGCGCTGGCCGCGCAAGGCAATGCCGAACTGGTCGCACTGACCGTCGTGCCACGCTACCCGACCAGCTACATGGACGGCGCGATGGTCTTCACGCCCGAGGACATCGCCCGCATCGAGAAGCAATGGGCCGACGCGGCGCGGGGCACGCTCGACCTGGTCAGCGCGCGGGCGAAGAACAGCGGCGTCAGCGTAAAGACCGCGACCGTCCATTCCGATCGGGTGGCCGAGTCGATCATCGCGGCCGCGAAGAAACACAAGTGCGACCTGATCGTCATGGCTTCGCACGGGCGCAAGGGCATCAAGCGGCTGCTGCTGGGCAGCGAGACGCA
>JAZKDL010000309.1:0-2231 GCA_040387575.1 Pseudomonadota bacterium
CAGAGGCAAAACGCGGAATCAACTGTCCGCGGAAGGTGTCTCATCCTGTTGCACCTCAACCACGGCTCGGAGGCGCGCCTGCGCGGCGCGGTTCTTTGGATGCCCAACGCGCGTGTCGGGCGTCGGTGGGTGGGATGCCTTGGGGCGGCTGTCCGGCTCCGGCGAGCACCGCAGTGGAAGGCGGATCAGGGCCGCAGCTGTTTGAGTGGAGGCGAAGCCGGAGCGAGTTCTGCGGACCCCGCCTGGAGCGAGGAGCAGCAGCGAAGTCCGAAGGACCGGAGTCGTCTGCCGCCCCAAGGCATCCCACCCGCCGACGCCTCCCCATCACCGCAGCAAGCCCTTGCCGCTAGCCGCTCCGCCACGCCCCGTAGTCCCTTCGCCCTAGCCCCCGCATAGACCGTTAGCCAGATTTGCCACCCGGCCCTGCCGCCGGAAACTTCCCGCTTCTTCCAGGCACCCCTGCCATCGACGGAGCGCGGATGAGTTGGCGAACAAAAGTGGTTTGGAGCGAGGGGATGCTCTTGCAACCCCAGCACCTGCAGCAAAGCGAGCGCCATGCCGACCACGCACGGCACGTGCTGCTGCGCAGCACCACGCCTTGCGCCTGGGGCTTCGCGGAAATCGAGATCGACCCGGCCGCGCTCACGCTCGGCAAGCTGTCGCTGGTGCGCGCGGTCGGCGTGTTCGGCGACGGCACCGTGTTCGACATGCCCGCGGTCGATCCGCTGCCCGAGCCGCTGGACATTCCGCCCGGCATGCGCGACGAGGCCGTCGTGCTCGCGCTGCCGCTGCGCCGTGCCGGTGCGCGCGAGGCCGACGCCGAAGCGTTCGAGGATCTGGTGCGCCACCGCGTGCTGGAGTCGGAAGTGCCCGACTCGAACACCGCCGGCGAGCGCACCGCCACGCTGCAGCTCGGCCAGCTCCACAGCCGCTTGATGCGCGCCGGCGAGGCCAGCGATGCATGGACCACGCTCAAGGTCGTGCGGGTGGTCGAGCGCCGCGTCGACAACCAGGTGCAGCTCGACCGCAGCATGCTGCCGCCGCTGCTCGACGTCGCCGCGCAGGCGCTGATCCGATCGTGGCTCGACGAGCTGCTCGGCCTGCTGCGCCAGCGCGGCGAGGCACTGGCCGGGCGCATGTCGCAGGGCGGCACCGGCGGCGTGTCGGAGATCGCGGACTTCCTGCTGCTGCAGACCGTCAACCGCCACGAGCCCGTGTTCGCGCACCTCGCCCGGGTGAGCGTGCTGCATCCGCTGCACTTCTACGAACATGCGCTCGCGCTGGCCGGCGACCTCGCCACTTTCCGCGACACGCGGCGTGCCGCGCGCTTCGGCCCGTACATCCACGACGACCTCGCGCTGAGCTTCCGGCCGGTCATGGACGACCTGCGCCGCAGCCTGTCGATGGTGCTGGAGCAGTCGGCCATCCGCATCGACCTGCACGACCGCAAGCATGGCGTGCGCGTCGCCGTCATTCCCGATGTCGAGCTGCAGCGCAACGCGACCTTCGTGCTCGCCGTCAACGCGCAGATGCCGAGCGAGGCGCTGCGCGCGCGCTTCCCGACGCAGGTCAAGATCGGGCCGGTCGAGCGCATCCGCGACCTCGTCAACCTGGCGCTGCCGGGCGTCACGCTCACGCCGCTGCCGGTCGCGCCGCGGCAGATCCCTTTCCATTCGGGCGCGAACTACTTCGAGCTCGAAACGCGCAACAGCGATCTCTGGCGGCAGCTCGAGCAATCGGGCGGCATGGCGATGCACATCGCCGGCGACTTCCCAGGTTTGGACCTGGCCTTCTGGGCGATCAGATCATGAGCACACCCGACCCCTTTGCGGCGTTCGAGTCCGAACGCACGGTCATCAAGCCCAAGCCGCGCGGGCCGGGAGGCGGGCAGCCGCCGTCCACGCCGCCGGCCTATGCCGCGGCGTCGGCCGAGGCGTTGCCGACCGAGGTCGGCGAGCTCGCCGTGCTCAACCCGCTGGTGTCGGCCGCGGGCAAGCTGCTGATGCTCACGGCCCGGCTGCGCACGCTGGCGCAGCCGCCCAACGTGCCGGCGCTGCGCGCGTCCGCGGCCGAGGCGGTGAACCAGTTCGATGCGGCGGCGCGCCGCGCGGGCGTGCCGAACGAGTCGGTGCTGGCCGCGCGCTACGTGCTGTGCACTGCAGTCGACGAGGCCGTCGCCAACACGCCCTGGGGCGTGCAGGCCGGCTGGAACAAGCAGAGCCTGCTGGTGC
>JAZKDL010000310.1:0-1682 GCA_040387575.1 Pseudomonadota bacterium
TGATGCGGCAGAGCCGCGACGCCGCGGCGAGCGCGCTGACGCTGTCGGGCGCCGCCCAGTCGCTGGCCGAGCGGAGAGCCGCCATGGAACGCGCCGGTCGCCAGTCGCTGGTGCTCAACGATGCCGTGCTGCGCCGCCGCTTCAACGACGCGGCGCGCGACGCACAGGGCATCCTCGACCGGCTGATCGCCAACGGCCTCGAGCCGACACCGGTCGACGCCTGGCGCGCCCAGCTCGGACAGATCGACGGACTGCTGTCCGGCCCGGTCGAGACGGCACTCACGCGCGAAGGCACGATGGCGATGCAGTTCCGCGATCTCGACGCACTCAACACGCAGATCGCGCAGGCCGCGCAGATGCTGATCGAAACGCGCAACCTGGCGCTCGCCGAGCGCATCGAGAGCGCGCGCACGCGGCTGATGCGGCAGGTGGTCGCGGCCAGCGTGCTGGCGCTGGCGCTGGCGCTGGCCTTCGGCATCTGGCTGGCGCGCCCGTTCAAGCGGCTGGAACGCGCGATCGTCGGACTCGGCGAGAACCGGCTGGACGAGCCGATCGACATCCGCGGCCCGGCCGACGTGCGGCGCGTGTCGGAACAGCTCGAATGGCTGCGCCTGCGGTTGACCGAACTCGATGCCGACAAGGCACGCTTTCTGCGTCACGTCTCGCATGAACTCAAGACACCGCTGGCAGCCTTGCGCGAAGGCGTGTCGCTGCTGGAAGATGGCGTGACCGGCGCGCTGAACCCGGCGCAACGGGAAGTCGCGCAGATCCTTCAACAGAACGCGATCACGCTGCAAGGCCAGATCGAGGCGCTGCTGCGCTTCAATGCCGCGGCTTTCGAGGCGCGCGAGCTGCGCCGCCAGCGCACGCCACTGCTGCCGCTGATCGAGGAGCAGGTCGATTCGCAGCGCTTGCAATGGCAGGCACATGGCCTGACGGTCAAGGTCGAAGGCGAGCCACTGTCGATTGCGGTCGACCCGGTGAAACTGGGCACCGCGATCGCCAACCTGCTGTCGAACGCAATCCGCTTCTCGGCACGCGGCGGCACGATCACGCTGGCTGTGTCCGGCACCGCCGACACGGCGCGCATCGACATCGCCGACGCCGGTCCCGGCGTGGCCGATGGCGATCGCGACCGCATCTTCGAACCGTTCTACCGCGGCGAACGCCAACCCGAGCACGCACTGAAAGGCACAGGGATCGGTCTGTCGATCGTGCAGGAGTACATTGCAGCGCATGGCGGACGCATCGCGTTGCTGCCCGGCGGACCGGGCGCACGTTTTCGCATCGAGCTGCCGCGCACGGCCTGACGGCCGAGCAACACACCCACAAGCCCCCACGCGCTTTCTTCGAGCCATGTTCTTGTCGTTCGTCCACAAACCCGCTGTCATCCTGATGGTCGCAGCGCCTCTGCTGCTGGCTGCCTGCCAGACCCCACCACCCGCGCCGGAGACACCCACGACCGCCGCACAGACGCCGTCGGTTGTGGCCCCGGTGACGGTGATGCCGGTCGAAGCCGAACCGGTTGCACCCGCGACCCAGCCGCCTCTCGCCTTCACGCCCGCAACGATGGGGCCAATGACCGCGATGCTCGCGTACGCCGACAAGCTGCGGCCGCTCGGCACAGCGGATCTGGCGGCCGAACTGGCGCGGCTGGGCGATCCTGGCGAAGTGCCGGCCGC
>JAZKDL010000311.1:0-12084 GCA_040387575.1 Pseudomonadota bacterium
TGCGGCCGAGCGGCGTGCCGGTGAAGGCGTACATCAGCGCCGTGCAGATGAAGCAATAGACGGCGATCAGGTAATACACCTGGATCTGCGGGCCGAAGTCCAGGCCGAACAACGGCGTGCCGTAGACGCGGTTGGTCGTCACCCCGCCTTCGCCGCCGAAGAAGCTCGGGAACATCAGCGCCATCGACGCGACGAGCTCGCCCAGCCCGAGCGTGATCATCGCGAAGGTGGTGCCTGACTTCTTGGTGCTGACGTAGCCGAACAGGAAGGCGAAGAACATGCCGCCGAGCCCGCCGACCAGCGGGATCAGCACCAGCGGAATCGGCAGGCTGCCGGCGGCCGCGAGGTTCATCGCGTGGATCGCGATGAAGGAGCCGAGGCCGGTGTAGACCGCGTGGCCGAAGCTCAGCATCCCGCCCTGGCCGAGCAGCATGTTGTAGCTCAGGCAGATGATGATCAGGTAGCCGATCTGCGAGAGCATCGTCAGCGCCAGGCTGCTGCGAAACACGTGTGGCGCGACGAGCAGCGCGACCGCGAACAGCGTCCAGATCAGGAAGCGCGCGATGTTCCAGGGCTTGAAACGGTAGTAGCGCGCGGTGGCGGATGGAGGAGAAGCAGCGTTCATGTCGATGGCGGTGTTCGTCACGTCAGTCCTCACGGGTACCCAGCAACCCCTTGGGGCGGAAGATCAGGATGAGCACGAGGAACAGGTAGGGAAGGATCGGCGCGACCTGCGAGATGGTGAGCTTGAGCAGCTCGTAGCCGAAGGTCTGCTCGCTCACGGCGATGCCGATGGCGCGCAGGCCGGTGGCGACCGATTGGTCCATCGCCACCGCGAAGGTCTGGATGACGCCGATCAGCAGCGATGCCAGAAAAGCCCCGGCCAGCGAACCCATGCCGCCGACCACCACGACCACGAAGATGATCGAGCCGACCGACGCGGCCATCGCCGGCTCGGTGACGTAGGTGTTGCCGCCGATCACGCCGGCCAGCCCTGCCAGAGCCGCACCGCCGCCGAACACCAGCATGAAGACGCGCGGCACGTTGTGGCCCAGCGCCTCGACCATGTCGGGATGCTTGAGCGCCGCCTGGATCACCAGCCCGATGCGGGTGCGGGTGAGCAGCAGCCAGACCGAGAACAGCATCAGCAATGCGACCAGCATGATGAACGAGCGCGACTTGGGGAACTGTGTTCCGTACAGCGTGAACAGCGGGCCTTGGAGCTGCGTGGGCAGGCCATAAGGAACGGTGGAACGCCCCCAAAGCAGCTGCACCACTTCGAGGATCAGATAGGACAGGCCGAAGGTGACGAGCAGTTCGGGCACATGGCCGAACTTGTGCACCCGGCGCAGGCTGTAGCGCTCGAAGGCCGCGCCCAGCGCGAACACGACAAGCGGCGCGATCACCAATGCCGGCCAGAAGCCCACCACGCCGGAGATGGTGTAGGCCAGGTAGGCACCCAGCATGTAGAAGCTCGTGTGCGCGAAGTTCAGCACGCCCATCATGCTGAAGATCAGCGTCAGGCCCGAACTCAGCATGAACAGCAGCAGCCCGTAGCTGACGCCGTTGAGCAGAGAAATAACGAAGAATTCGACGTTCATCCAACCCGTCCGTAGGAGAAAAGAAAAAGGCCCGAGCGGGAACGTCGGGCCTTTGCCATGGCAGGCGCCTGAAGATCAGGGACGCTTCATCTGGCAAGAAGTCGGCGTGCTCGCCACATAGGCGTCGTAGTACTTCACCGGTGCCAGCGTGTAGCCGGTGTTCTCGGGGCTGTACGGGTACTTGGCGCTCGCCTTTTCCCAGCGTGCGATGTACAGGCCCTGCTGCAGCTGGTGGTCAGCCTTGCGCAGTTCGACGTCACCGTTGAAGCTCTTGAACTTCATGCCTTCCATGACTGCGGCGACCTTGACCGGATCGGTCGACTTGGCCTTCACGAAGGCTTCGGTCAGCGCGGCGAACACGGTGTAGACGTCGGTGGTGTAGAGGTCGTCGTTGAACTTCTTCTTGAACTCCTCCGCGTAGCGCTGCATCTCGCCGCCCATGTTGTAGTGGGCATAGCCGACCTGGAAGACCTTGCCGTCGGACGCGGCGCCCATGGCGGTCGGCGTGCCGGTGGTCACGGCGTAGTAGGTATAGAACTTGACGTTCAGGCCGGCGTCGTTGGCGGCCTTGATCATCAGCGCGAGGTCGGAGCCCCAGTTGCCGGTGATCACGGTGTCGGCACCGGACGCCTTGATCTTGGCGATGTACGGTGCGAAGTCGCGCACCTGCGCCAGCGGGTGCAGGTCGTCGCCGACAATTTCCACGTCGGGGCGCTTGTCCTTCAGGTTCAGCTTGGCGAACTTCGCGACCTGCTGGCCGTGCGAGTAGTTCTGGTTGATCAGGTAGACCTTCTTGATCTCCGGCTGATCCTTCATGTAGGTCGTCAGCGCTTCCATCTTCATGGAGGTGTCGGCGTCGAAGCGGTACTGCCAGTAGCTGCACTTGCTGTTGGTCAGATCAGGGTCGACCGCCGCGTAGTTCAGGTACAGCGCTTCCTTGCCGGGATTGCGCGCGTTGTTCTTCTCGAGTGCATCGATGATCGCCAGCGCCGGGCCCGATCCGTTGCCTTGCACGATGTAGCGTGCGCCTTGGTCCATCGCCGAACGCAGGCCGCTGGTGGTCTCTTGCGGGCTGAGCTTGTTGTCGATCCCGATGATCTCGAACTTCACGCCCGCGGCGTTCTTCTTGTTGAACTCTTCCGCGAAATACTGGAAGGTCTTGAGCTGGTTCGTGCCCACCGCGGCCATCAGCCCCGACAGGGGATCGAGCCAGCCGATCTTGACGGTTTCACCCTTCTGGGCAAAGGCACCGCCGGCACATGCGGCAAGGACGGCTGCTGCCGTGAACTTCAGAGCGAATTGCATTCTTGTCTCCTGTTTGTGACTGTCGAGGCGAGACGAGATTACAAGCCTTTGCATCCGCACCCGTCAGGGAATGCCCGTAAGCAAACCGCGTGGCGCGCGCTTTCTATCACTCACGCGACAAGGGCCGCGCAGGGCTTCCTACCGATTGGTAGGAAATCGCCCTGGCGGCCCTTGAATTCGGCCTTTTTTCGGGCCGGATTTGCCTGCCGATCGGCAAGCAAAAAAGTCGATCAGAGACCTGGCAGCTTGTAGCCCTTGAGCTGTTCGCGCAACTTGGTCTTCAGGATCTTGCCGGTGGCACCCAGCGGGATGGCCTCGACGAACACCACGTCGTCCGGGATCTGCCACTTCGCGGTCTTGCCTTCGTAGAACGCCAGCAGTTCTTCGCGGGTGACCTCGGCGCCAGCCTTCTTCGCAACCACGACGATCGGACGCTCGTCCCACTTCGGATGGAACACGCCGACGCAGGCCGCCATGGCGATCGCGGGATGCGCGACGGCGATGTTCTCGATGTCGATCGAGCTGATCCATTCGCCGCCCGACTTGATCACGTCCTTGCTGCGGTCGGTGATCTGCAGGTAGCCATCGGCGTCGATGGTCGCCACGTCGCCTGTGGGGAACCAGCCGCGGTTCTCGTCATCGGGAATCAGCGGATCGCCGCCCTCGCCCTTGAAGTATTCCTTGACGATCCACGGGCCCTTCACGAGCAGATCGCCGTAGGCCTTGCCGTCCCACGGCAGTTCCTGGTTGTTGCCGTCGACGATCTTCATGTCGACGCCGAAGATCGCGCGGCCCTGCTTCATGCGGATCGCGGTCTGCTCCTCGGACGACAGCCCCAGGTGCTTGTTCTTCAACGTGCAGAGCGTGCCCAGCGGGCTCATCTCGGTCATTCCCCAGGCATGCAGAACCTCGACGCCGTACTGCTCCTGGAACGCACGGATCATGGCCGGCGGGCAAGCCGAGCCGCCGATCACGGTGCGCTTGAGCGACGAGAACTTCAGGCCGTTGGCCTGCGCGTGGCCGAGCAGCATCTGCCAAACCGTCGGCACCCCCGCCGCAAAGCTGACCTTCTCGGACTCGATCAGCTCGAACACCGACTTGCCGTCCATCGCGGGGCCGGGGAACACGAGCTTGCAGCCGGCCAGCGCCGCCGAGTACGGAATGCCCCAGGCGTTGACGTGGAACATCGGCACCACGGGCAGCACGGAGTCGCGCGCCGACAGGCACATCACGTCGGGCAGCGCCGCTGCGTATGCGTGCAGCAGCGTCGAGCGGTGGCTGTACAGCGCGGCCTTCGGGTTGCCGGTGGTGCCGCTCGTGTAGCACATGCTCGACGCCGAGTTCTCGTCGAAGCTGGGCCATGCATAGGCGGTCGGCTGCGCGCCGATCCAGCTCTCGTAGCTCACCAGGTTCGGAACGCCACTGTCGACCGGCAGGCGGTCGGCGTCGCACATCGCGATCCACTTCTTCACGGTCGGGCAGCGCGCGTGCACGGCCTGGACCAGCGGGAGGAAGCTCAGGTCGAAGCACAGGATCTGGTCTTCGGCGTGGTTGACGATCCAGGCGATCTGGTCGGGGTGCAGGCGCGGGTTGACGGTGTGCAGCACACGGCCCGAGCCGCTCACGCCGTAGTAAAGCTCCAGGTGCCGGTAGCCGTTCCAGGCCAGCGTGGCGACGCGGTCGCTGAACAACAGGTTCTCGCCCTCCAGCGCATTGGCGATCTGCCGCGCACGCGCCGCGACGTCGGTCCAGGTGTAGCGATGGATGTCGCCTTCGACCCGCCGCGAGACGATTTCGGCGTCGCCATGGTGGCGCTCGGCGAATTCGATCAACGACGAAATCAGCAGCGGTTGGTCTTGCATCAAACCCAGCATGGGCATTTCCTTCGAATGAAAAATGGGACCGGCGCGGCGCAATGACTCCGCACGTCATTGCGCGCCGGCTTGGAAGTATTGCGCAGTGCAGCAAAAGTCACGATGGGGGAATGCCCGTAAGCGACAGGGTGGCACAGGCGCTGCGGGAGAATCGGCACCATGAGTTCGTCCCACGACCCCGCACTGGCCGCCGCAACCGCACCCAATGACGCCACATCCGATGACGCGTTGACGGGTGTCCCCGCCACCGGCCTGCAATGGCGCAACGGTTTTGCGGCGCTCGGCCCCGCTTTCCACACCCGGCTGCGTCCGACGCCGCTGCCGTCGCCCTACTGGGTCGGTCGCAGCGAGGCCACCGCGCGTGAGTTCGGCCTGGCCGCGGACTGGTTCCCGTCCGCCGAGGCACTCGAAGTTCTGACCGGCAATGCCGGCTTGCCAGGCGGCGACGCTCTCGCCAGCGTCTACAGCGGCCACCAGTTCGGCGTCTGGGCCGGCCAGCTCGGCGATGGCCGCGCCATCCTGCTGGGTGAAACCGCACAGGGCCAGGAGCTCCAGCTCAAGGGCGCGGGCCGGACGCCCTACTCCCGCGGCGGCGATGGGCGTGCGGTGCTGCGGTCCAGCATCCGCGAATTCCTCTGCAGCGAGGCGATGCACGGCCTGGGAATACCGACCACGCGCGCACTCAGCGTGACCGGCTCCGACCAGCGCGTGCAGCGCGAGACGGCCGAAACTGCCGCTGTCGTGGCGCGCGTCGCGCCGAGCTTCATCCGCTTCGGACATTTCGAGCATTTCGCCGCCAACCAGATGGACGACGAACTGCGCGCGCTCGCCGACTACGTCATCGATCGCTACTACCCCGCCTGCCGCGGCACAGAGCGTTTCGGCGGCAACGCGTACGCTGCGCTGCTCGAAGCCGTGAGCGAACGCACTGCGGCACTCGTCGCCCATTGGCAGGCAGTGGGTTTCTGCCACGGCGTGATGAACACCGACAACATGAGCATCCTCGGGCTCACGATCGACTACGGCCCGTTCCAGTTTCTCGACGGTTTCGATCCGCGCCACATCTGCAACCACAGCGACACCAACGGCCGCTATGCGTACAACCAGCAGCCCAACGTCGCTTACTGGAACCTGTACGCGCTGGGCCAGGCGCTGCTGCCGCTGATCGGCGAACAGGAGGTGGCGGTTGCGGCGCTGGAATCCTACCGATCGGTATTTCCGCGCGAATTCGAAGGGCGGATGCGCGCCAAGCTGGGCTTGGCGGACGCGCGCGAAGGCGACCGGCTGCTGATCGACGACGTGCTCAAGCTGCTCGCCGTCGAACGTACCGACTGGACCATCTTCTGGCGCCGCCTTTCGAATGCGGTGCACAGCGGCGACTTCACGCCCGTCACCGATCTGTTCATAGACCGCACGGGCATCGATGCCTGGCTGCCGCGCCACGCGGAGCGCCTCGGCACCGTTCAGGACGGCGTTGCCGGCGAACGCATGCTGCGGACCAATCCGAAGTTCGTGCTGCGGAACCACCTGGGCCAGCAAGCGATCGAAGCTGCGCAGCGCAAGGACTTCTCCGGCGTCGAGACCTTGCTGAACCTGCTCGAGACGCCATTTGACGAACACGCCGGCCACGACGCCGAGGCCGGCTTCCCGCCCGACTGGGCTTCCACGATCGAAATCAGCTGCTCATCATGACTTCTTCCTTCACCCCCAAAGTCCAGAAGACCGACGCCGAGTGGAAAGCCGTGCTGGCCGAGAAAGGCGCCGAACGCGCCGCCTTCGATGTCACGCGCCACGCAGCGACCGAACGGCCGTTCACCGGAAAGTACGAGGACCATTGGGCTGACGGCACTTACCACTGCGTCTGCTGCGGCGCCAAACTGTTCGAGTCCGGCACCAAGTTCGATGCCGGCTGCGGCTGGCCGAGCTTCTCGGAAGAGGCGGTGTCCGGCGCGATCACCAACATCGTCGACCGCTCACACGGCATGGTGCGCACCGAAAACGTCTGCACCCAGTGCGGTGCGCACCTCGGCCACGTGTTCCCGGATGGCCCGACACCGACCGGGTTACGCTATTGCATGAATTCCGCGTCGCTCGCCTTTGAAGGCGACAAGGACTGACGGCTCCCGTCTTCCGACATCCATCGATACCCGACTCACGCTGCTCGCTCCCGCATGAAACTGATCCTCGACTTCTTCCCCATCCTGCTGTTCTTCGGCGCGTACAAGTTCGCGGACATCTACGTCGCAACGGGCGTGCTGATGGCGGCAACCGTCGTGCAGATGGCGATCACCTATGCGATGGAGCGCAAGCTGCAGACCATGCAGAAGGCGACGCTGGTGCTCATCCTGCTGTTCGGCACGCTGACATTGGTGCTGCACGACGACCGCTTCATCAAATGGAAGCCGACAGTGCTGTATGGCGCGATGGCCCTCGGGCTCACGATCGCGCTCTGGGGCTTCCGCAAGAACTTCTTGCAGGTGATGCTCGGCGCGCAACTGCAGCTGCCGACGCGCATCTGGACGCACCTGAACGTCGCATGGATCGTCTACTGCGTGTTCATGGCGGCCATCAATGCCTACGTGGCGATGTACTTCAGCACCGAGGCCTGGGTCAATTTCAAGCTCTGGGGCTATGCGTTCCCGGTCGTCTTCCTGCTCGCGCAGGGTCTGTACATCGCGCCGCACCTCAAGTCGGACGACACGCCCGCATGAGCCTCCCGACCGCTTCCCAACTCGACGCCGTGCTGCGCGACAAGCTGCAGCCCACGCAGCTCGAAGTGCTCGATGAAAGTGCCGCTCACGCGGGCCATTCCGGGGCTGGCGCAGAAGGCTATGGCACCCATTTCCGGGTGCGTGTCGCGTCCCCGCTTTTCGACGGAAAGCCCCGCGTGGCGCGGCATCGGCTTGTGTATGATGCGCTCCAGTTTTTCATCGCCCAAGGCGTTCACGCCATCGCCATCGAAACGCTCTGACGCCGATTCCTGTCGTCCGACGGACGCACAGGACAACGTCTTTCACCCCCGCGCCCAAAGCGCCATCCACTCTCGAGTCCTGAGGACTTTCCAATGAAACAACCCATCCTGAAGACCCTTGCGGTCGCCACCGTGCTGTCCGTCGCCTCGTTCGGCGCCCTGGCGCAGAACGTTGCCATCGTCAACGGCAAAGCGGTTCCCAAGGCCCGCATGGAAGTGCTGGCGCAGCAGCTTGCCGCTGCCGGCCGTCCGGTGACACCGGAAATGGAAGGCCAACTGCGCGAAGAAGTGGTCGCGCGTGAAGTGTTCATGCAGGAAGCGCAGAAGCAGGGCCTTGACGCCACCGAGGATTACAAGAATCAGCTCGACCTTGCACGCCAGGCAATCCTGATCCGCACGCTGTTCGACAACTATCGCAAGGCCAATCCGGTCACCGACGCCGAAGTGCAGGCCGAGTACGACAAGTTCGTTGCGGCCAACGGCAGCCAGGAATACAAGGCGCGCCACATCCTCGTCGAGACGGAAGACCAGGCGAAGAAGATCCTGGCCGACCTGAAGAAGGGTGCGAAGTTCGAGGACATCGCCAAGAAGGAATCGAAGGACCCGGGCTCGGGGGCCAACGGCGGCGATCTCGACTGGGCCAACCCCGCGAGCTTCGTGCCCGAGTTCTCCGCGGCAATGGTCAAGCTGAAGGCTGGCGAAACGACGCCGGAACCGGTCAAGACGCAGTTCGGCTATCACATCATCCGCGTCGACGAGATCCGCGCAACGCAGTTGCCGAAGCTCGAAGAAGTGAAGCCACAAGTTTTGCAGCAACTTCAACAGCAGAAGTTGCAGAAGTTCCAGGAAGAGCTGCGGGCCAAGGCCAAGGTGGAATAACCGCCTCTAGGGCAGATCGAAAAGCGGCTTCGGCCGCTTTTTTCATGCCCAGACGACGGAGCGCATCGAGATCGAGGCCGACTGGAAATCGGCGTTGAAGAAACGCGGCGTGTCCTTCGGGTCCACCGCGCCAGCGGCATGGAGCAGCGGCAGATAGTGGTCGTGGGTCGGATGCGCCTGCTTGGCGACAGAACCCAGCCCCTGAAAACGCTGCAGCGCCCCGAGGTCGCCCTTGCCCAACTGATCGGCGACGATGCGGTCGAATTCGATGGCCCAGTCGTAGGCCTGGTTGGGCGCCGTGCCGCGGCGCGACACACGCAGGTTGTGCACGATGTTGCCACTGCCGACGATCAGCACGCCACGCTCGCGCAACACCTTCAACTGCTGGCCAACCATGTAGTGCTCGGCCGGCGAACGGCCATAGTCCATGCCGAGTTGCAGCAACGGAATGTCGGCCTTCGGGAACATCGGTTTCAGCACCGACCAGGTGCCGTGGTCGAAGCCCCATTCGTCCTTGTCCAGCCCGAGCGCGGTGCCACTCATCGGCTGGCGCACGACCTGTGCAATCTCGGCTGCCGCCGCAGGCGCGCCGGGCGCGGGGTATTGCTGGTCGAACAGCTCCTGAGGAAAGCCGCCGAAGTCGTGGATGGTCTTGGGCTTCGCCATGCCGGTCAGGTACCAGCCGCCCTGCGTGAGCCAGTGCGCCGAGATGCACAGGATCAGTTGTGGCGTCGGGTACTTCGCACCGAACTCGGCGCCCAGCGCCTGCCAGCTGCGGCGGTAGGCGTTGTCGCCGATCGCGTTCATCGGACTGCCGTGGCCGACGAACAGCACCGGCATCCGCGGTGACTTCTTCAGCACCCGAAAAGGCTCGGCCGCCAGCGCATCGGCCAGCGGAAGGACGGCGCCCAGGGCGCTTACGAAGTCACGACGGTTCAGCATGTGCCGATCATTGAGCACGCCGCATGCCACCTCGGGCCGGACCTCGGCGTGCGATGCGTGAAAAGGTGCGCAAACGCACACGAACCGACCGAAGCCTCGATCAGCCGACCCATCGACGCGCGTTGCGCCAGATCTGCATCCACGGACTGAAGTCGCTCTTGTCGCCCGCCGTCCAGCTCATCTGGATGTTGCGGAACACGCGTTCGGGGTGCGGCATCACGGCGGTGAAACGGCCATCGGCCGTGGTCACGGACGCCAACCCGCCAGCACTCCCGTTCGGATTGAACGGGTACTGCTCGGTCGGCTGGCCGTGGTTGTCGACGTAGCGCATCGCCGCGATCGCCTTGGACGCATCGCCGCGGTGCTTGAAGTTCGCATAGCCCTCGCCATGGGCCACCGCGATCGGCAGCCGGCTGCCGGCGAGACCGCCGAAGAAGATGCTGGGCGATTCGAGCACCTCGACCATCGACAGGCGCGCCTCGAAACGCTCGCTCTGGTTGGTCGTGAAACGCGGCCAGGCGTCGGCGCCGGGGATGATGTCGGCCAGCTCGGCGAACATCTGGCAGCCGTTGCACACGCCGAGCCCGAAAGTGTCAGCGCGGCCGAAGAAGGCCTGGAACTGCGCCGACAGCGCCGGGTTGAAGGTGATGCTGCGCGCCCAGCCGATGCCCGCGCCCAGCGTGTCGCCGTAGCTGAAGCCACCGCACGCAACCACGCCCTTGAACTGCGCCAGGTCGGCTCGGCCCGACTGCAGATCGGTCATGTGCACGTCGTGCGCTTCGAAGCCGGCTTCGGTGAAGGCGTAGGCCATCTCGACATGCGAGTTGACGCCTTGCTCGCGCAGGATCGCGACCTTGGGCCGCGACTGAAGAATCGCCGGCGCAGCGATGCTGCGGACCGCCGCATCGGACAGCACGACATGCATGCCCGGATCCGACGGCACGCCGGCAGCGGCGTGCTCTGCATCCGCGCCGAGCGGGTTGTCGCGCTCGCGAGCGATCTTCCAGCTGACCGAATCCCAGACCTGGTGCAGGTCGTGCAGGCTGGCGCTGAAGACCGACTTGGCATCGCGCCAGACTTCGATCTTGCCCTTGCCCGCATCCATCGTCGAAGCGTCCGGCCGGGTCTTGCCGACGAAGTGGCTGTGTGTGCTGAGCCCGTGCGCGCGCAGCACCTGCATCACGTCGTTGCGCTCGGCGGTGCGCACCTGCAACAGCATGCCCAGCTCCTCGCTGAACAGCGCCTTGAGCGTGAGTTCTTCGCGCCGCGCACTGACCTGCTGCGCCCAGTTCTTGGCATCGCCCGTCTCCATGCGGCTGTCGGAGATGCCGTCGCCCTCGATGACCAACATGTCGACGTTGAGCGACACGCCGACATGGCCCGCGAACGCCATCTCGCAGGCCGCGGCGAACAGGCCGCCGTCGCTGCGGTCGTGCATCGCGAGGATCTTGCCGTCGGTGCGCAATGCGTTCACCGCCTTCACGAGGTTCACAAGGTCTTCCGGCCGGTCCAGGTCGGGCACCACGTCGCCGCTCTGGCCCAGCGTCTGCGCCAGGATGCTGCCGGCCATGCGATGCTGGCCACGGCCCAGGTCGACCAACAACAGCGTGGTGTCGGGCTCGTCGCGATCGAGCTGCGGCGTGAGCGTGCCGCGCACGTCGGCCAGCGTCGCGAAGGCAGTGACGATCAGGCTTACCGGCGAGGTGACCCTCTTCTTTTCGGTGCCGTCCGACCACTGGGTGCGCATCGACAGCGAGTCCTTGCCGACCGGAATCGAGATGCCCAGCGCCGGGCACAGTTCCATGCCGACCGCCTTCACGGTCTCGTACAGCGCGGCATCCTCGCCGGGCTCGCCGCAGGCCGCCATCCAGTTGGCCGACAGCTTGACGCGCGACAGCTCGATCGGCGCGGCCAGCAGGTTGGTGATCGCCTCGGCGACGGCCATGCGACCGGATGCGGGCGCATCGAGCGCGGCCAGCGGCGTGCGCTCGCCCATGCTCATCGCCTCGCCGGCGAAGCCGCTGTAGTCGGCCAGCGTGACCGCGCAGTCGGCGACGGGCACCTGCCACGGGCCGACCATCTGGTCGCGGTGGCTCATGCCGCCGACCGTGCGGTCGCCGATCGTGATCAGGAAGCGCTTCGACGCCACCGTCGGATGCGACAGCACATCGATGGCGGCCTTCTGCAGTTCGACGCCGGTCAGGTCGAGCGGCTTGAACTGGCGCGCAATGGTCTTCACGTCGCGCAGCATCTTGGGCGGTTTGCCGAGCAGCACGTCCATCGGCATGTCGACCGGTTGCGCTTCGGCACCTTCATCCGCCACCAGCAGCTGGCGCGCCTCGGTCGCGACGCCGACCACCGAGAACGGGCAGCGCTCGCGCTCGCAGAAGGCCTTGAACCGGTCGAGCGATTCGGGCGCGATCGCGAGCACGTAGCGCTCCTGGCTCTCGTTGCACCAGATTTCCTTGGGCGCCATGCCGGACTCTTCGAGCGGCACGCTGCGCAGGTCGAA
>JAZKDL010000312.1:0-10607 GCA_040387575.1 Pseudomonadota bacterium
AAAGTTCGCGGATGGCGGAGGTTTCGACGTTGTCGAGGCGGGAGGCGAATTGCATTGGAGTCCTTTGGCAGCGGGGTGGCGCCGGAGAGTTCTGGCGTTAGGTGGACGTAGCGCGCGATCAGCTCAGTGCGGTGACGGGCAGCGCCGCGCCGTGGATCGCCCGGGCCTGGCTCGAGGCCAGGAACACGATCGCATTCGCCAGATCGCCCGGCGCGACCCAGCGCGCCGGATCGGCATCGGGCATCGCCGCGCGGTTCTCTGGCGTGTCGATGATGGTCGGCAGCACGCAGTTGACGTTGATGCCCTTCTCGCGCAGTTCGGCGGCCATCGATTCGGTGAGCCTGATCACGGCGCTCTTCGACGCGATGTAGGCGCCCATCTGCGCCGCGCCCTTCTGGGCAGCGAATGCGCCGACGTTGACGATCCGGCCGCTGCCCTGCTTCAGCATGTGCGGCACCACCGCCTTGGCGGTGTGCACCACCGTGCGCGCATTGAGGTCGAACAGGAAGTCCCAGGTCGACGCGGAGGTCTCATGGACCGCCTCGCCCATGCGAAAGCCGCCGGCCAGATTGCAAAGCACGTCGATGCGGCCGAAGCGTGCGATCGCCGCGTCGACCGCGCCGTCGACCTGCGCCGGGTCCAGCAGATCCGCCGCCAGCAGCAACGGGGCTGCGCCAGCCGCATCGCCGGCCGCCACGACACCTTGCAGCGCGTCGACATGGCGCTCCACCAGAACGAGTTGGGCGCCCAGCCCGGCGAAGGCCTGCGCCACGGCGCGACCCAGGTTGCCGGACGCGCCGGTCACCATGACGACTTGATGCGTGAAGTTCATTGGTAATTCCTTGAGCGCGCTGCGCGCGACGGCAATATGTAGAAGGAAGAATACAAGCGCTTGTCCTGAGAGGTTTGGTCGCTTCGGCTCGCTATGCTATGCAGGCAGGTCCGCTGCATTCCTGCAAACTTCGGCTCGAATCTCGATGTCTCTGCAGGAATCCTGCAGGAATCGACGAGATCGCTGTCGAAGTGGTTGCCGGCCATCGTTTCGCCCCCGACGGTTCGGCAGCCGATCAGCCCTGTATCCACAAAGGGATTCGGCGTCAGCGTCGTATATTTCCAGTTGTCCATGAATCCTGACGTCCCGTCTTCCACGCACACGGCCTTCGTCGACGATGCGGTGCTTTTGCGTCTGGTACGTGGCGATCAGTTGGCGGGTGTCCGGCGCAGCGTTCGGGCTGCGATTCCGGTCAACATCGTCCTCAGCCTCGCCGCGGCCCTCGTCGCCTGGAATGCCGGACGTGGCGAGGCCGGTCTCTGCTGGCTGGTCCTGTCGCTCGCGGTGAGCGCGATGCGCTTCGTGCTGTCGCGCGACGTGCGGCCGTCCAACCCGGCTGCGGACATGGCCACCGGCCCGCACGTCGAGCGGCAGCTGACGATCATGGCGATTTCTTCCGCGGCATCGGGCTGCGTCTGGGCGCTCATTCCTTTCCTGTGCGACGGCTACACCTCGCCGCAGACCGTGTTCTACCTGACGGCGGTCTGCGGCATCTGCGCCGGCTCCGTGGTGTTCGGCATCGCCTATGCGCCCGTGCCGATCGGCTTCATCACGCCCGCCCTCCTCGCCGTCGCGGTCTGCATGGTGTATGCCGGCGGCTTCGACAACATGAGCATCGCGGCGACGGTGCTGCTCTACCTTGCGGCGCTGGTGCGCGCGACCTTGCTGAGCGAGCGCACCTTCCGTGAATCGAGCCGCCTGAAGAATGCGGCCACCGAACTGGCGTCCCAGTTGCACAGGGAGCACGCGATCTCGTCCGAGGCCAATCGGCAACTGGCTTTCCGCGCGTCGCACGACAACCTGACCGGGCTGCTCAACCGGCAGGGCTTCACCGAAGCCACGACCCGCCACCTCGCCGCCCGGGCCGACCGGCCGCATGCCGTGCTCCTGATGGACCTCGACGGCTTCAAGACGATCAACGACAGCTTCGGCCACCAGGCCGGCGACCGGGTGCTGCAGGACGTGGCTGCCTGGTTGACTGGCGAGCTGCGCGACCGCGAGGCGATCCTGTGTCGCTGGGGCGGCGACGAATTCGCGGTGCTCTACACGCAGCAGGAAGGCCAGCCGCCCGCAACCGAGCTGGCCCAGTCGCTGATCGAATCCTTTGCGTTGCAGGCGGTGCACGGCGCTGCGACCTTGGGGCTGTGCATCGGCGTCGTGCTGTTCGGCGAGTCCGATGTCAACGAGTCGATCAGCTTCGCGGACGAAGCGCTGTACGACGCCAAGCATGCCGGAAGAAATCATTTCCGGGTCTTCGACGCGGCGCTGAAACGACAGTCCGACCGGCGCCGGGACATCGAGCGCGACCTGCGCCGAGCGATCGAATCCGGGGAGGTCACGCTGATGTACCAGCCGATCGTGCGCGCCGACGATCGCCGGATCCACAGCCTGGAGGCGCTGATGCGGTGGGCCCATCCACGCCACGGCGCGGTTCCGCCGGAAGAAGTGATTCATGCGGCAGTCGCCACCGGCCTCGCGGAAATGCTGCTGCGGCACCTGCTCGACGAGGTCTTCACCGCGCTGGACCGGCTGGAAGCAGCCGGTCCGCATTCCGCCCAGGTGCCGATCGCCGTCAACATCTCGCCGCGCGAGATGGTCCAGCTGCCGGTCGACGACATCGTGCTGGGAATGCTCGCGCAGCGCGGCATCGCGGCGCGCCGGCTGCAGATCGAGATCACAGAGGAAGTGGCGCTCGACATCCGGGCCACGCAGGCGCGGTTGAACAAGCTCGCCGCCGCGAACATCGCCATCGTCGTAGACGATTTCGGCGTCGGTTATTCATCGATCGCATCGCTGCACAGCGGCTACGTCAAGCGGGTCAAGATCGATCGCAGTTTCATCTCCGGCCTGCCCGGCCAGGCGCGCAACGCAACGCTGGTGCGCTTCATCGTTCAGGTCAGCCAGGCGCTGGACATCGAAGTGGTGGCCGAAGGCGTGGAGTCGGAAGAGGAGCTCGACGTCCTGCGCGCGCTCGGCTGCAACCTGGTGCAGGGCTACCACCTGGCGCGGCCGGAAACGCTGCAGACGCTCATCGCCGGACCAGGTTTCCGGTGAAGCCAGCCGCATGAAACCGCAGCGACAGCCACCCGGTAACAGCCCTGGATCGTTCACAATCCATTGCGCCGCCCTCGATGGATCGACTGCCCACCGGACAGCCTGAGACGGAAGCGGTCCCGAAGCCCTCCAGATCCATCCGTCGACATTCATGCGCGCTGCCAAGTTGTCCACCCGGCTGTTGCTGGTCGCCTCGATCGCACTGCTGCCCCTGGCGATCGTCTGCGGCATCGCACTGCGCGAGTTGCTGAAAGAACAGCACGACCAGACCCGCACGGCCACCCTGGGCGTCGCCCGCGCCCTGGCGACTGCCGTCGACAGCGAACTGCGATTGACCGTCGCCGCACTCCAGGCACTGGCGCTGACCGATCCGCTCGGCGACGCCGAAGAAAACGGCCTGATGGATGCGTTGCTGCTGGCCAAGGCACTGCGCGCATCGCACCCGGAATGGCGCGGCGTGCTGCTGTCCACACCGACCGGCCAGATCCTCTTCAGCACCGAAGGCCCGATCACACCCTTGCGCGAGCAACTGATCGAGCCAGGCAGCCATCTCGAGGCGGTGCGCACGCGCGCACCCACCATCGGACCGCTGATGTCCGGACCGAGCGGCAGCCTGGCATTCGCGGTGCGGGTGCCGATCGTGCGCGACGGCGCCGTGCGCTACGTGCTGAACGCGGTCGTGCGCCCCGAGGCGATGGCCGCCGTGCTGCAGCGCCAGCGTGTGCCCGACGGCTGGACCGTGTCGATCTTCGACTCCAACGCGCGCAGGGTGGCACGTTCGGTCGGCGACGGGCAGTTCGTCGGCGTCCCGCCAAGCGCGTCGCTGCGCGACCTGCTGGCCGTGATGGGCGATCGCAAGGAGTACATCGGCCAGACCAGCAACATCGACGGCACGCCGCTGCAAAGCGCCGTCGCGCGGCTCGACTTCGCGCCCTGGTTCGTGGCGCTCGGCGCGCCGCGCGCTTTCGCGGACAACGCGATGTACCGCACGCTCTCTGCCTACGGCGGTGGTCTGCTGGTGTCGCTGCTCGTCGGGGTGCTGGCGGCGTGGTGGATTTCACGCTCCGTCACCCGGCCGATGCGCCGGCTCGCGCTGAGCGCCGAGGCGATGGGCCGCGGCGAAGCCCAGCCGATCGACGCCTCCGGCATCGTCGAGGTCGATGCGGTCGGCAACGCGCTGGCCGGCGCCGTGGCGCAGCGGCTGCGCAACGAGGCCGAGCGCGACGACCTGCTGACGGCGGAGCGCAACGCGCGCGCAGCCGCCCAGGCAGCGCAACTGCGGCTCGAGCGTCTGCTGAGCGTGAGCGCCGCTCTTTCTCGATCGCTCGAGGAGGAGTCGACCCTGAAGGCCATCGGCGACGTGATCGTCCCGGGTGTCGCCGATCTTTGCCGCATCGACCTGCTCGACGAGAACGATGTGCTCCAGCGCAAGCTCACGCACCATGCCGACCCCAAGCGCGGCAAGGCGATCGCCGAATTCGTCGGTAGCCATGCGGCTTCGGTGGACGCGCCGGGCTCGTTCCCCTGGGCGATCGCCACTGGCAAGACCTTCTTCCAGAACCTGGACGACGAGCACATGCCCGATGCGCTCGCGCCGACCGTGCGCGAATTCGTGGACATGCTGGGCGTCACCGCCGGTTGCGTGGTGCCGCTCATCGCGCGGGGCCGCACCATCGGCGCGATGGCGATCCTGCAGGACCAGTCGAAGCGCCGCTTCAGCCCCGAAGACGCGGTGCTGATCGCCGAGGTCGCGCAACGTGCGGCACTGGCGCTCGACAACGTGCGGCTGCTGGCCCGCGCGCGCCACGCGCAGGCCCAGGCCGAAGTCGCGAACCAGACCAAGGACGAATTCCTCGCCATGCTCGGGCACGAACTGCGCAATCCGCTTGCGCCGATCTCGCTGGCGCTGACGCTCATCGCACGACGCGACCCTGGCGCTTTTCCGCGCGAGCGCCAGATCATCGAGCGCCAGGTCAAGCACCTGTCGATGCTGGTCAACGACCTGCTGGACATCTCGCGCATCGTCTCCGGCAAGATCGCGCTCGAGCCGCAGCAGGTCGACATGCGCGACATCGTGGCGAAGGCCATCGAACTGACCTTGCCGGCCTACCAGACGCGCGCCGCACTGCCGCAGGTCACGCTGCCCGCCCAGGCGGTTCCGGTGCGGGGCGATCCGCTGCGGCTCGCGCAGATCGTGGGCAACCTGCTGAACAACGCGGCGAAGTTCTCGGAGCCCGAGTCGCGCGTGGAAGCCGTGCTGCGCATCGATCGGAGCGACGCGGTACTGGAAGTGCGCGACGCCGGCATCGGCATCTCGGCCGACCTGCTGCCGCGCGTGTTCGAACGCTTCGTGCAGGGCGCGCAGCAACTGCACCGGGCCAAGGGCGGACTGGGTCTCGGCCTGGCGATTGCGCGCAGCCTGACGACGCTGCATGGCGGATCGATCGATGCCTTCAGCGAAGGCACCGGCCAGGGCAGCATCTTCACCGTGCGCCTGCCGCTCGTGCAAGCGGCTGCGCCCGGAGAGCCGGTGGCGATTGCCGACATGCCGACGACCCGGTTGCTGAAGGTGCTGATCGTCGACGACAACCGCGACGCGCTGGAGGCGCTCGCCGAATGCCTGGTGCTGGAAGGCCACGAGGTCATGACGGCCGGTACCGCCGAAGAAGCGCTGGCGATGCTCGAAACCGAGAACGCCCGGAACGTCGAAGCGGGCATCTTCGACATTGGGCTGCCGGGCATGAGCGGCTACGCGCTGGCCCAGCGGATGCGTGCCGCGCCGCGCCACCGGCACATGGTGCTGTTCGCGCTCACCGGCTATGGGCAGGCCGCGGACCGGGACCAGGCGCTCGCCGCCGGATTCGACGCGCACTTCTCGAAGCCCGTCGACCTGCAGCAGATGCAGGCCGAGCTGCAGGTCGCCTTCGCGCGGAAGAGCACTACGCCGTAAGGCGCGCGCTGATCGCGCCGAGCAGCGCATGCGGCTGCAGCGGCTTGCCGACATGGCCGTCGAAGCCCGCCTCGGTTGCCTTCTCGTGGTCCATCGCGCGGGTGAAGGCGGTGTGGGCAATCGCGGGCATGCGGGCTCGCCCTTGCGCCGCCTCCAGGCGCCGCACCTCGCGGATCAGGTCGTAGCCATCGCGCCCTGGCAAGCCGATGTCGCTGACCAGCACATCGGGCCATTTCTGCCGGATGAGTTCGAGCGCGCTTTCACAGTCCGCCGCATGGCGCACTTGCGCGCCGGCATCGGA
Organism: Pseudomonadota bacterium; assembly: GCA_040387575.1. Lineage (GTDB taxonomy): Bacteria > Pseudomonadota > Gammaproteobacteria > Burkholderiales > Burkholderiaceae_C > Variovorax. Next base: position 6,358 of record JAZKDL010000312.1, read on the forward strand.
CAGCACGACGAGTAGCACCTCGCTGGCATCGGCGTTGTCTTCCACCAGGACGATGTCGAGCCCGCCAAAAAGGTGATGGTCGGGTTCGTGCGGCGGCGGGTTCTGCGCATTGAGCAGGACGATCGGCGAATGCCCTGACGGCACCACGCCCAGCGTCACATGAAAAGTCGCGCCCTGGCCTTCGCCGCCGCTTTCCGCAGACACGCCGCCGCCGTGCAATTCCGCCAGGTTCTTGACGATCGACAGGCCGAGCCCGAGGCCGTCGTGGCGCCGGTTGTCCGGTGAATCGCTCTGGGTGAAACGCTCGAACAGGTGCGCGATGAAGTCGGGCGCAATACCGCGACCGGCGTCCTGCACCGACAGCCGCAGCAGGTCGCCGTCGCGCGTCAGCTCGATGCGGATGCGGCCACCTTCCGCCGAGAACTTTATCGCGTTGGACAGCAGGTTCCAGACGATCTGCTGGAAGCGGGTGGCGTCGAGCCACGCCAGCTGTTCGGTGCCATGCTGGGCCAGCTCGATGCGCAACTTCTTGGCGGCCACCGCGGCGTTCAGCGCATCGATCGACGATGCCATCAGCGCACCGGGCTCGGTCCACTCGCGGTGCAGATGCAGCTTGCCCGAGCTGATGCGCGACACATCGAGGATGTCGGCAATCAACCGCGCCTGCGCCTTCACGCTGCGGTCGATCGCGGCCAGGCCCTTCTCCATCTGCTCGGCCGTGCGAGCGCCCGACTTCAGCAGATGCACCCAGCCGCCGATCGCGTTGAGCGGATTGCGCAGTTCATGGGACAGCACGGCGACGAAGTCGTCCTTGGTGCGGCTCAGCCGCTCCGCCGCGGTACGCGCCGCCTGTTCGCGCTCCAGCACTTCGCGCCGCTGGCGCTCGAGCTCGAAGCGCTCCGACACGTCGAGCGCGATGCCGAAGCGCAGGCCGGGCTCGATGTGCGCGGAAATCGTCCACTCGAAACGGATCCAGCTGCCGTCCCGCCGCAGCAGCGGGAATTCGCCCTGCCAAGGTTCGTCGTTGGTGTCGCTGCGCGTACGGGCGCGCACGCGCTCGGCCCATTCGTCTGGCGCGAAAGCACCGACCGGTTGCCCGATCAGCGCGTCCCGCGCGCGGCCGAGCAGCTGGACCATCGCGGGATTGACGTCGGCAAAGCGTCCTTCCGCATCGATCAGCGCCATTCCGGTCGGTGCCTGGTCGTAGATCGCGCGAAAACGGACTTCGCTGCTGCGCAGCTTGTCCTCGGCCATGCGCGCACGAATGAGCGCCTGCAGCGTCGCGATCAAGACCGCCGGCTCGACCGGGTGCACGAGGTAGGCGTCGGCGCCCGCATCGAGCCCCGCGACCTTGTCCTCGTTGCGCACGAATGCGGCCGACAGGTGCACCACCGGCAGCGTCGCGGTCGCCTGGTGCGCGCGCAGTTCACGGCAGACTTCGAAGCCGTCGATGTCCGGCAGATGCACGTCCAGCACCACCGCAGAGATGCGATGGCGGGCGATCTGCAACGCCTCGCGGCCGGTGCCGGCCTCCTGCGTCTCGAAACCGGCGGCACGAATGACGCGCGCGGTCGCGTACCGCGTCGTCGGGTTGTCGTCGACCACCAGCACCGTGTGCCGGCCGCGGTCGATCGTGGTGTTGATGAGCGGCTGGGCGGTCATGCTCAGCCCTCCTTCCCTGGGTTTCCTGGCCGAATGCTGCCGAGTTCGACCGGCACGACCACCGAGAAGACCGAACCCTTGCCGAGTTCGCTTTCCAGTGCGACCTGGCCGCCAAGCAGTTGCGCCAGCTGCCTGCTCAGCGACAGGCCGAGGCCGGTGCCGCGCAGGCGCTTCTGCACCGGCGAATCGACTTGCGCGTAATCGTCGAAGACGGCCGCATGGTGCTCGGGCGCTATGCCGATGCCGGTGTCGGCCACCGCGAACTTGACGGCGTTCTCGCCGAGGCGCGTCGCGGACACGCGCACTTCACCGCTGGGTGTGAACTTGAGCGCGTTGGAAATGAAGTTGCGCAGGATCTGCGACAACTTGCGATCGTCGGTGTAGAGCTTGGGCAGCCCTTGCGGCTCCTCGAAGATCAGCACGGTCGACGGATTCACCAGCACCGGCCGGAACATGCCGCGCAGCGCCGAGAACAGGTCGACCATTTCGAACCAGGCTGGCGAGATGTCGACGCGGCCGGCCTCGATCTTGGCGAGGTCGAGCAGGTCGTCGACCATCTCCGCGAGCTCGGCCGCGGTCGCGTCGATGAAGCCGACCTGCTTCTCCTGCTCCGGCGTCAGCGGACCGTCGATGCGGTCGTTCAGCAGACGCGTGATGCTGCGGATGCCGTTGATCGGCGTACGGAATTCGTGGCTCATGTAAGCCAGGAAGCGGCTCTTGAGTTCGGTCGCCTTCTGCAACTGCTCGGCCTGGGCATCGAGTTCGGCATAGAGCGCAACGACGCCGCGGTTCGTTTCCTCCAGTTCGGCGAGCAGGTCGGCCGTTTCCTGCCGACTGGCGGCAAGGGCGGCGCGGCAGTCTTCCGCGCTGTCGTTCATATCGTTCGCGTCGTTCGCCGCTGGGGTATCGGGGTTCATCGGCTATTCCTTTCGGCGGATCACGACGATGGTCGCGTCGTCGCGATGCCGCGTGTGGTCGCGCAGGAGCACTGCGGCCACGAGCGTAGGGTTGCGCTGAAGCAGTGGCCGCAGGCGGTCGGCCGTCCAGCGTGATTCGATGCCGTCGCTGTACAGGATGACGAGCGCATGGTCCGGCAACGCCATCGTGCTGACCTCGGGTTTGCGGATCTGCATGCCGGCCGTGCCGTGCTGCGTGAGGACCGATTTGTCGAACACGCCGGACAGCACGCGGCCCATCACGTTGCCGGCGCCGGTCCATTGCAGCGTGGCTGCGTCGATGTCCACCTGCGCCAGACAGATGGCTGCGCCGCGGGTGGTCTGGAGCGATTGGTGGGATTGCTGAAGCAGCCCGCCGAGTTCGGTGAAGGCCGATCGTTCGAAGACGTCCTGCGCCACGCGCGAGGCCTTGGCCGCATCGGGGCCGTGGCCCAAGCCGTCCGCGAGGAGAACCGCGAGCTGGCTGCCATCGAGCGCGGCGGCCCAGGTGTCGCCGGATTCGATCTCGCCCGGCGCCGGCAGGCACAGTGCGCCGATATCGACCTGTGGCCCGGCGCGGCCAGAAGCGGCGATGCCGGCCGGCCGCACCCGCGCGACGCATACCGTGCCATCGGGTACCGCTGAATGGATGTCGAAATCGCTCGCCAGCCGGCGCACCGCGCCCAGCCCGGTGCCAGGCGTGCTGCCAGACGAATAGCCGTCCCGCATCGACAGCGCAAGGTCCGGAATGCCCGGGCCTTCGTCGATGGCAACGACCTCGATCTCGCGTGCGCCGGGGCGCGCCGCGATCAGCAGCCGGCCCTTCTGCGCATGGCGCAACAGGTTGGTGCCCAACTCTGTCACCACCAGCGCGAGCCGGCCGGCCTCCAGTTCGGCCCAATCCATATCGGCCGCAGCCTGCGCCGCAAACCGGCGGGCTTCGCCAACCCGGCTGGCGTCGTCGACCGGGAACGCCTTGTGCACCCAGCCCGGGACTACTTCCACTTGGTGATGCTCACGCGTGTGCCCTGTCCCACTGCGGACTGGACATCGAATTCGTTGACCAGGCGCTTGCTGCCCGGCAATCCGAGGCCCATGCCGCTGCCGCTGGTCCAGCCATCCGTCAGCGCGAGCCCGAGGTCGGGAATGCCCGGGCCTTCGTCCTCGAAGTGCAGTTGGAGGCCACGCCGGCCGGTGCGCTCGACGAACTCCCAGCGCATGCGTCCGCCCTTGCCGTGGATCAGCGTGTTGCGCGACAGCTCGCTGGCGGCCGTGATCATCTTGGTCTGGTCGACCAGCGACAGCTTCAGGTCCTGGCAGAGCAGCCGCACCATCTGCCGGCTGGCGACGATGTTCTGCTCGGACAGGATCGGCAACGTGCCCGTGGGTTCAACGGCCAAGAGCGTTCTCCCGCTGCGATCGCTGCAGGAGTGCCATGCCACGTTCCACGTCGAGTGCGGTCCTCACGCCGTCGAGCGAGAGGCCCAGCTCGACCAGGGTGATGGCCACGGCCGGCTGCATGCCGACCACTACCGTGGTGGCCGACAGGATGCGCGCGATACCCGAAATGCTGGTCAGCATGCGGCCGACGAAGGAGTCGACGATTTCCAGCGCAGAGATGTCGATCATCACGCCGGTCGCGCCGGTCGCCGC
>JAZKDL010000313.1:0-6042 GCA_040387575.1 Pseudomonadota bacterium
CACTGGCGCGCACGCTGGCCGGTGCGTTTCGCGGCCGTCGGCGGCCTGCTGGTCGCGGTGATCGGCCTGGTGACCGGCGGCGCCACCTTCGGCGCGGGGTCCGAAGCCGTCAAGCAGATGCTGCTCGGCCACGACGAACTCACGCCGCTCTACACGTTGCTGAAGTTCATCGCGACCTGGATCACCGCCTGGTGCGGCGTGCCGGGCGGTATCTTCGCGCCGTCGCTGTCGATCGGCGCGGGCATCGGCGACGGCATCGCGCAACTCACCGGGCCGGCGCTCGGGCCTGCACTGATCGCCATGGGCATGGCCGGCTTCCTGGCCGCCGTCACGCAGGCGCCGCTGACCGCCTTCATCATCGTGATGGAGATGGTCGACGGCCACGCGATGGTGCTGAGCCTGATGGCCAGCGCGATGCTCGCCAGCCTGGTGTCTCGCATGATCAGCCGGCCGCTGTACGAGACGCTGGCGGAACACATGGTGGCCGCGGTGGGCCGTTCGCCCAAGGCGTAGTTCGCGTGGCGCAGGCCGCGGTGCCGCACGCCGCATCAGGATGCCGGCAATCTCGCGGCGGCCTCCCGTATGGCGTCGGCCAGCAGGCGAACCGTCGGTTGCGGCGCGATGCTTTGCGCGACGAAGAAGCTGATGGCACCGATCAGGAACACGCGCGGGTGCCCGAAGTGGTCCGCAATCCAGCCGGCCATCGGTCCGGTGGCGCCATAGGCCAGGTCCTGGAACGCGGCGAAGGCGCCGATGGCGGTGCCGCGCAGGTGTGCCGGCACGCGCTTGACGGCCTCCAAGCCCATGGCGGGAAAGACCATGGAGCAGCCCATGCCTGTGAGGAGCGCGCCGGCCATCGCCGTGACGGGATCCGGTGCGAGCCACAGCAGCGTCTGGCCGAGCGCCTCGACGAGCAGCGACACCAGCGCGACGGGCGCGCCGCCCACGCGGTCGGGCAGCGAACCCGCCAGCAAACGCACCGCCACGAAGCCGAGGCCGAAGCAGGTGAGGCCGTAGCCCGCGCCGAGCCACCCGTGGGCGAGAAAGTACAGCGGAAAGAACGCACCCAGTGCAGCAAAACCGACGCCCTGCAGGCCGACCACCGCGCCCGGCTTCCACACCAGGCCGAGCACCTGCGCGAACGGCGCGCCTGCCTGGAGTCGACATTGCCGGTGCGGTGCGCCACAGCATCAGGGCGCTGCCGCCCAGGCCAGCATGCCGACCAGTGCATAGCTCTCGCCGAGCCCCAGCAGGAGCCGGCCCGCGAGCAGTAACCCGTAGGAAGCAATGCCGAGGCCGAGCGTGGGCAGCGCCGAAGCCCAGCACAGCAGCCCGGCCACGGCATACAGGGCCAGGCCGCGGAACATGGCGACCTTGCCGCCACGTTCGTCCGCGAGCCGGCCCGCCCAGCCGCGGCTGAGAATCGTGGACAGAAACGCAATGCCCACCGCCAGCCTGGACGAGACATTGCCCATGCCCAGCGTCTGCGAGACATGCACGGCCACGGCCGGCATTGCCATGGCCACGAAAAGGTAGGTGCAGAAAAGCGCGAGGGTCATCCAGACCAACCGGTGGCAGAGCCCGCCCGGCGCTCACGGGACCCGCCCGGTCCGCCTCGTGTTGCGGCGCGCAAGACGCTTCGTGCGCCAGACGAGAACACCCGTCACGCACAGCGCGGCGACCACGAGGCCGAGCGCACTCAGCGCGCTCTTGACGGCCAGGCCGCCGACCGCAGCCATGTGCAATCGCGTGAGCCACGAGCGCAGGGTGTCGGCCGCCGCTGCGCCGGTGGGCCACCAGGTGCCCCGCAGTTCGCCGGTCCGCGCGTCGACCAGGACGAGGGTGCGGGTGTAGCGGTGTCCCACGTCCCGATCGCTGTGCACGGCGTAACGAAAAACGCCGCGCGGGGAGTCCAGAAACATCCAGTCCTCGCGCAGCACGGTGAATCCCTGTGCATTGGCCTGCTCGCGCATCAGGCGCCGCCCGGCCTCGCGCGCTGCCTGCCAGTCCATCGCGGCTTTGCCGGGCGGGTCGGCAGGCGGCAAGGAGAACTCGTCGGCCTGGTGGGCGAGCACGCTGCGCGTCGCTGCGTCATACACCGTGGGCAATGCCAGCGCCACGCTGCTGATCGCCAGCGCCAGCAGCGCGATCCAGGTCCAGAGGCCGCCCGCGCGATGCAGGTCGAACTGGCGCTTGTGGGCGCTGGCGCCCCGGCGCAACGTCCACGCGGGTGCCCAACGCGACAGCCATGAACGCTGTACGCGGCGTCCCGGCGCGGCGCGCATCGGCAGCGTGAGCCACAGTCCGATGAAGCAGTCGATGGTCCAGAGCAGCGCGACGGCGCCGAGCACCCATGCGCCGGCGCTGCCTGCGGCGAGCGAGCGATGCAGCAGATAGACGACGGGCATCACGCTGCGCAAGCCCTCGGTCGCCTTGCCGTTGTGGCGCTCGCCGCGGATTCGCCCGGTGTAGGGGTCGACGAAGACTTGATTGGCACGCAAGGCCGGCGCCTTGCCGGTCGTGGGGTCGCGGCGAGGGGTGAGGAAGAACACCACGGTGCGACCCGGATCGATGGCCAACGGCTGGTAGGGTGCCCGCGCCTCGGGGTGCGCCCGCAGCACGGCGGCGCGCAACACCAGTGGGTCGATCGGCGGCCCCGAAGGATTGGCGACGAAGAGCTCCGGCGCGAGCCAGGCCTCGAGCTCGTCGTTCCACGCCAGCAGCGACCCGGTGAGTGCGGTCACGAGCAGGAACCCCGCGGAGGCAAGGCCCAGCCAGCGGTGCAGGCGCACCAGCGCAGGACGCGGCATCAGCCAGCGTCAGAACTCGAATTGAGCGCCGAGCTTCACCGTGCGCGGTGCGCCCTGGATCAGCCGGTTCGAACCCGCCATGAGCCAGTAGGCCTTGTCGCCGACGTTGTCGAGATTGAGCCGGAAGGTGGTGCGCGCACCGGCCACGCGCGTGACGTAGCGCGCGCCCAGGTCGAAGGTCGCGTAGCCCGGCAGCGACCAGTTGTTGGCCATGTCGAGCGGCCGTGCGCTCACGTAGCGCCAGCCGCCGGTGAAGGTCAGCGGCAGGCCGGCAAGTGCGTACTCCGCATAGGCGGCGAACTGCCGCTTCGAAGCGCCCGGCGTGCGCAGGCCGTCGTACTCGCCGAGCGATGTCCTGGTGTTCTCGGCGTCCAGGAAGACCGCGCTGGCGAGCAGCGTCCAGGGGCGCCCGAGCTTCGCCTTGCCCGCCAGTTCCACGCCTTGGTAGCGTGCTTCGCCATCCTGCGAATAGCGGCCCGTCGAGGTGGTGTAGGTCAGTGCCTGCGTGGTCCGGAAGACGGCAGCCGATGCCGACCAGTCCGTCTGCTCAGCCTTCAGGCCGAACTCCATCTGCTTGCTCTTGATGGGCGGAAACACCTCGTTCGCATTGGTGGCCGTGCGCGGCGCGGTGGCGCCCTGTTCGAGCGCCTCGACATAGCTGCCATAGGCGGACAGCCAGGACACCGGCCGAAACACTGCGGCAAGCGTGGGCGTGACCGCGCTCTTGTCGTAGCTGTTGGACGTGAAGCGGTTGTGGCGCGCGCCGACGATCAGGTCCCACTGCTCGCCGAAGTGAAGGGTGTCCGATGCAAACAGGCTGCGCTGCCGCTCGGGGAAGGTCCAGCCGCCATCGATCCAGCCGGTCGAAAGCCCCGGGTCGATGAAGCCGCCGGGGTTTGCGAGCGTCGCCGTGCCGAGCACCTGCGACTTGAAGTCGTTCGACTCCTGCGCGTGGATGTCGCTGGCCGAGATACCCAGCGTCACGTCATGCCTGACGTTGCCGGTGTCGAAGCCGCCCGTGACGAGCAACTGCGCCTGCTCCGACTTCACGCGCGCGGGCAGCGATATCTGCTGCTCCGAATACACGCCCGCCGCATTGGCGAACAGGAAGCTGTGGTTGCTCTGCATGTCCTGCTCCCAGTGCCGGTACGACAGGCGCGCATCCCAGCGCGGTGCGAAGTGCCAGGCCAGCGACGTGCCGAAGGTCGTGCTGCGCGAGTCGCTGTAGGTGAAGGGTGAAGCCAGGCGCGTGCTGCCGTCGACGGCGGCCGGCGCGGCGGCGATGGCGTAGTTGGACGCCAGGCCGTTCGCGTTGGGCACCAGTTGGTAATAGACGGCGTCGACGCGACGCTCCTGCTGCAGCGCGTCGACACTCCACACCAGATCGGGCGTGAGGCGCCAGTCGAGCGCGACCGATGCCGACCGCCGCTTGATATGGCCGCCGTCCTTCACGTAGGTGTCGCCTTGTTCGTCGACCGCGTTGATGCGGTAGCCGAAACGGTCGTTCTCACCGAAGCGGCCACCGAGATCGCCGTGCACGAGCACGGCGCCGCTGCCCGTGCCTTCGATCGCGATGCTGCGCACCGGTGTGTCCGTCGGGCGCTTGGTCACGAGGTTGACGATACCGCCAGGGGTGCCGAAGCCGTAGAGAAAGCCGCCGGCGCCCCGCAGGATCTCGACGCTTTCCAGGTGTTCGATCGGCATCTGCGGCGCACCGAGAAAGCCGATCAAATCCTGCCCGTCGAGCTTGTAGTTGTTGCGATAGCCCAGCAGCAGGCCGCGCACCGACAGCACCTCGCCGGTGCCGTTGGTGTAGTTGCTGCCTTGCGCAACCGCGGCGTCGCTCTTCACCGCGTCGACCAGCGAATGCGCCTGCTGGTTGTCGAGCAGATCACGGGTGACGACGTTGATGCTGAAGGGCGTGTCGCGCAGCGACTTCGTGCCCAGCGCGCCAAGGCTGCTGGCGGTAGCGCGGTAGGCGTTGGCGGCCGTGCCTTCCAACGGCGCGTCCGCCGTGACGGTCACGGTCGACAGCGTGGCGCTGTCACTGCTGGCGCGGCGGATCGATGCGCCGCCGGCGCTCACGAGCGCCTCCAGACCGCTGCCTTCGAGCGCACGCGCCAGCGCCTGGCGCAGGCTCATGGTGCCCTGCAACGCGGGTGCATTCCTGCCCATGGCGAGGTTGGCATCGAACCCGATGCCGACACCGGCCTGTCGCGCCAGCGCATCGACCGTCAGTGCCAGCGGCTGGGCTGGAATCGACAGCTGCAGCGGGCGTTCGACTGCGGCTGCCGCAGCCTGCGCGACGGCAGTGCCCGTCATGCCGAATGCGGGCAACGCTGCGGCGCACGCGAGCACGAGCGCGCGGTGGCGCAGGAAGGAAGGGACGGAGAAGGTCGGTGTCTGTTGGCGCATGGGTGGTTTCAGGAGAGTTCGCGTTGAAGACGCACTCGCGCACCGAACACCCACAATTATTTTCTTCCCGCTTTTTCAGTGCGCGGCGCGCGGCCCGACGACCCACGCGTCGCTTCTCCGCTCGACCGTCACCGCCAGCATGTCCGGCAGGTTCCGCAGGAAGGCATCCGGCGCGCGGATCGGGAAGGTGCCGCTGAGCCGCTGTGCACTCAGCGCCTCGGCTTCCCGCAAGCGAATCGGCTGCGGAAGGTAGTCGTTCCACTGGGCGATCGCATCGGGCAGCGGTGTTCCTTCGAAAACCAGCCAGCCGTCGCGCCAGGCGCCGACGCTGTCGGACCGCGTCACCGAGGGCGGGTGCAGGCCGTCGCGGTCGATCGCCACGGCCTGGCCGGCGCCGAGCACCACCTCGCCGGCCATCGACCCGGCATGCCCGGCGATGAACACCGCCACGCGCCCCTCAGCCACCGCGACCCGCATGCCGCCTTCGCGGGACGAGACGCTGAACACGGTGCCGAGCACCTCGACGCGACCCCATTCGGTCGACACGACGAAGGGCCGTGCGGCATCGCGCCGCACATCGAAACGCATCTCGCCGTGCGCGAGCGCGACCTCGCGCCGATCGCGGAAATAGCGCACCACGGCCTGCGTGTTGGCGGCCAGGCCGACATGGCTGCCGTCGGGCAGGTCGCGGCCGAGCAGTCGTCCGCGCTCGGTGCGCAGCGCGATCTCGTCGGTCGGCAATCGCCACGCCCAGCGGCCACCGGCGCCCAGCATGGCAACGATGGCGCCCAGGCCGACCATCCGCAATGCGTGCCGA
>JAZKDL010000314.1:0-2776 GCA_040387575.1 Pseudomonadota bacterium
CCGAGTACGCCATCATCAACGGCAACTTCGCGATCTCGTCGGGCCTGAAGCTGACCGGTGCGGTGGCGCTCGAGAAGACGCCCGATCACTACCTGAACGTGGTCGCCGTGAAGCGCGCGGACAAGGACACGCAGTGGGCCAAGGACATCGCCGAGGCCTTCCGCTCGAACGAGTTCAAGGCCGTGGTCGACAGCAAGTTCCCGGGCTACGCCAAGCCTGCCTTCCTGCAGTAAGACCGCTTCGCGGCAGCGCCGGCGCCCCGACGGGCCCACCGGCGCACAGTCTTTCGTTTGGTGCGATGCTCCGCGTTTTCCAGCGAAAACGAGAGAAAGAGGCACGCGATGACGACAGGCTTCCAGGTGGACGAGATCGTGGGTGCGCTGCACCAGGTGCGGCGCGAGTGGCGCGAGTCGCAACGGCGCGCGCAGGAAGGCGGCGAGCGCGAGCTGCCGTCGCGCGACGTGGTTGGCGAGGTGGTGGAAGCGCTCACCGGGGCGCTTTTTCCGATGCGCCTCGGCCCGACCGACTTGCGCCAGGAGAGCGAAGACTTCTACGTCGCCCACACGCTCGATGCCGCGCTGCACCAGCTGCACGCGCAGGCCACGCTCGAACTTCGCCATGAACGCCGGCACACACCGGCCGAATTCGCGGCATTGAGCACCGAGGCGCAGCGCCGCATCCGCGCTTTCGCCGCGGCGCTGCCCGGCATCCGCAGCCTGCTCGACACCGACGTGCTGGCCGCCTTCCATGGCGACCCGGCCGCGCGCAGCGTCGACGAAGTGCTGCTGTGCTACCCCGGCGTGCGCGCCATGATCCACCACCGCATGGCGCACCAGCTGTACCGGCTCGAACTGCCGTTGCTGGCGCGCATCGTGGCCGAGCGCGCGCATGGGTTGACCGGCATCGACATCCATCCGGGCGCGCAGATCGGCGCGAGCTTCTTCATCGACCACGGCACGGGCGTCGTGATCGGCGAGACCGCGGTCATCGGCGAGCGCGTGCGGCTGTACCAGGCGGTGACGCTGGGCGCCAAGCGCTTTCCGACCGACGCCGAAGGCAATCTGCAGAAGGGTCTGCCGCGCCATCCGGTGGTAGAGGACGACGTGGTGATCTATGCGGGCGCGACCATCCTCGGGCGCGTCACGCTGGGGCAGGGCGCGACCATCGGCGGCAACGTCTGGGTGACCAGCCACGTGCCGGCCGGTGCGAGCGTGACGCAGGCGAGCTTGCAGAAAGCGCCGCATGGCAATCCCTGCGATTGATGTCTGATGTCTGGACGGTGCACTGCGACGGCAGCGCCGTGCCCAATCCAGGCCGCATCGGCCTGGGCGCGGTGATCGTCGCGCCGGACGGTACGCGCCAGACGCTGTCCGAATCCCCGTCGCTGCACGGGTGCAACAACGAGGCCGAACTTCGGGCATTGATGGCGTCGCTGCTTCAGCTCAGGCAGCAGGGCGCGAGGGCATTGCGCGTGCATTCGGACAACAGCGTCATCGTGGCGCAGTTGAGTGACCCGTCGGCCCGTCCGATCGCTCGTCTGGCGGCGCTGTTCGATGAAGCGCGCGCCCTGATCGCGTCTTTCGACAGCGTGCAGTTGCAGTGGATTCCGCAGCACCGCAATGGCGATGCGGATGCGCTCGCGCGTGCAGCGCTCGGCATGCCGCCGCGTGCGCCGGCCAGGCCGCGCGGCCGGCGACGCTAGACGCGCAGGCTGCCGTTCAGCCGGCCAGGCCGACGAACACGTTCTGCACGTCGTCGTTGGCGTCGATGGCCGCGAGGAAGGTTTCGACTTCTTCCAGCGCCTCGGCGCTGAGGCTGGCCGGATCGACCGGATTCTTCGCCTTGTAGCCGAGCTTGGCGGCGAGCACCGTGAAGCCGTGGGCGGGCAGGGCGCGGCTGACGAGGTCGAGGTCGGCCGGATCGGTCAGGAACAGCGTCGCGCCTTCTTCCGCGCCAGGTTCGAAGTCCTGCGCGCCAGCCTCGATCGCGGCGAGTTCGGCATCGGCGCCGGCGGCGGATGGTTCGGCCTCGATCATGCCGAGGTGGTCGAAGTCCCAGGCGACCGAGCCGGAGGTGCCGAGCTGGCCCTTGCGGAACAGCACGCGCATTTCGGGTGCGGTGCGGTTCACGTTGTCGGTCAGGCATTCGACCATCAGCGGCACGCGGTGCGGCGCGAAGCCTTCATAGATCACGTGCTCGAAGTTCACTGCGTCGCCCGAGAGGCCGGCACCCTTCTTGATGGCGCGGTCCAGCGTGTCCTTGGGCATCGACACCTTGCGTGCCTGCTCGACCACCAGCCGCAGCTTCGAGTTCGACCCGGGGTCGGCGCCGCCGCGCGCGGCGATCATGATTTCCTTGGCCAGCTTTCCGAACAACCGGCCCTTGGCATTCGCCGCGAGGTCCTTGTGTTTTGCTTTCCACTGCGCGCCCATGTCCGAGATTTCCTTGATGTTGTGCGGCGTTCAGAATGCGAACGCCCTGTTCCCTGGATGATGCCATCCCAAGCGCTGATGATCGATGAACCCATGAACCTGTTCGACGACGCGAACGACGACCTGCCGCTGGCGCCCGGCGCCTTGAAGCTCGGCGGCTTTGCGCGCGACATCGATGCCGCGCTGCTGGCGGCCGTTGCGAATATTGCGCGGGACGCACAGTTTCGCCACCTGGTCACGCCGGGCGGCCTGCGCATGTCGGTGGCCATGACCAACTGCGGCGAGGCCGGCTGGGTCAGCGACCGGACCGGATACCGCTACGAGCCCAGCGACCCCGAAAGCGG
>JAZKDL010000315.1:0-5798 GCA_040387575.1 Pseudomonadota bacterium
ATGGTCGCGAGGATGCGGGAGGCGATCTGGTAGGGATTGCCCTGGGAATTCGGATATTTTCGATGGGGTGCCGATTCAAGCGGACGAAGTCATCGACATTCACGCGTTTGCCGACACGCCGAACCTGCAGGGACCGGGCTCGCAGCTCATTCAGGCGTCCATCGACATGGGCATCGCGGATGCCGCCGTGGCGGAGACCGTCGCGTTCGTGCGGCATCGCGCACGCGCCTGGATGGACTCGGGCGTCACCGAGGCCAGCAAGGACCCGCTGACGATCCATCAGGTGGGCGAGCTTCACGTGCGGCTGTCCGCCGCGCAGGCGATGCTCGAGAAAGCCGCGCGAACGATCGATGAACTCTCGGCCTCCGTGGTGACGGCCGAATCGGTCGCTCGGGCTTCGGTCGAAGTGGCCAAGGCCAAGGTGTTGACGACGGAGGTCGCTCTGCATGCCAGTCAGAAGCTCTTCGAACTGTCCGGCACACGCTCCGTGCTCGCCGAAGACAACCTCGACCGTCACTGGCGCAATGCGCGCACGCACACACTCCATGATCCGGTGCGATGGAAATACCATCTCGTCGGAAACTACTACTTGAACGATCAAAAGCCGCCGGTCAACTCCTGGACGTGAACGTCCCCGAGGGGATGTCGACCCGCACGCCCGACTTCGACGAGATCGGCCAGGCTCAATGAACCGGGCCGCTTCACGAGCAATGACCCGGCTTGGGCAAGCGCTTCATCAAGCGCAGCAGTCACCAATTTCTCGACCGCGCGTCACGCGCTGAGCGCTGAAGCCTCCGGCTGGATGGTGACCGCTTTACTCAGTCAGATAGCGCGCCACGGCCCGCAAGGCCGAGGACGTGCTGTTGAGCAGGTCGGCGGTCTGCATCAGGTCCCGTTTCATCCCCGCTTGGGCCTCTGCGCCGAAATACTCGCTCGGGCCCGACATGACGATGGCGCCGATGTTGCGCTGGCTCGGCGACATCAGTCGGGCGCCCACCGCCGAGATGCCCACCACGTTCTCGTGCGTGTTGGTGGCGTAGCCCTCGGCCTGGACCAGCGCCAGTTCATGTTCCAGCGCCTCGCGGTCCACCACCGTGTTGGGCGTTGGCGCGCGCAGCGGCTGGTCGCCCAACAGCAAGGCGCGTTCCATCGGCGCCAGGCCGCTCAGCAGCAACTTGCCCGACACCGTGGCGTGATACGGGTTGCTCAGGTGCGTGTCGTAGTACGGCGTCACGCTGTAGCGGCCCAGGGCCAGTTCGATCAGCGCACGTTCGTGCCCGAAGAACAGGATCAGGCTGGTCGAAGGCCCATAGCGCGTGCACAGGGTGCGCAGCAGTTCGCTGCTGTCGCGCCGCAACGCGCTGACGGGGTGATCCAGCAGCAACGGCAGCAGGCTGCGCGCCGATGGCCGGTAGCGGCTGGCCGGCGTGCGCGTCACTTGACCGTGCTCGACGAGTGTCTGAAGGAGCCGGTGCACGGTGCTGGAAGCCAGCCCCGTTTCTTCCGCGATCTCCGAGATGCCCATCGACCGCATCGCCGTGTGCAACACGCCCATCACCTGCAAGCCGCGAGCCAGCGAGCCTGATTCGCTCGACTTTTCCGACGCTCTCGTCGCAATCGACGACACCCTGTCCATGCATTGCCTCCTGTGCTTCCCCATCACGGCATGTGCGTTGTTCAGATTTCGCATTTCCTTATGCGAAAACACTTTCATGCCGGTTTCAACGCAAGTCTAAACTGATTTCGGAAAATCTATTCCGATATTCACATTGCATCTTCCGTTATTCGGAAACCATCCAAGCGGCTGACGCCGTCCATACGCCATGACCCATGCCACCGCCGACCTGTCATCTTTCGAGTTCCTGGAGGTGGACGCGTTGCTTCACGCGCTCCAGGACGGCAACGAACTCGCCATCGTGGATGCACGTGAAGAGGGCGTGCAGGTGCGCGACGGCCATCTACTGTGGTCGGTGCCGTTGCCGTTGAGCCAGCTGGAATTGCGCGCCGGCCGGCTGCTGCGCCGAGGCGACGTGCGCATCGTGGTGACGGATGCGGAGGGCGGCCCGCTGGCGCAACGTACCGCTGCGCGCCTGCAAGCGCTGGGCTTCAGCGACGTGCGTGTGCTGCGTGGCGGTCTTGCGGCTTGGCGGGCTGCCGGCCAGGAGGTCTACACCGGTGCCAGCACCTACACCAAGGCTTTTGGCGAATATGTCGAGCACCACGACCACACGCCCTCGGTATCGGTCGGCGAGCTGCACGCCAAGCTGGCGGCTGGCGACGATCTGGTGGTGCTGGACGGTCGCACGGCGCACGAGTTCGAGGACTTCAGCCTGCCCGGTGCGTATTCCGTGCCGAACGCCGAACTGCCCTATCGCGTGCACGGCCTGCTGCGCTCGCCGGAGACGCTCGTGGTCGTCAACTGCGCCGGCCGCACGCGCTCGATCATCGGCGCGCAGGCGCTGATCAATGCCGGACTTCCCAACCGCGTGGTCGCACTGCGCAACGGCACGATGGACTGGCTGTTGGAGGGTTACACGCTGCAGCACGGCCAGCCCGCGCAATTGCCCGCGGCGCCCGCAGCCGACGCACAGGAACCGCGCCAGGCGGTGGCGCACCTGACGCAGCGCTACGACCTGCACTGGCTCGACGATGCCGGCCTGGCCGATCTGCAGGCGCAGCAGGACAGGCGCAGCCTGTACATCTACGACGTGCGCACGCGCGCCGAATACGCCGCTGGCCACTTGCCCGGCAGTGCCTGGATCGAGGGCGGGCAGCTGGTGCAGGAGCTCGACAAGCACGTCGGCGCACGCCACGCGCGCATCGTGCTGGTGGACGATGCACTGGGCGCACGCGCGGCGATCACTGCGTCTTGGCTGCAACAGCTGGCCTGGGGCGAGGTCTTCGCCTACCGTCTGCCGGCAGGCGCTGCGACGGCGGTCGGTGCAGAGCCCGAGCTGCTGCTGGCGCCGTTGCCCGAGGTGCCGCTGGTGACGGCGGACGCGCTGGCGCAGTCGCTGGCCGACGGCTCGGCCCAGGTCATCGATTTCGCTCCAGCGCCGGTGTACGAGGACGGCCACATTCCCGGCGCGTTCTACGCGGTGCGCGCCCGTCTGCCCGACGGGCTGGACAGGCTGTCCGCCCAAGCCCTGGTCGCCACCTCGCCCGATGGCCGTCTGGCGCGCCTGGCGGCCGCCGATCTGGCCCGCCTGCTCGGCCGACCGGTGGCCGCGCTCGATGGCGGCACAGCGGCATGGCAAGCGCTCGGCCAGCCGCTGGAGACCGGCCCGACCGCCCTGCTGCACGAACCCGACGACGCCTGGCGCTCGCCCTACCGCGTGGCCGACCCGCACGCCGCCTTCCGCGAGTACCTGCGCTGGGAAATCGACCTGCTCGCGCAGATCGCGCGCGATCCGCTGGTCGCCTTCCGCGACTTTCCAGCCATCCCGGCGCGCGCCTGAGCGCAGCAACGGCACGAGATCAACCATGGCCACCGTACAACTGGGCAACGTCGTCAAGACCTATGGCGCGCAGCGCGTCGTCGACGACGTTTCGCTGTCCATCGCCGACGGCGAGTTCGTCACACTGCTGGGCGCCAGCGGCTGCGGCAAGACCACCTGTCTGCGCATGGTGGCCGGCTTCGTGGCGCCTGACGCCGGCCGTGTCGTGATCGGCGAGAAGGACGTCACTGCGCTCGCGCCGCACCTGCGCGACACCGGCATGGTGTTTCAGCAGTACGCGCTGTTCCCGCACCTGGACGTGGCGGCCAACGTGGCGTTCGGCCTGCGCGTGCGCAAGGTGCCGCGTGCCGAGGTGGAGCGCCGCGTGCACGACGCGCTGAAGCTCGTGCGACTGGAAGGCTTCGCGGCGCGGCTGCCGGCGCAGCTGTCGGGCGGACAGAAGCAGCGCGTGGCGCTGGCCCGCGCCATCGTGGTCAATCCGCGCGTGCTGCTGCTGGACGAGCCGCTCGGCGCGCTGGACCAGAAACTGCGCGAGGAGCTGCAGGCAGAGATCAAGGCGATCCAGGCGCGGCTGGGCATCACCACGCTGTTCGTCACGCACGACCAGGGCGAAGCGCTGCTGCTGTCCGACCGCATCGCGGTGATGGACCGCGGCCGCATCAGCCAGATCGACACGCCGCGCGCGCTGTACGAACGCCCGGCCAACAAGTACGTGGCCGGCTTCGTCGGCAAGACCAACTTCATCGACGTCGAACTCGACGGCCTGCCCGACGCGCACGGCGTACAGGCGCTGCGCCACGGTGCCGATGCCACTTCGATCCGGCTGCGCAGCACGGCTTCGAGCGCCACGCCGACAGCGCCCGGCGGCAAGCGCATCCTGTCGGTCAGGCCCGAGAACATCGAGTTCGGCAACCACCACCCGAACCACCTGCGCGTGGCGGTGGAACAGGTGCTCTACCAGGGCGACGGCTGGCAGATCACGGTGCGTGCCGGCGATGCGCTGCAATTGCAGATCCGCAGCCACGGCTCGGCGCCGCCGCGTGTCGGCGAGCTGCTGGACGTGGGCTGGCAGCCCGAGCGATCGGTGCTGCTGGACGACGCACCTGCCGTGCGGCACTGAGGCCGACGCATGTCCAGCATTCCGTTGCCCTTACATACCGCGGCCGTCGTTCCGCCGATCGACGCACGTCCGTGGCAGGCCAACCCGCTGCGCCTGCTGCTGGCCAGCCCGGCGCTGGTGTTCCTGGCGCTGCTGTTCGCCGCGCCCATCGGCTACCTGTTCACGGTCTCGCTGCATCCGGGCGGCGGCATGGGCCGCGTGGACCCGGGCTGGACGCTGGCCAACTACCAGCGCTTCGCGACCGACGCCTACTACGTCGGCATCCTCTGGGACACCTTCATGTACGGGCTGACCACGGCCGCGGTCTGCGCCGTGCTGGGTTTTCCGTTCGCCTATTTCCTGGCGCGCACGTCGTCGCGCTGGCGGCCCGTGCTGCTGTTCATCACCGTCGTGCCGCTGCTGGTCAGCGTGGTCATCCGCAACCTGGGCTGGCTGCCGATCCTGGGCGAGAACGGCCTGCTCAACTGGCTGCTGCTGCGGACCGGCCTGGTGCAGCAGCCGCCGCAATGGATCTTCAACTACCTGGGCGCGGTCATCGGCATGGTGCACGTGCAGTTCCCCATCATGATCCTGATGCTCAGCGCGACGATCCGCAAGATCGACCCGGCCATCGAAGAGGCCGCGATCAACCTGGGCGCGACGCCATGGCAGACCTTCTGGCGCGTGGTGCTGCCACTGGCGCGGCCCGGCCTGATCGCCGGCGCACTGCTGGTGTTCATGGCGTCCATCAGCGCGCTGGTCACGCCCGGCATCCTGGGCGGCAAGCGCGTGATGCTGATGGCGCTCTACATCAACCAGCAGATCCGCGCGGTGCTGAACTACCCGGTGGGCGCCACGGCGGCCATCCTGACCATGGTGGCCGCCGTCGTCGCCATGCTGGTCGCCATGCGCCTGATGGCCGAGAAGGCACCGAAATGAACACGCTGCTGCGCCTGGGTTACCGCGTGCTGGTGGTGGCGGTGCCCGTGTTCCTGCTGCTGCCCTTCGTGGGCGTGGTGCTGGCGTCTCTGTCGCCGCAAGGTGCCTTGAACTTTCCGCCGCAAGGCTTCAGCCTGCGGTGGTACCAGAGCATCGATCCGAGCTACTTCGAAGCCCTGTGGTACAGCGTGCAGCTGGCCACGTCCTCCACGCTGCTGGTGGTGGTGCTGGGAGTGCCGGCGGCGGTGGTGATCGCGCGGTCGCGGTCGCGCTTCGTCGCTCCGCTCAACACCATGCTGCTG
>JAZKDL010000316.1:0-3368 GCA_040387575.1 Pseudomonadota bacterium
TGGAAGTCGCCCTCGGTCGGCGCGAAGCTGTTCGTCATCGCACCGGGGTTGCCGAGCTGCCCGAGCCCCATGCCGTTCGACAGGCCGGTATTCGTGGTCGCCATCGGCCCTTGGCTGAAGTTCATGCCGGTGTTCGTCGTGGCCTGCGGCCCGTCGCTCTGGCTGAAGTTCAGGCCAGGCAAGCCCGCGGACTGGCCCATCGCGCCGCCGCCAGCGAACAGGCCGCCCCCGTCAAGGCCGGGCAGCCTCCCGGCCGTCTCCGGCTGAAAACTCTGCCCCATCGCGCCGCCGGTCTGCCCGAGCGTGCCGAGCCCCTGCTGACGCTTGCGCGGATCATCAAACAACATCGCCATCAGCCCACTCGCCTTCCGCCCTTGGACTCATACATCTGCGCCTGATTGAGCGGCCCCTGTGCCGTCTGCCCGCCCGGCATGAGCCATCGGCCCATCGGTGCCTGCGGCGGCATGCCCATCCCCGGCCCCTGCTGGCCCTGTGGCGGGCGCATCGGCTGCGGCTGGCCCATGCCGCCCTGCCCGAGCTGCCCCAGCCCCATGCCCTGCGGCGGGCCTTGCTGGGGCATCTGGAACTGGTTGCCGCCCATCGCGCCCGGCCCGCGCATCGGCTGGCCCGGCTGACCCTGCGCGCCGGCCCCCGAGCCGAACACCTGCGTGTAGGGCTGCTGGTTCGCGGCCATCTGCCCGAGGCGCGCGGCGGCCTGCTGTCCGAGTTGCATATAGGGCTGGTTGGTCTGCTGCTGGACGGCCAGCGCCTTGTCGGTGGCGGCCTGCTGCTGCTGCTGGGCTTTCTTCGCGGCGTTGCTCTGGATTTTTGACGCGCCGAGCGCCGCGCCGCCAGACACCGCAGCCCCGATAAGCGGAATAGCGACTCCCAACGGCATGATTACGACTCCCTCGTCAACGGCCACACGAAGTGCAGCCCCGGTAGTTGCGTGGCGTGCTGCCGCTCCAGAAACAGCGTCATCCGGTCATCCATCGACGCCGTGAGCAGCCGCGCTGTTCCCCGGCGCTTCGCGGTCTGTTTGATGCCCTGGAGCAACGACCAGAACACGGCCGGCGTGTCCCGATGCGCGTCCGAGATCCAGGTGCCTTCGACATGGTCACGGGCGAAGATGGACGAACACCCGACGATGATCCCTTCGTCGTTCTCCACGACCACAACGTCGGTATCGGCCGGGAAGTGCTCGATCAGCGGCTCGAGATACGTGCCGACGAGCCGGGCGTATTCGTCGCGTGGAAGGACTCGGCGGGTCATTTCCCGTCAGCCTTGGCCCGCGCCATCTGATGCGCGAGACAGACGGCCGAGACAAGCACGCTATCAGTGTCGACGGCGCACCCGCACGGCAGAATCTTCAGTTTCATACCACCACCCGCACTTCCCCCGTCGCCGTCTGATACACCTGACCCGCGACCAGTCCGCCCGCCAGCGCCGCGACGTTGTTCGCGAACGTGCCTTGAATCTCGGCGGCATTCGCCGTCCGGCGCACCGTATCAAACCAATGATCCCAATCGCCGTCGACCTTCCCGTCCTTGCGCAGCACTGACGAGCGCCGCGGGACCTGACTCACGCTCATGCGGCCGACTCCTCATCAAATCGAATCACCGCCGCCGACACGCGGAACGGCACGGCGGCCGAGAACCGGAAGCGATCCACGCGGTTGCGCGCCTGCCCGCAGCGGGTCCACTTCACGCGCGTATCGTAGGCGCCGATCGGCCCGAGCGAGGACCACCGCTCCGGCGTCCATGTCCGCCCGG
This sequence comes from Pseudomonadota bacterium, assembly GCA_040387575.1. Lineage (GTDB taxonomy): Bacteria > Pseudomonadota > Gammaproteobacteria > Burkholderiales > Burkholderiaceae_C > Variovorax. The sequence continues at coordinate 1,773 of JAZKDL010000316.1, forward strand.
CATCCCGCGAGGTCTGGAGCATCGCCATCGGATCGGCGTTCGGCCCCGTGCCGCTCAGCCCAACACCGACGTCGCACACGAGCTGAATCTCCGACACGTAAATACGGTCCTGCTCGGCATTCGCGAGGCGCGCGGGCATGCGCTCGCGGAGCATGATCGACCCCGACACGTCGGTGAACACGGTCGAGGACATCTCATAGAGCGTGCCCGTGGCCGTGTCACCCACGAGATGCCGCCCGCCCGTATACAGGTGATTCATGACGCGCGAGGTCTGCCATGTGCTCGTCGCGTGGTCCCAATGCAACCAGCGCCCCCACGCACCCTCCGTGACGTCGAACACCCACGTGGACGCGTCCGAGAAATTGACCTGATAGAACGTGTGCCCGCCGATCTGGAAGCCCATCGCCTGCGCGGCGGCAATCTGCGCCGCTGTGTAGGACTCGAGCGGATTCTCCACGCCGTGCGTGCTGACGCGCGTCCCGTCGTAGCCGTTCGCGATCAGCAGCATCCGTCCGCCCTGCGCGTTCTCGCTGACCCAGAGGAGCGGCGCGACGTCGCGGATGGCCGAGAACGGGGCCGCGATGCCCTGCTCGAAGTAGGCGCCCTGAATCGGCGCGAAGGGGAACGGGAACGCGCCGACGTTCTGCCACACTTCGCCCGTCCGAGAGCCGATCAGCCATATTTCGGTGTGGATGACGGTCATACAGATCCACGGGTCCGCGCCCTGTGTCCGTTGCGCGATCTGCGTCGGGTCCCACACGAGCCCGTCGAGCAAGTCGCTGATTTGCAGCGTGCCGGTCGCGGCATCGAGCGCGAGAAAGAAGCCATCGAGAAACGAGCCCATCGTGGCGCCCGACAGCAGCACCGTCGTCAGCGTGTTCGTCGCGAGGTCGTAGTTGTAGCCGACGTCGCCACTGGTGAGAAACAGTTGCCCGCCGGCCGGCCCGTTCCAGCAGAGCGTAGCCGGGTTCGTATCGGCCGCGAGCGTGCCTCGTAGCGTGGCGGTATCGTCCGCGTTCAGTTCGTAGAACGCGAAGCCCGCGACGAAGAAGTCGCGGCCGTCCGCCGTCACGGTGCCACGGATCGGACCCTCCGCGACCGTCACGACCGTCGCATAGCCCGGCGTCGGGAGCATCACATACGGGTTCGGCGCGTTCGGCGTCTCGTTCTTCTCGATGTAGAGATTGATCAGTTCTTCGCGCCCCGCCATGTAACTGGCGCCTCGATAGGCCGGACCGATCAGTCCAGGGTAGGCGGGCATTCAGCGCACCAGGCACACGTAGGTCACGTTATCGCCCGCGACGAACGCGCCGAGAAAGTCATGCGCCGTCGTGCTCACGGCCGTGGCGCGTGTCGCAATCGTCGTGGTGGAGTCGGTCACGGTGCAATCGCGCGCGGCGGGCGCAGCCGTCGAAAACGTTACGCGGCACTGTGTGCCCGCGGTCGCACCCACCGTGATCACGCCGCTGTTCTGGTTCCCCGCAATCGTCGCCGCGGTCGTGCCGCACGAGTTGGCGCCGACGTTCGCGACAGACACGCCCGTGCCGGTGCCCTGAATCACGCCGCGCGTGATGGTGTGCGTGACGCTGGTATTGC
>JAZKDL010000317.1:0-1623 GCA_040387575.1 Pseudomonadota bacterium
CAGGACCGGCGCACGCTCGAGGCGCTCGAAACAGCCCGCATGCTGTCCAAGCACCGCGCGTTCTCGCCGACAGCCGGGCACAGCATCGTGCGCGGACTGGCGTCCGAATTGCTGCTGGGGGCACACGATCCGGCCCAGCTGGTTCGCGTCTGGGGAGAGCTAGAGCCCACGGAACGCGAGATGGCCGAGGTCGCGATTCAGGCCGCGCAGCGCATGGTGTCGCTGCATGGCGATCTGGCGCTCGCACGTGGCTGGCTGTTGCCCGTGTGGGAGATCCTCGCTTCGCGGCCGCATGAACTCAGCGATGCATTGCGCGTCAAGCTCGTGCACGCGCTGGAAGCCGGTCTCGACTCCGTGGATGCAGAGTGGCTGGCGCGCATCGAGGCTGCACAGCGCAGCAACCCGCGCGATGCCAACCTGCAGTACCTGGCCGGCATGGCCTGCGTGAAGCGCCAGCTCTGGGGCAAGGCGCAGCAATTGTTGGCGCAGGCCGGCATGGGCCTGCAGGACGTCGGACTGTACCGGCGTGCCTGGCTGGCGCTGGCCGAGTTGGCGGAGGGTCGCGGCGACGCCGAGCAGGCCGCCATCGCCTGGAAGCGTGCTGCGCAGGCTGGCATCGCCGCTTGATCTCCTGATCTCTATTTGAGCCGTAAGGTCAGCGGTTGCTGATCCTGAGTTCGGCTGTTTTGCCGGATGCAGCGATCACGGAATACACCGAGCGCATCACGCCTCTGCCGTGCAGGCAAAAAAAGAGCCGGCACAAGGGCCGGCTTCTCTCTTTGGAACGAACAGGGGAAGACGCGTCGTCCCCCGAGTTGGTCACGACTGACTTACTTACTGAGCCGAAGCATTCGTGCTCTCGGTCGCCTTCTCGAATGGCAGCGTGACGCCACTCAGGTTGCGACGCGTTTCGACCAGTACCAGCGGACCTTCATCGATCACCACGGCCGGCGGGCGTTCACGCGGTACGTGCGCCGGCTTCACCTCGGCAGCGATGGCGGCGCGGGCCTGTGCGATGCGTTCCGGATTGGAGTTCACCCACTGCAGGCCGGAGCCTTCAGCCACTTGAGCGAGTTCTGCCAGGGGCAGCTCGAAGGCTTGCACCTTCGGCAGGGCGCGTGCGCTGACCGGTGCAGCAGCCTTTGGCGCCGCTGCAGCCACCGGGCGTTCCGTCGTGCGCGCGACCGGTGCTGCAGGTGCAGGCACAGGCGCAATGGCTGCAGGCGCAGGCGCAGGCGCGGGGGCCGGCAGCGGTGCGGCGACGGTTGTGGCTACCGGCTCGGCCAAAGCCGGCGTTGCATCGATGACTTGCGTCACAGGCGCAACGGCAGGCTGCTGATCCATGCTTTCGGCGCCTACGGGCTCAGCCAGCGTTGCTGCATCGCCTTCTTCGCGTGGTGCACGTTCGCGGCGATCACGGCCATAACGGTCGCGCGAGCGGCCACGACGCGGCTCATCGCCGTCCCGGCGCGGTGCGGCCTCGGCACCTTGCACACCTTCGTTGACAGCGTCTGCATCGACAGCGGATGCGGCGTCGGATGGTGCCAACTGCGAAACGCCATCGGTACCCGGTGCGACGTCAGGGCGCCGTTCGCGACGCTCGCCGCGCGGTGCACGGTCTTC
>JAZKDL010000317.1:1723-3437 GCA_040387575.1 Pseudomonadota bacterium
CGGTCTTCACGCGGCGCACGCTCTTCACGCTGTGCCCGTTCGGCGTATACCGACGTCGTCGGTGCCGGTGCGCTGTCGTTCAGTTCGCCACGTTCGCGTGTCCCTTCGGTGCCGCGTTCGGTGCGCTCGGCGCGTTCCGGACGTTCACCACGCTCATTGCGTTCACGGCGGGGGCGTGGTGTGCGTTCGGTCTGGGCGTCATCCGCCAGCGCCGTCGGCACCGATGGTTCTGCTTCGTTCACCGCTGCGGCGTCGAGCGACACCGGGCGTGCTTCGCCGTCGCGCGGGCCGCGGCCGTTGCGGCGTGCTTCGCCGTCGCGCGGGCCACGGCCTTCGCGTGGCTCGCGTGATTCACGTGGCTCGCGCACGGCAGCGTCGGCACGGACTTCCGTGCCGCGGCCTTCGCGCGAGTCGCGGCGCTCGCCCGAGCGGCCGTTGCGTGCGCCGTCACGGCCCTGTCCTTCGCCACGTCCGCCGCGGCCTTCGCCGTTGCGGCCTTCAGCACCGCGTGCATCGCCGCGGCCTTCGCCACCGCGTCCACCGCGGCGTGCATCGCCATCGCGCGGACCGCGGGCTTCGCCGTCACGCGACGGGCGGCCATCGCGGCGCATCGGCTTCGGTGCTTCCACCGGAATTGCCGACGGCGCAGGTGCGGGTGCGGCGGATGGGGCCAAGCCGAAGAACCTCTTGATGAAGCCCATGAAGCCGGCTTCCGCGGGCGCTGGTGCGGCGACGGGTGCAGGCGCTGCAGCGGGCGCCGGTGCAGGAGCGGGCGCAGCCATGGGGGCGCGAACGGCCTCGGGCTTGGGCACGACCACCGGTGCCGGCGCGTCGGGCAGCACGCCCTTGATCACCGGCGTCTGCTTGTTGGTCGGTTCTTGCGAGCGGCGCGTGACCGAGGTCGAGTTGTCCAGGTCCTCGGCCATCTTGTAGCTGGCAGCGATGTGGTCGAGGCGCGGGTCGTCGTGCTTCAGGCGCTCGAGCTTGTAGTGCGGCGTCTCGAAAGTCTTGTTCGGCACCATCAGCACGGTGACGCGCTGCTTCAGTTCGATCTTGGCGATCTCGGGGCGCTTCTCGTTGAGCAGGAACGACGCGACTTCGACGGGCACCTGCACGTGAACGGCGGCCGTGTTGTCCTTCAGGCACTCTTCCTGAATGATCCGCAGGATCTGCAGCGCGCTCGATTCGGTGTCGCGGATGTGGCCGGAGCCGCCGCAACGCGGGCAGGGGATCGAAGAGCCTTCGCTGAGCGCCGGCTTCAGGCGCTGGCGGCTCATTTCCATCAGGCCGAACTTGCTGATCGAGCCGAACTGGACGCGGGCGCGGTCCTGCCGCAGCGCGTCGCGCAGGCGGCTTTCGACTTCGCGGCGGTTCTTCGACTCGTCCATGTCGATGAAGTCGATGACGATCAGGCCGCCCAGGTCGCGCAGGCGCATCTGGCGGGCCACTTCGTCTGCGGCTTCGAGGTTGGTGCGGGTCGCCGTTTCCTCGATGTCGCCGCCCTTGATGGCGCGGGCCGAGTTCACGTCGACCGAGACCAGTGCCTCGGTGTGGTCGATCACGATCGCGCCGCCCGAAGGCAATTGCACGGTGCGTGCATAGGCCGACTCGATCTGGTGCTCGATCTGGAAGCGGCTGAACAGCGCCGCGTCGTCGCGATAGCGCTTCACGCGGGCGGCATGCTCGGGCATGACGTGCGCCATGAACTGCTGCG
>JAZKDL010000318.1:0-10849 GCA_040387575.1 Pseudomonadota bacterium
TCGTGGCCGCGAGCCAGTGGCGCGCGATCTGCTCGCGCGTCGCCACCCAGGCGCCGCCGCGTTCGTTCAAGTGCTTCAGGATACGTTCGAGCGCGCCGATGCGGCCGGGTCGCCCGATCATGCGCAGGTGCAGGCCGATCGACAGCATGCGCGGCCGGTCGGCGCCCTCGCGCCAGAGCCAGTCGTAGGCGTCGTTCACGTATTCCGCGAAGGCCCGGCCGGTGTCGAAGCGCTGGGTGTTCTGGAACTGCATGTCGTTGGTGTCGAACGCATAGGGCAGCACCAGATGCGGCCGGCCGTCGACCGGCACGGTGTAGGGCGTGTCGTCGTTGTAGGCGTCGCTGTCGTACAGGAAGCCGTGTTCCGCGAGCAGGGCGCGGGTGTGCTGCGTGGCGCTGGAACGCGTGTGCCAGCCGACCGGCGCGCGACCCGTCACCGAGGCGATGGTGTCGCGCGTGCGGCGGATTGCCTCGCGCTCCTGCGCGGCGTCGAGCGCGATGCCTTTCTGCCAGCGCCAGCCATGCGCCGACACCTCGTGGCCGGCCGCGACCGCATGCTGCGCGAGCCAGGGCGAGCGCTCGACCGCGCGGCCGCAGGCGCTCAGCGTGAAGGGCAGGCCGTGCGCTGCGAACAACTCGGCGATGCGCCAGTAGCCGACGCGCGTGCCGTACTCGAAGTGACTGTCGATGCACGGGTCGGGCCGCGGCTGCGGATCGACCACCTCGTACACCGACTCGTTGTGCGCGTCGCCGTCGCGCATCGAGAACTCGCCGCCTTCCTCGAAGTTGACGACGAAGGACACGGCCACGCGCGCGTCGCCGGGCCAGCGCACCGCGGGCAGTTGGCGGCCGTAGCCGACGAAGTCGCGCAGCACCGGCGCGGCGGATTCGGATGGGGAATCGATAGCTGTCATGGTCATCAGAACTGGGCGAGCCGCCGCATGCCGACCATGCGTTCGGCCACGAAGAGCACCACGATCGCCAGCAGGATCAGGCAGGACGAGATGGCGGCGATGGTCGGGTCGGGCGACTCCTCCAGGAAGTGGAGGATCTCGATCGGCAGCGTCTTGCTGCGCGCGTCGGTCAGGAAGATCGAGATCGGGTAGTTGTCCATCGACGCGAGAAAGGCGAACAGGCCCGAGGTCAGGAAGGCCGGCGCCAGCGAAGGCACCATCACCTGCATCAGCGCACGCGAGCGCGACAGGCCGAGCGTCTGCGCCGCATCGATCAGCCGCATGTCGAACAGCGCCAGGCTGGCATGCACGGTGCGCGTGACGTAGGGCAGCGTGATGACGATGTGGCCGATCAGCAGCGCCGAGAACACGTCGCGCAGGCCGATCTCGCGCAGCAGCTGCAGCAGTGCCACGCCGAGCACCAGGCCCGGCATCAGCAGCGGCGACACGAGAAAGGCCAGCAGCGCCTCGCGGCCGCGAAAGCGGCCTTGCTCGATCGCGATGGCACACAGCGTGCCCAGCACCAGCGCGACCAGCGTCGACAGGAAGGCCACGCCGACCGACAGCCACAGCGTGGCGCCGAGCCCTTCGCGGTGCGCCATCGCCTGGTACCAGCGCAGCGACAGGCTGCTCAGGTCCGGCAGGTTGAACACGGCCGAGGTGCCGAAGGACACCAGCACCACCACGACGAGCGGTGCCAGCATGAAGATGGCGGTGGCGGCCAGCAGCGTGCCGCGGGCCCAGGCCATTGCGCGATCCGGGTTCATTCTTTCGCTCCCGTCGAATGGCGCGCCTGCAGGCTGCGCGTGAGTGCGGTGCTGCCGACCACGATCGCAACCGCGATCAGCAGCAGCACGACCGCCAGCACCGAGCCGGCCTGCCGGTCGCGCATGAAGAGATAGGCGCGTGCCATCAACGCGGGCAGCGTCTGGTAGCGGTCGCCGATCAGCAGCGCCGGGATCACGTACATCGACACCGCCATCGAGAACACGAAGGCGCAGCCGGTGACCACACCCGGCAGCGACAGCGGCCACACCACCGCGCGGAAGACGAGCATCGGCGCCGCGCCGAGCGTGGCTGCTGCCTCGGGCAGGCGCGAGTCGATCTGGCGCGCCACCGTGAAGATCGGCAGCACCATGAAGGGCAGGAACACATGCACCGCCGCGATCACCAGTCCGCGTTCGTTGAACAGCAGCTTGACCGGATCGTCGACCACGCCGAGCCCCATCAGCAACTGGTTCACCAGGCCGTTGCTGCGCAGCAGGATGGTCCAGGCGAAGGCCTTGACGATCACGCCGACCGACAGCGGCAGGATCAGCGCGAGGAACATCAGCCCCTGCACCGCGACCGACGCACGCGCCATCGCGAAGGCCACCGGGTAGCCGATCAACAGGCACAGCCCGGTCACGGCGACCGCGATCTTCAACGTGTTCCAGACCACGACCGCGTTGTAGCCGTCGCTCAGGAAGGTGGCGTAGCCGCTGAGCGTGAAGGCGCCGTCCTCGCTGCGCAGACTGGTCGACAGCAGCAGGACGAGCGGCAGCGCGAAGGCGATCAGCAGATAGCCCGCGCCCGGCAGCGCGAGCCAGGCGACGCGCGAACGCGGTGCGCGGGGCGCAGCCGGCGTCGGCAGGGCGGCAACGGTGGTGGTCATGACGTTCCTCGTGTGCGTGGTGGTCAGTGGCGAGCGGCGTCCGCCGGGAACACCAGCGTGTCGCCGACCGCCCAGGAGAGCGTCAGCGCATCGCCCGGCGCCGGTGCGGCGGCCGCGTGCGCGGGCGTCTCGGCCAGCACGATGCCGCCGGATTCGCCGACATCGGGCACGTCGAAGTACACGAGCCGGTTGGTGCCGCGGTAGACCACGTCGCTCACGGTCAGCCGCATCTGGTTCACGCCCGGTGCGGACACCGCATTCGCGCTGGCATGGATGCGCTCGGGCCGCACGCCGATCAGCACGTCGCGGCCCGGCGTCATCGGCAGCGTTCCGGCACCGCCCGGCACCACGATGTCGCCGCTGGCCGTGCGCACGGTGGCGCCATCGGCCGAGAGCGACTCGACGCGCCCGCGCCACTGCGCAGACAGGCCGACGAAGTTGAGCGTGAACTCGGTGCGCGGCCGCGCATAGATGGCGTCCGGCACGTCGAGTTGCTCGATGCGGCCGCGGTTCATCACCGCGATGCGGTCGGACATCACCAGCGCTTCTTCCTGGTCGTGCGTGACGAAGATGGCGGTCATGCCGGCGTCGCGCAGCATGCGGCGCAGTTCGACCTGCATGGTCTCGCGCAGCTTGCGGTCGAGTGCCGACAGCGGCTCGTCGAGCAGCAGCAGGCGCGGCTTGGTCGCGATCGCGCGGGCCACGGCCACGCGTTGCTGCTGGCCGCCGGAGAGCGCCGAGATCGGCCGATCGGCCAGCGCCGACAGCTGCACCGCGCGCAGTGCCGCCTGCACCGCGGTCGCGGTGTCGGCCTTCGAGCTTCCGCGTGCGCGCAGGCCGAAGGCGATGTTCTCGCCGACGGTCAGGTGCGGGAACAGCGCATAGCTCTGGAACACCACGCCGACATTGCGCTTGTGCGCGGGCAGGGTGGTCACGTCCTGGTCGCCGATGCGCACCGTGCCGGCATCGGCTTCGGCCAGGCCGGCAATGATGCGCAGCAGCGTCGTCTTGCCGCAACCCGAGGGGCCGAGCAGCGACACGAACTCGCCGGATTCGACCGCGAGGTCGAGCCCGTCCACCACGGCGGTCGCGCCGTAATGCTTGGCGATGCCGGTCAGGCGCAGTGCACTCACAGTGCCATCTCCCGGTCCCAGCGCTCGACCCAGGCCTTGCGGTTGTCGGCGATGTAGCCCCAGTCGGGGATGAAGACATCGCCCTTTGGCAGGCCGGCCGGAACCGCGACGGTGGTGTTGGTCGGCAGTGCGGCGGACACCTCGGTGATCTGCTTCTGCCAGGTGCTCAGCATGGCTTCGATGAAGGCATTGGCCAGCGCCGGCGCCGGTGCGCCCTTGACCTTGGCAATGCCGCTGGGCATCACCATGCCGCCTTCCTTGGGCAGCAGGAACTCGACCGGCGCGCCCTTGGCTTTCCGGTCCACCGCGTTCGAGCCGATCATTCCGGCGATCGCGCTGGCCTCGCCTTGCTCGAGCAGGTTGAGCGCCTGCGGCAACTGCGTGTAGACGGTCAACAGGTTCGGCTTGAGCGCCTTCAGCTTGCGGAAGCCGGCCTCGGGCTGGTACTGAGCTTCCTTCATCGGCTTGCCGGTTTCGAGCGCCGCAGCGATCAGCAGCATCGACAGGCCTTCGGTGTTCTGCAGCGACGGGATGATGACCTTGCCCTTGTATGCGGGCTCCCAGAGCGCCTGGTACGACGCCATGCTCTTCACCTTGCCGGTGTTGACGGCGACGCCGGTCATCGTCTGCATGTAGTTGACCCACATGCCGTCCATGTGCACCGTGCCGGGCTTCAGCTTGGCGATGCTCGGGATGTCGGCGACGGTGAGCTTCTCGAGCACGCCTTCCTTCACCGCCGGGATCAGCACCGGGTCGTCCATCAGCACGACCGACATGTACTGGCGACCCTTGTTGCTGACCATCTTCTCGAGGTTCACCAGCGAGCGGGTGCCTTCGAAGATTACCTTGCAGCCGGTCTGCTTCTCGAACACCGGGATCAGCGCGTCGAGAAAGGCCTTGTGGCCGCCCGCGCCGCCGATCACGATCTCTTTTTCGCTGCCCTGCGCGCGCACCCAGCCGGGCAAGGCCAGCGTGCTGGCGGCGACACCGCTGCTGACGAACAGGCGCCGGCTCAGGCCCTGGCGCTTCGATCCAATGACTTCCATGACGCGATCCTTCGGCCCTTCACGGGCCCCATGTTGGTGAGCGGCGCCTTGCAGCAAGTCGGTTCGGCGCCAGAATTGTGCACAATCAAGTTTGTTTCGTGCACATAAAAATCAATAAGCAGGAAGCGCGCCAGCAGCGGTGCAGCGTCGGTGGAAGGCGGGGACTGCGCCGATCGAGCGGGCTCGCTAAGATCGTTTTCGAGGCCGCCGCCTTGGCGCAAGGTCGGGCCTCATGACCCTTCAACGAGATCGCCGAGACATCCAGCCGCATGACTTCCTCCCCAGACTCCTCCGTTTTCGCTCCCGCATCCGACGCCCTGCCGGACGCTGTGCTCGACCGGCTGGCCGCCGAGCGCCATTCCTGCCGTGCGTTCCTGCAGACGCCGTTGCCGCGCGCGACGATCGAGCGGATGCTGGCCATCGCGCAACGCGCGCCCTCGTGGTGCAACACGCAGCCTTGGCATGTGCATCTGGTGTCGGGGGCGGCGCTGGACCGATTCCGCGAGGCGTATGTGCCGATCGCCCGGGGCGGTGGTGGCGCGCCGGACTTCGACTTTCCGCTGGCTTATCGCGGCCCGTATCAGGCGCGTCGCAAGGAGTGCGGATTGGCGCTGTATGCGAGCCTCGGCATTGGACGCGAAGACCGCACGGCCGCTGCCGAGCAGGCGCTGGAGAACTTTCGATTCTTCGGTGCGCCGCATCTGGCGGTGATCTCGACCGAGCGCGACTTGGGCGACTACGGCGCGATCGACTGCGGTGGCTATCTGGGATTGCTACTGCTGGCAGCGCAGAGCCTGGGCATCGCCGCGGTGCCGCAGGCTGCGATCGCCACGCATTCGGGTTTCGTCCGTGAATTCATCGGCTTGCCCGAGAGCCGCCAGGTGGTGGCGGGCGTGGCTTTCGGATGGCGGGACGATGCGCATCCGATCAACGGATTCCGCACCCGGCGCGCAACGCAGGAAGAAGCGGTGACCTGGATCGACGCGCCGGGCTGATGTGCCGGCACATGCGGCCGCGGGCCGCCAGGCGCCGTGGCGCTCAGGGGCCGCGGCGGCTGTCTTCGAAGTGGGTGTCCATCCGGGCCAGACCGTACTGCGAGCCCAGGCTGCGCAGGTGGCACCACATGGCGTCATAGCGCCCGTGAAGGGCGTAGTTGACCTGGATCAGCCAGGTGTCGTTGGCGCGTTGGGCGGCGGGCCATTGGCTTGGCGCTTCGAGGCTGCTCGACGGGCCGAGCTGCTGGGCGACGTACTGGCCGCATGCCACTCGCGCATCGGATATCTGCTTTTCGTGGCGCAATGAAACCCACGACGTCGCAATCAGGAATGCGATGACGGCAAACAGCAGGATTCTTGTTTTCAGCATGCTCCTTCGCTCCGGTCTGGGTGGGCCGGTATCGATTCCGGCTAAGGCTAACCGGGAGATTTTAGCGGACAGACGGACAAAGGGTTTACCTTAGGTTACGAATCAGGCGAATCCGATGCGACATCTTTCGCGTAGCAATTCACATTTCTGGCAACTATTTCAGCCCAGTAAAGACGATGGCGCCAGCTGGGCGGGTGCGCCGACGCCGTACTTCACTGTCGTGCCGCCAACCCGTTGCGTACGAAATTCATATACGTCTTGATGACCGAATCCGGCATGCCGGGGCTCTTCTCCGCCTTGGCCAAGTGGCTGATGTAGAGATAGTCGCGCGCGGCGATCAGCAGGTAGGCGAGGGTGTCGAGTTCACTTTCGGCATAGGCGCCGAGTTCTCCCTGAGCGCGCGCACGGGTCAGGAACTTCGTGTACCTGCGGCGCACTTCGGTGTGATGCGCGAGCCATGCGACCGGTGCCTGCGTTTCGGCCTCGTTCAGCACGCGCCAGAACCATGTGTTGTCACGCAGGTAGTCGAACACCGCGCGCACGCCAATCTCCTCCACCTCGAAGAAGCCCTTGGCGCCGTGTGCGCGCTCGCGCACGTACTCGAGCATGTGCAGACCGAAGTAAGGCAGAAGTTCGTCGAACAGCGCCTGGCGTGAGTTGAAGTACAGATAGAACGTGCCCTGTGCGATGCCGGCGTGGGCGGTAATGCGCTGTATCGACGCATCGCGATAGCCGAATTCGCCGACCACCCGGCCGGCGGAGATCAGCAGTTGTTCGCGCACGCGGGCAGCACGTTCTTCCCGCGTGCTCAGCACGCTCGCGGAGACCTTGCGCGTCTTTCTGGTGGTTGTCGCAGCGCTCGTCAAATCAGTCCTTTCCGTCCCGCCACGCTTGGGCAAAGCCACGCGGAACCCCTTCGTTTTCAGTCTAACGGATCGCCCTTGCGCGTCGTTTGTGCGCGTTTTCACCTAGCGCATTGTGCGTGGAAAAGTCTGACACTGAGCAATGAATCACCGCTCAGTGTTAACGAATATTCCCTCGTAGAGGGAACCCAACCCAAGCAATGCCCATGGATCGCACGCCTGACAACGCCACCGCAACGGCAGATGCCCGCGCGGCCGAGAACGACTTCCGACGACAGGTGCGCGACTACTGCGAACGCGAGTTGCCGCGCGACGTGCGGGAGAAGGTTCTCGGCAACCTGTTCCTCACCAAGGAGGACAACCTCGCCTTCCTGCGCTCGCTCGCCGGCCGCGGCTGGGTCGCCGGCCACTGGCCGCGCCAATACGGCGGCGCCGAATGGACACCGCTGCAGCGCTTCGTGTTCGAAGAAGAAAGCATGCGCTGCGGCGCGCCGTGGCTGATTCCGTTCGGCGTGAACTACGTCGGCCCGGTGATCTACACCTTCGGCTCCGACGCTCAGAAGGCGCGCTTCCTGCCGCCGATCCTCGCGTCGGAAGAGTGGTGGGCGCAGGGTTATTCCGAGCCCGGCGCCGGCTCCGACCTGGCTGGCCTGAAGACCCGCGCGATCCGCCAGGGCTCGCACTACATCGTGACCGGCCAGAAGATCTGGACCAGCTACGTGCAGTGGGCCGACTGGATGTTCTGCCTGGTGCGCACCAGCGAGGAATCTCGCCCGCAGCAGGGCATCAGCTTCCTGCTGATCGACATGCGCACGCCTGGCGTCACGGTGCGGCAGATCAAGACCATGGACGGTTGCCACCACGTCAACGAGGTGTTCCTCGACGAGGTGAAGGTGCCGGTCGAGAACCTGGTGGGCGAGGAGGGCAAGGGCTGGAGCTATGCCAAGTTCCTGCTGAGCAACGAGCGCATCCTGTCGGCCGAAACCGGCCGCTCGATGCGCCAGCTCGGCCACTTGAAGGCGCTGGTCGCCGGCACGCCGAGCGACGGCGTGGTCGATCGCGCAGCCTTCGACCGCCGCATCGCGCAGATGGAGCTCAAGCTGCACGCGCTGCGCGCCTTCTGCCTCGCCTATGCACGCAGCATGGACCCGACCCAGCCGCCCGGCGTCGAGGCCTCGATCATGAAGATCCGCGGCTCGGAGCTGCAGCAGCAGATCTCCGAGGCCACGCTCGACTGGCTTGGCAGCAGCGCCATCGCCTATGACCCGGCCGACGTTCACGGTGCGCATGCGATGTCGCCGGTCGGCCCGGCGGATGCGAGCGGCGCGGTGCGCGAATACCTGCACGGCCGCGCATCGACCATCTACGGCGGCTCGAACGAGATTCAACGCAACATCATCAGCAAAGCGGAGCTCGGCCTGTGAAGCACAAGATCTGGCTCGACGAAACCGACGCCGCACTCGACGACGCCGCGCGGCGATACACAGCGGAGCGCTACAGCTTCGAGTCCCGCCAACGGCTGCCGGCCGACGAGCGCCGCTTCAGTCCCGCGGTCTGGAAAGACCTCGGCGACATGGGCTGGCTCGCGGTGTCCACGCCGGAGGACATGGGTGGGCTCGGCCTGCGCGTCGCGTCGGTCTGCCTGCTCGCCGAGGCGGCCGGCCGCGCGCTGATCAACGAACCCTTCATCGGCTCGGGCGTGCTCGCGCCGTACCTGATCGCGCGGCACGCCAGCGTGGAACAGCGCGATGCCTTGCTCCCCGGACTGCTTGCCGGACAAGCGCGCGTCGCCTGTCTGCTCGACGAGAACGCAATCCGCGTGACGGACGGCCGACTGCACGGCACGCAGGCCGTGCTGGCCGACGCCGACATCGCCGATCACCTGCTGGTGGTGGCGGACGACGCGCTCTGGTGGCTGGCCGCCGATGCGCCAGGCGTCACGCGCAAGACCTTCCCGCTGCTCGACGGCCGCGGCGCGGCCACCGTCGCATTCGATGGCGCCGTGGCCACGCGGCTCGGCGACGACATATCGGCGGCGCGCGGCGTGCAGGTGGCGCTGCAGCTCGCCGCGTTGGCGACCGCGTCCGACGCGCACGGTGCGATGTCGGCGGCCTTCGAGCTCACGCTCGACTACCTGAAGACGCGCCGCCAGTTCGGCACGCCGCTGGGTGCCTACCAGGCGCTGCAGCATCGCGCGGTCGACATGTACGTCGCGCTCGGCGAGAGCCGCGCCGTGCTCGACCAGGCGATCGAGTCGCTGCAGGCCGGCGCGCCCGAAGCCGCGCGCGACGTGCACGCCGCCAAGAGCCTCGTCTGCGAGAGCGCGCGTCGGGTCACGCAGGAAGCCGTGCAACTGCATGGCGGCATCGGCATCACCGAGGAGTACGCGACCAGCCACTACCTGCGCCGGGCGCGTGTCGACGAACAACTCTGGGGCTCGGCGGAGCGGCACTTCATCGCTTTCGCCGCGTCCGAACCCGCTCCCATCCATTGAGGACAGAACACATGGATTTCGCTTCCTACCAGTGCATCGAATTCAGCCGCAGCGGCCGCATCCTGACGGTGTCGCTCAACCGGCCGGCGCAGCGCAATGCGGTCAATGCGCGGCTGCACCACGAGCTGTCGCGCGTGTTCACCGACGCCCAGCGCGATGCCGATTCCGACGTGATCGTGCTGACCGGCAACGGCGCGGCCTTCTGCGCCGGAGGCGACATCGACTGGATGCAGCTGTCGGTCGACGAGCCGAGCGAGTTCGAGCGCACCGCGCGCGAGGCGAAAGACATCGTCTATTCGCAGCTCGATCTCGAGAAGCCGCTGATCTGCAAACTCAACGGCCATGCGACCGGCCTGGGCGCGAGTCTCGCGCTGCTGTGCGACATCGTGATCGCGTCCGACGAGGCCAAGATCGGCGACCCGCACGTGAGCGTCGGCCTGGTGGCGGGCGACGGTGGCGCGCTGATCTGGCCGCAGCTCTGCGGCTATGCCAAGGCGAAGAAGTACCTGCTGACCGGTGAGCTGATGTCGGCGGCGGAGGCCGAGCGCATCGGCCTGCTGACCGACGTGGTGCCGCGCGCCGAGCTCGACGCCGCCGTCGACGCGATGGCGCAGCGCCTGGTGAGCGGCGCGACCAAGGCGATCCGCTGGAGCAAGGTCACGACCAACCTGCCGCTGCGCCAGTTGTTCCACAGCTACTTCGATGCCGGCGTCGCCTACGAATGCCTGTCGAACCTCACGGCCGACCATGCCGAGGCCGTCACTGCTTTTCGCGAGCGTCGCAAGCCGGTCTTCACCGGCCGCTAGTTTCCCGTTCCGTGTCCGTTCCGAGCAGATTCCAAGAACCATCAGGAGACAAACCATGAACCGTATCGATCGCAGAAGCATCCTCAAATATTCAGCGGCCGCCGCCGCAGTCGCCGGCCTGCCCGGCCTCGTCCGCGCGCAGAGCGGGCCGCTGAAGATCGGGCTGATCACGCCGCTCAGCGGGCCGCAGGAATTCATCGGCTCCTACGTCAAGAACGGTGCCGAAATCGCCATCGACCAGATCAACAAGGCGGGCGGCATCATGGGCCGGCAGGTCGCGCTCGAGATCCGCGACGACAAGGCCAACCCCGCGGCTGCGCTGGCTGCGGCGCGCGAGCTGCTGGGCGCCGGCGTCAACCTGCACATCGGCGGCATCTCCAGCGCGGTGGTGCTGGCGCTCGGGCCGGTCATGCAGCAGGAGAACGGCGTGTTCTTCACCTGCGGTGCCGGCACCGAAAAGATGAACCACGAGAACTACTCGCCGAACCTGTTCCGTCCCGGCGATTCGCCCGACGCACGGACCCGCGCGCAGGCCA
>JAZKDL010000319.1:0-12477 GCA_040387575.1 Pseudomonadota bacterium
CACCTTCAAGCTGCGCAAGGGCGTCAAGTTCCAGAACGGCGAGCCCTTCAATGCGCAGACGGTGAAGTTCAGCTTCGACCGCGCCGGCGGCGAGAAGAGCACCAACAAGGACAAGCGCACCTTCGCCAACATCGGCGTGCAGGTGATCGACGACTACACGGTCGTGATGCTCAACAAGGAAATCGACCCCGACTTCCCGTTCCTGCTCGGCCAGCCGACCGCGATCATCGTCGAGCCCAAGAGTGCCGACACCAACGCAGCCAAGCCGGTCGGCACGGGCCCGTACAAGCTGGACGCCTACAACAAGGGCGCATCGCTCACGCTGAGCAAGTGGGACGGCTACCGCAACCCCGGCTTCGCCAAGCTCAACAAGATCACTTTCCGCTTCATCTCCGACCCGGCTGCGCAGGCCGCGTCGCTGCTGGCCGGCGACGTCGACGCCTTCCCGCGCATCGCCACGCGCGTGGTGGCGCAGTTCAAGAACAACCCGCAGTTCCAGGTGATCCTGGCCGGCTCGCGCGCCAAGACCATCCTGGCGATCAACAACGCCAAGAAGCCGCTGGACGACGTGCGCGTGCGCCGCGCCATCCTGGCCGCGATCGACCGCAAGGCGATCATCGAAGGCGCGGCCGACGGCTTCGGCACGCCGATCGGCAGCCATTACGTGCCCGGCGCGGCCGGCTACGTCGACACCACCGGCGTGAACCCGTTCGACGTCGAGAAGGCCAAGAAGCTGCTCGCCGAAGCCGGCGTCAAGCTGCCACTCGAACTCACGATGACGCTGCCGCCACCGCCGTACGCTCGCCAGGGCGGCGAGATGGTGGTCGCGCAACTGGCCAAGATCGGCATCGTGGTGAAGGTGCAGAACGTCGAATGGGCGCAGTGGCTCAGCGGCACCTACGGCAACAAGAACTACGACCTGTCGATCATTTCGCACGTCGAGCCCTTCGACCTCGGCAACTACGCCAAGGCCGACTACTACTGGGGCTACCAGTCGAAGGAATTCACTGCGCTGTTCGACAAGATCAAGAACACCGGCAACGCCGCCGAGCGCAACAAGCTGCTGGGCGACGCGCAGAAGTTGCTGGCCAACGATGCAGCCAACGGCTTCCTGTTCCAGCCGCAGTTCCCGACCATCGCCAAGAAGAACGTGAAGGGCCTCTGGAAGGAACTGCCGATCTTCGCGAACGATCTGGCTGCGCTGTCCTGGTAAGCAGTCGGGTACGGAGCGGCGCTGACTGGCGCCGTTGCCCGTTCCCCGCTTCCATCGCCACGCGCGCCTCGCGCCCCGCTGAGGGCGCAAGACGCGCAATGGACGGCTAGCGAATGCGGCCGTCGATGTACGGCTCCGGATCGACCGCCGTACCCTGCTTGCGGATCTCGAAATGGAGTTCGGTGCGCCCGCTGGCACCCGGACCCATGTCGGCGATCCGCTGGCCCTGCTGGACCTCGTCCCCTTCCTTCACCAGCGCCGTGCCGATCTGCGCATAGGCGCTGATGAATTCCTCGTCGTGCTTGACGACGATCATCGTTCCGTAGCCAGGCAACGCGCTGCTGACCAGTACGACGCGGCCGGCCCGCGATGCGGCCACCGGCTCGCCGGGGCTCCCGGCAAAGTCGACACCCTTGTTCTTGTCGCCATCGAAACGCGCCAGCCGTGGCCCCCTGGCCGGCGCGACGAAGAGCTGCGACGACATGCCCGATGGCTGTTGCGCCAGCGGCTGCACGACCACGCCCGATGACGCCGCGGGCGATGGTGATATGGAAGTTTGAGGTGGCGGCGTCTCAACCGGCGTCATCGGACGCAGCGGCGGCATCGGTGGCAGCGGAGTCGTCGTGCAGGCCGCGAGAACCGCGAGCGACAGGGCCAGGACCGCCATCTGAAGGCGGCGGTTGCTGGAAAAGGAAAGGGGCGAAAGAGGCAGGTTCATGGGGCCATAGACTGCCTCGATTTCGCTTCGGCATCCACCCCGCCGTGTCGGACGGAGGGATTTTCTGGCGCAGGCGGCCAACCCACGTTAGGTTTGAAGCGAGCGCGGCTCCATGGCAGGATCAGGACATGGACCGCATCTCCCCTTCTCACGTCGACAGCCTGGGCAACCCGCTGACGCTCGACGACCCCGCCAGCCTGCCGCTCGTCGACGATTTCGTGATGGGCTTCATCTCCACCGAAGCCCGCGCCGCCAACCTGCTGCCGCTGATCGACCAAGACATGAGCCCGATCGTGCAGGCCTACGGCGCGGCGCTGCACATGTTCGCGGAGTCGCGCGACGCGGTGCCCGGCGCGCGCCCTTACCTCCAGCGCGCGCAGGCCGGCGCCGCCCGCGCCACGCCGCGCGAGCGCCGCTTCATCGCCGCCATCGCGGCCTGGGCAGACGGCGACATCGCCGGCGCCATCGCGCTGCACCAGGAACAGGCCCGCGAGCATCCGCGCGACCTCGTGTCGCTCAAGCTCGGCCAGTACCACTGCTTCAACACCGGCGACTGCCCGGGCATGCTGCGGCTCGCGCTGGCGGCGCTGCCGGCCGCGGCGGACGTGCCCTACCTGCACGGCATGGCCGCGTTCGGCTACGAGCAATGCCACCTGATGCGCGACGCCGAAGCCAGCGCACGGCGCGCCATCGGCATGTGCCGCAAGGAGCCCTGGGCGCACCACGCGCTGGGCCACGTGATGCTGACCGAAGGCCGGCTCACCGAAGGCCTGGCCTTCATGCAGGGCGTGAGCGACACCTGGGTGGGGCTGAACTCCTTCATGGTCACGCACAACTGGTGGCACGTGGCGCTGTTCCTGATCGACCTGGGCCGCGACGCCGAAGCGCTCGCGGTGTACGACCAGCAGATCTGGGGCGTGGTCAAGGACTACACGCAGGACCAGATCGGCGCGGTGTCGCTGCTCGCCCGCTTCGAGCTCGCCGGCATCGACGTCGGCGAGCGCTGGGCCGAGCTGGGCAACTACCTGAGCCGCCGCCTCGACGACCACGTGCTGCCCTTTCTCGACCTGCAATATCTCTATGGACTCGCGCGCGCGGGCCGCTCCGAAGCCGACACGCTGCTGCACAACATCGCGGACTTCGCGCCGCGTGCGCCGGCGTCGACGCGCGCCGCCTGGGAGCGCGTCTGCGTGCCCGCGGCGCATGGCCTGCGCGCACATGCGCAAGGCGATTTCGCCGCCGCCATCGACGGCCTGGGCATGGCGTTGCCACGGTTGATCGAAATCGGCGGCAGCCACGCGCAGCGCGACCTGTTCGAGCAGGTCTACCTCGACGCGCTGATCCGCAGCGGCACCGAAGCCACGCTGACCGGCGCGCAGGGCATCCTGCAGCAGCAGCTCAACGGCCAGCCCGAATCGAAGCGGCTGCGCCGCCAGACCGCGGCGGTCTATGCGGCGCTCGGCCTGCCGACGACGCTCACAGCCCCGAGGACACTCACTTCAGATACGCATTGACCAGCGTGACCCAGTAGCTGGCCGTGCTCGGCAATATCTCGTCGTTGAAGTCGTAGCCCGTGTTGTGGACCATGCAGCCCGGGCCGCTGCCGGGCTTGCCGTCGCCATTGCCGACGATGAAGTAGCTGCCCGGCACCGCGTTCAGCATGAAGGCGAAATCGTCGCTGGCCTGCAGCGGCGCCATGTCGGGGATCAGCGCCTTCTCGCCCATCGATTCGAGCGCGAGCCGGCGCGCGAAATCGGTCGCAGCCTCGTCGTTGATGCAGGGCGGCACCTTCCACTGGTAGTCGACCGTCGCCGTCGCGCCGTGCACGGCCGCCTGCGCGTGCGCCATCGCAGTGATGCGCTCGCGCAGGAAGGCGCGCACCTCGGGCCGCCGCGCGCGCACCGACAGCCGCAGCTCGGCGCTGGCCGGGATCACGTTGGGCGCCTTGCCCGCGTTCATCGCGCCGACGGTGACGACCGCCATGTCGTTCGGGTCGACCTCGCGCGACACCAGCGTCTGCAGCGCGAGGATCAGGTGCGCGCTGACCATGATCGGGTCGACCGTGGTGTGCGGCATCGCGCCGTGGCCGCCCTTGCCGACGACCGTGATGACGACCGTGTCCGACGAGCTGTAGATCACGCCCGGCAGGAAGCCGAACTGCCCGGCCGCGAAACCGGGTTCGTTGTGATACGCGTAGACCGCGTCACAGGGAAAGCGCTCGAACAGGCCGTCCTCGACCATGCGCCTGGCGCCCGCCAGACCTTCTTCGGCCGGCTGGAAGATCAGGTTCAGCGTGCCGTTGAAGCCGCGCGTCACGGCCAGCAATTGCGCCGCGGCCAGCAGCGTGGCGGTGTGGCCGTCGTGGCCGCAGGCATGCATGCGGCCCGGATGCCGGCTCGCGTACGGCAGCCCGGTGGTCTCGGTCATCGGCAGCGCGTCCATGTCGGCGCGCAGGCCCAGCCGCTTGCCGCCGCTGCCGACCTTGAGCGTGCCGACCACGCCCGTGCCGCCGAGTCCGCGGTGCACTTCGTAGCCCCAGCGCGCCAGCCGCTCGGCCACCAGATCGCCGGTGTCGAACTCCTCGTAGCCGAGTTCCGGATTCGCATGGATCTGGCGGCGCAGGCCGACCATCTCTTCGGTGCTGGCCGCAATGCCGGGAAGGATGGGAACGGAAATCATCGGGTGGCTTTCTCGTGAAAACAGAGGGTGCGGGAACGAATCCTGCATTCTCCGTGCCAATAATCCGGGCAAAACCCCATCGCGCAGGAATCCCCTCGATGACGCACAACAACAACCTCCTTTTGAACCGCCGCCAGCTGAGCCTGAGCGCGCTCGCGCTGGCCGGCGGCCTCGCCACCACGCGCTACGGCCGCGCCGCCACCGGCAAGGGCACGGCCGTGCTCGGCATCGACGCCGATCCGCCGACGCTGAACCTCGGCACCACCACCGATTTCGCGGCCGGCGACGTGGCCGCCAAGATCCTCGAAGGCCTGGTCTGGCTCGATCCGCAGTACAACCCGAAGCCTTCGCTGGCGACGGCCTGGACCGTAACGCCCGACGGCAAGACCTACCGCTTCACGCTGCGCAAGGGCGTGAAGTGGCACGACGGCCGCGACTTCACCAGTGCCGACGTCAAGTTCAGCCTGCTCGAAGTCATCGGCAAGCTGCATCCGCGCGCCGCGCCGGTGTTCAAGAACCTGGGCATCGAGGTCGACGCGCCGGACGCCGGCACGGTGGTCGTGAAGCTGCAGAAACCGTACGCGCCCTTCCTGTCGCAGATGACGGTGTTCGACGCGCCGATCCTGCCGCGCCACATCTACGAAGGCAGCAACATCGGCGCCAATCCGGCCAACCAGAAGCCGGTCGGCACCGGCCCGTTCAAGCTGGCCGAATGGAAGCGCGGCGCCAGCATCAAGCTCGTGCGCAACGACCAATACTGGGACGGCGACAAGCCCTTCCTCGAATCGATCATCTTCCAGGTGATTCCGCAGGCGGCCAACCGCGTGCCCGCGCTGCAGGCCGGCGAGATCGACGAGCTGCTCGACTTCTACACGCCCAAGCCCGAGGTGCCGCGCATCCTGGCTGACAAGGGCCTGGCGCCGCGCCGCGGCGTCAACATCCCGGCGGTCTACTTCATGATGTTCAACACCCAGTCGCCGCTGTTCGCGAAGAAGGACGCGCGCCATGCGCTGGCCTTCGCGATCGACCGGCAGCGGCTGGTGAAGCAGGTGATGAACGGCATCGCACGCCCCGGCGCCGGCGCGTTCGGCGACGGCTTCAAGTGGCTGTTCAACGAAGAGGTCGGCTACGCGAAGAAATTCCCGCTCGACCCGGCGCGCGCCAAGGCGCTGCTGGCCAAGGCCGGCGTCGCGGCCGGCACGACGACCGTGCGCATGCCCTTCGACGTGAGCCGCGCCCAGATGCGCGCGCAGTCGCAGATCATCCAGGACAACCTGCGCCAGGTCGGCCTCGAGGTGAAGCTCGAGCCGCTGGAGCGCTCGGTCTACTACGACCGCGTGTTCGCCAAGAAGGACTTCGACCTGACGCTCGGCTCCTACTTCTCCGCGGGCGATCCGGCCATCGGCTACACGCGGCTCTACAACACCTACACCGGCACCGCGCCCAACACCAACGCGAGCGGCTACGCCAACCCGAAGGTCGACGACCTGCTGAGCCAGGCCGCCACCGCGGCCGACCGCGACGTGCGCGCCAAGCTCTACAAGGAGCTGCAGGTGATCCTCAACGAGGACCTGCCGACGCTGGTGCTGTTCGACGAGGAAACCGTCGACACCGCCACGAAGAAGCTGACCGGCATGTTCCCGGCGCTGGACGCCCGCGACCAGTGGGCCGGCGTCAAGCGTCTCGACTGATGCCGTCGTTCATCCTGCGCCGCCTGCTGCATGCGATACCGCTGCTGCTGGCGGTGGTGGTGCTCAACTTCCTGTTGATCGCCTTCACGCCGGGCGACCCGATCACGCTGCTGGTCGGCGACTTTCCGGCGCCGCCCGAATACCTCGAACAGATGCGCCGCGAGTTCGGCCTCGACCAGCCGATCTGGGTGCAACTGCTGCGCTACCTGGCAAAGGTCGTGCAGGGCGACTTCGGCTATTCCTTCGCCAACCAGCAGCCGGTGGCGACGCTGATCCTGGAGCGCCTCGGCGCCACGCTCGAACTCACGCTGACCGCGCTCGCCTTCGCCAGCGTGCTGGGCATCGCCTTCGGCATCGTGGCCGCGCGTTCGGCCTCGCGGCCGGGACGCAGCCTGGCGGATTCGGTGATCCAGGGCACGTCGTCCGCCGGCTATGCGATCCCTGATTTCTGGCTCGGCCAACTGCTCATCCTGGTGTTCGCGATCGGCCTCGGCTGGTTCCCGTCGCAGGGCAACAACCCGGTGCGCGGCGTCGCGCCCGGCTGGGACGGCTTCGTCGAACATCTGCGCTACCTGGTGCTGCCGGCCTTCGCGCTGTCGCTGCGCTACCTGACGCTGATCACGCGCATCACCCGCGCCGCGATGCTCGAGGTGATGGGCGCCGACTTCATCCTCGCCTCGCGCGCCCGCGGCGCCGGCGAATGGACGGTGGTCGTGGTGCATGCGCTGCGCAACGCGGCGGCGCCGGTGCTGACGGTCATTGGCTACAACGTCGGCTTCGTGCTCGCGGGCTCGGCGCTGATCGAGGCCGTGTTCGCCTGGCCCGGCATCGGCCGGCTGCTGTACGAATCGATCTCCAAGCGCGACTACCCGGTGATGCTCGCGATCCTGCTGATGGTGTCGGCCACGGTCGTCATCGCGAACCTGCTGACCGACATCCTGCACCGGCTCATCGACCCGCGGATCGAACGTTCATGAGCGATCCCTCGATGTCACCCATGGCGGCCGTGCCGCCGGTCGGCACGCCCTTCCGCAAGGCCGGCTTCCGCCAGCGGCTGCTGCGCCGCACGGCGACCGTGCTTGCGCTGGCCTTTCTCGTGCTGCTGGTCGCGGCGGCGCTGTTCGCGCCGTTCGTCACTGTCTACGACCCGCTCGGCGGCGGCAACGACGCGCTGCTGCCGCCGCTGTCGCCGGCCCACTGGCTCGGCACCGACGACCTCGGCCGCGACGTCTGGGCGCGCGTGCTGTACGGCACGCGCATCTCGCTGACCGTGGGCGTCGCGAGCGCGCTGTTCGCGGTCATCGCCGGCGTGATCGTCGGCGCGCTCGCCGGCTACTTCGGCGGCTGGATCGACACGCTGCTGATGCGCGTGGCCGAGTTCTTCCAGACGCTGCCGCGCTTCGTCGTCGCGCTGATCGTGATCGCGCTGTTCGGCACCAGCGTGTTCAAGATGATCGTGGTGATCGCGGCGCTGTCGTGGCCGCAGCTCGCGCGCGTGGTGCGCGCCTCGGTCGCGACGCTGCGCCAGTCGCAGTTCGTCGACGCAGCGCGCGTGGCCGGCATGGGCAGCGGCGCGATCATCGTGCGCGAGATCCTGCCGAACGTGGCCGCGCCGATCATCGTGCTGGGCTCGCTCGACATCGCGATGGCGATCCTGATCGAGGCCAGCCTGAGCTTCTTCGGCCTCGGCGACCCGAACCACGTGTCGTGGGGCGCGATGCTCAACGACGCGCAGCAGTACCTGCGCAGCGCCTGGTGGATGTCGGCCTTTCCGGGGTTGGCGATCGCGCTCACGGTGCTGTCGTTCAACATGCTGGGCGACGCGCTCAACGATGCGCTGAACCCGCGGGGAGAAGGCCGATGACCGCGCCCACGACCCAGGCTGTACAAGCCGCACAAGCCGGCCATGCTGTGGGAACGAACGACGCGCTGCTCGACGTGCGCGGCCTGTCGGTCGACATCCGCCGCGGCGCGTCGCCCGCGCTGCGCGTGGTCAAGGACGTGTCCTTCACCGTGCGGCGCGGCGAGGCCGTGGGCCTGGTCGGCGAATCGGGTTCGGGCAAGTCGATGACGGCCTTTGCGGTGATGAACCTGTTCCCGTCGCCGCATGCGCAGGTCGGCGGCGGCCAGGTGCTGCTGGAGGGCCGCAACCTCGCGACGCTGGCGCCAGCCGAACTGCGCCGCGTGCGCGGTGCGCAGGTCGGCATGGTGTTCCAGGACCCGACCAGCTACCTCGATCCGCTGATGCCGGTCGGCCGCCAGATCGCCGAGCCGCTGCGTGCGCACGGCCGCACCGACGGCGTCGACGCGCGCGTGATCGAGCTGATCGACCTGATGGAACTGCCCAACGCCGCGCAGGTGGCGCGCAAGTATCCGCACGAGCTGTCGGGCGGCATGCGCCAGCGCATCCTGATCGCGGCGGCGCTGGCGATGCGGCCCGCGCTGCTGATCGCCGACGAGCCGACCACCGCGCTCGACGTGACGGTGCAGGCCGGCATCCTGAAGCTGCTCACCCGGCTGCGCAAGGAGCTCGACCTCGGCATCCTGCTGATCACGCACGACCTCGCGGTGGTGGCCGAGACCTGCCAGCGGGTGAACGTGATGTACGCGGGCGAGCTGGTCGAGAGCAACGACGTGGCGCCGCTGTTCGCCGCGCCACGGCATCCGTACACGCAGGGGCTGCTGAAGAGCATCCTGAATCCGCAGTCGCGTGCGCGTTCGCTGTTCTCGATTCCCGGCGGCGTGCCGGTCGCGGGCCATTGGCCGCGCGGCTGCCGCTTTCACACGCGCTGCCCGATCGCGCAGCCGGGCCTGTGCGATGCCAGGGAGCCGGCGCTGAAGCTGCACGGCGGCGGCAGCGACCGTTGTCTGCGCAGCGACGAAGCGCTGGCTGCGCACGCCTGGACGGCCGTTGTCCCCTCGCCCTCCCCCCGAAAGGGCGAGGGAGCCATTCCATGAGCGCACCAGCACTTCTCGAAGCGCGCGACGTGAGCCGGCTGTTCCCGGTGCGCGCCAGCGGCGGCCTGTTTCGCGCCAAGGCGATGCAGCGCGCGGTCGACGGCGTGTCGGTGCAGATCCACCCCGGCGAGGTGCTCGCGCTGGTCGGCGAAAGCGGCAGCGGCAAGACCACGCTCGGCCGCATGCTGCTCGGCCTGACCGCGCCCAGCGAAGGCGCGATCTTCTACAAGGGCCAGGACATTTCGCAGCAGCAGGGCGCGGCCCGGCGCGACTTCCGGCGCGAGGTGCAGGTCGTGTTCCAGGACACCGGCGGCTCGCTGAATCCGCGCCGCAGCATCGGCCAGAGCGTGGCGCTGCCGCTGACCTACCACCGCGGCCTGTCGGGCCGCGAAGCCGCGAAGGAGATCGACGCGCTGCTCGACCAGGTCGGGCTGCCGCCCGCGCACTTTCGCGATCGGCTGCCGCATGAGCTGTCGGGCGGCCAGCGGCAGCGCGTGGGCATCGCGCGGGCGCTGGCCTCGAACCCCGCGGTGATCGTCGCCGACGAGCCGGTGTCGGCGCTCGACGTGTCGATCCGCGCGCAGATCCTGCGGCTCATGGCCGACCTGCAGCGCGAGAAGAACCTCGCGTATCTGTTCATCACGCACGACCTCGGCGTGGTGCGCGCAATGGCCGACCGCGTGATGGTCATGTACCAGGGCCGGATGGTCGAGATGGGCGACGCCGACACGGTGCTGAACGCGCCGCAGCACGCGTACACGCAGAAGCTGCTGGCCGCCACGCCGGTGCCCGATCCGTCGCGGCAGCTCGGCTGAACTCCGCATGAATCTCCGCATGAGCTTATCGACCAGCGTCCCGATGAACCAACGTCTGCGCCTCAGTAAACTCCGCGCCCGCGCCGCGACTTTCACGCGCCGCCGCTTTCCGAACCCGACCGCATGACCCCGCATTTCACCGAAGCAACGACCGACTACTGGCAGCGCATCGTCGACGCCGACACGGTCGCCCAGCCAGCGCCCTGGCGCCACGGCTATCCCGCACGGCTGCCCGACGGCCGCGTGCTGGTGCTGCCGATCCGCCAGCTCGCCAGCGAGCCGACGCATGCGGTGGCCTCGCTGATCTGCAACCAGGCCTCGCTGGACGTCATCGAGACGCTCGGGCGCATGCTGGCCGAGCGTCTCGCGCCGTTCAAGCCGGACGTCGTCGTCGGCATCCCGACGCTGGGCCTGACCTTCGCGCCCGTGGTCGCGCGCCACCTGGGCCATGCGCGCTACGTGCCGATGGGCTACTCGCGCAAGTTCTGGTACGACGAAGCGCTGTCGGGCGCGGTGCAGTCGATCACCACGCCCACGCCCGGCAAGCGCGTGTACCTCGACCCCAACCTGCTGCCGCTGGTGCAGGGCAAGCGCGTGGTGCTGGTGGACGACGCCGTCAGCAGCGGCAGCACGCTGAAGGCACCGTGGACGCTGATGGAAGACATCGGCGCCGAGGTGCTGGCCTGCGGCGTCGCGATGCTGCAGGGCCATCGCTGGAAGGACACGCTGGGCGCCGATCGGGCCGCGCGCATGGTCGGCGTGTTCGAGAGCCCGCTGCTGCAGGCGGTGCCGGACGGCTGGGTCGAACGCCGCTGAGCGTTCTGTCGGCGACCGGCATCGCGCTGCGCACTCAGCGCGGCTTGCGCATGCGGTCGAACTTGTTCCAGTAGGTGAACGCGTCCTCGTGCAGCTCGATGTCGATCTCCGAGATGCGCGCCTGCAGCCGCTCCTGCACCTCGGCCACCGCATGGTTGTAGACCAGTGGGCCGACTTCCTCCAGGAAGAAGCCGAGCAGCGCGCCGGCCGCGATGTTGCCGATCCGCTCTTCCATGTTCTCCTTGAAATAGCGCTCGATGGACGAAATCGCCTGCTGGCGGGCTTCCTTGGAAATCTCGATGGTCATGCCCGCCAGTCTGCCCGCGCGACGGCTTGGTACGCAACCTGCTTTCAGTGCACGCACTACTTTGCGTATCTTTTTTCGTATACGTTTTGGTGCATCGCGGTGAAGTAGCGCGAGGCACCGGCGTTTCCTGGAGTCCCTCATGCCCCAAAACCGCGCATCTGCCGTGTCGCCTGCCTTGTCCTCTTCCTTGTCCCGCCGCCGCCTGCTCCAGGCCGCCGGTGCCGCCACTGCCGGCAGCCTGCTGGGCGCACCCGCCTTCGCGCAGACCCGCGCCATGAGCATCACGTTGCCGTGGGTCGTGAACGGCTCGAACTACTGGCCGATGGTCGGCAAGGAACTCGGCTACTTCAAGAAGCGCGGCATCGACCTGACCGTGTCGCGCGGCAACGGCTCGGTCGCCGCGGCGCAGGCCGTGGGCAACAAGCAGTTCGACTTCGGCGTCGTGTTCTTCGGCGGCACGCTGGTCAACATGGCGCGCGGCCTGCCGCTGCAGGCCATCGCCACCGTCGGCTACGACTCGCTGATGGGCAACCTGGTGCTGGCCGATTCGCCGATCCACGCGCCCAAAGACTTCGAAGGCAAGCGCGTCGGCACGGTCGCCACGTCCGCCGAATCGCCGTACTGGGCTGCGTATGCCGCCAAGACCGGCATCGACCTCACGAAGGTCACGCGCCAGCAGCTCGACGCCCGCCTGATCGAACGCGCGCTGATGGACAAGCAGGTCGACGCGATCACCGCGATCGGCTCGTCGAGCATTCCGGTGCTCGATTCGCTCGGCGTGAAGACGCGCTTCATCCCGTGGGCCAAGTCGGGCATCGAGCTCTACGCCGCCCAGGTGATCGCGCGCAAGGAAACGATCGACGCCGACCCGGGCCTGTGCCAGGCGATGGTCGACGGCATCCTCGAGTCGGTGGTCTACACGCTGAAGAATCCGCAGGCCTCGCTCGAGATCCTCTACAAGGCGCAGCCCGAGATCGGCCTGGCCAAGGGCGGCAAGGAAAATGCGGTGCTGTCGCAAGGCCTGGCCCAGGCGACGATGGTCGCGCCCGAGGCGGTCGACAACGGCATGGGCTACAGCAGCATCCCGAAGCTGGCCGGCATGATCGCGCTCGCCGCCAAGGCCGGCGCGCTGACCGCCGACGCCAAGCCGCTGCGCCCCGAAGACCTGGCAACCAACCGCTTCGTCGGCAAGATCAAGCTCAGCGCCGCCGAATGGGACGTGATCCGCAAGAACGTCGCGCCTTACGCCAAGATGGTCGGAGCCTGATGAACCTGGTGCT
>JAZKDL010000319.1:12577-15342 GCA_040387575.1 Pseudomonadota bacterium
GAGACCGGCACGCGCAAGTCGCCGATGTGGCACAAGTCCAACCCGCTGAAGTACATGCGCGCCCATCCGGGCAGCGAGCTTTTGATCCGCGGCACCTGGGACCACGCAATCGTCGACGCGCTGCAGCCACTGCCCGACGAGCCGGTGGTCCACAAGCCGCGCTACAGCGCCTTCGCGGGCACCAACCTCGAGATGCTGCTGCGCGCCCACGGCATCACGACGCTGGTCTTCGTCGGCGTGAACACCAACGTCTGCGTCGAGACCGCGGTGCGCGACGCCTTCCATCGCGAGTTCTTCGCGGTGATGGTGTCCGACGCCACGCTGCAGGCCGGCGCGCAGTCGATCTTCGACGCCAGCGTGTTCAACATCGAGAAGTTCTTCGGCTGGACCAGCACGACGCAGCAGATGGTCGAGATGCTCGACGGCCTCGACGAAGTGGCCGCGCGATGAACGCCAACGCCGACGACAGCGTCTTCCGGCGCATCGTGCTGCCGTTGCTGTTCGCGCTCGGCACGCTGGCGGTGTGGGAGGTTGCGGTGCGCGCGTTCGCGATCCGCGAAGTGCTGCTGCCCGCGCCCAGCGCGATCGCGCAGCGCCTGGTCGAAACCTTCCCGCTGCTGATGCAGCACGCCTGGCCCACCGTGTGGGAAAGCGTGGCCGGCTTCGCGATCGCGTCGGTGCTCGGCGTCGCGCTGGCCGCGCTGCTCAGCGCCTCGGGCCTGATGCGCAGCATGCTGTACCCGAACGTCGTGCTGTTCCAGCTGATACCGAAGATCGCGCTGGCGCCGCTCTTCATCGTCTGGCTCGGCATCGGCTTCCAGTCGCGGCTCACCTTCTCGGTGTTCATCAGCTTCTTCCCGGTGGTGATCGCGGCGCTGGCCGGGCTCGACCACGTCGACAAGTCGCTGCTGCGCCTGTGCCGCGCGCTGACCGCGTCGAGCTGGCAGGTCTTCATCTCGGTGCGGCTGCCGCACGCGCTGCCCTACGTGTTCAGCGGCATGAAGATCGCGACCACCTTCGCGATCATCGGCGTGATCGTCGGCGAGTTCATCACCTCGCAGGCCGGGCTCGGCTACCTGATCCTGTTCGCGTCGTCGCAGGCCGACACCGCGCTGATCCTCGCGGCCATCGTCGTGTTGTGCGCGTTCGGGCTGGTGTTCTACGGCCTGGTCGCGTTGCTCGAACGCTGGACCCAGCGCCTCTTCGGCGCATGACATGACCGTTTCAATGACCGATTCCCCCTCCTGGCTGCAGCCCCGCAGCATTGCGCGCGACCGCGACCGCAGCTACGTGTCGGTGCAGGCCACGCGCAAGACCTATTCGACCCGCAGCGGCGATGTCCAGGCCGTCGAGCAGGCCGACTTCGACGTGGACGAAGGCGACTTCGTCACGCTGGTCGGCCCGAGCGGCTGCGGCAAGAGCACGCTGATGTCGATGATCGGCGGGCTCGAGACGCCGAGCGCGGGCCGCATCCTCGTCAACGGCGCGCCGGTCACGGCCCCGCGGCGCGACTTCGGCTACGTGTTCCAGGACGCGACGCTGCTGCCCTGGAAGAGCGTGCTCGACAACGTGCTGTTCCCGATCCGCACGCAGAAGCGGCCGGTCGCCAGCTACATGGCCGAAGCCGAGCGGCTGCTGAAGCTCACCGGCCTCTGGGCCTTCCGCGACAAGCGGCCGGCCGAGCTGTCGGGCGGCATGCGCCAGCGGGTGGCGATCTGCCGCGGGCTCATCAACGACCCGCAACTGCTGATGATGGACGAGCCCTTTTCGGCGCTCGACGCGATCACCCGCGACGACATGAACATCGCGCTCGCGCAGCTGTGGGACGAGGTGCGCAAGACCGCGATCTTCATCACCCACAGCATCCGCGAGGCGGTGTTCCTGTCGGACCGCGTGCTGGTGATGAACGCGCGGCCCTCGCGCATCGTGGCCGACATCCGCGTGCCGTTCCCGCGGCCGCGCCGCGCCGAGATGCAGGAGACGCCGCTCTTCAACGAGATCTGCGGCTTCATCCGCGACAAGATCCACGAAGGCCATGGCCGCTAGCCCGTTGCTCGTGCGTCCTGGCGGCGAGACGCCGCTGGCGCAACTGGCCCGCGCGCACCGCGAGGCGGCCGGCGGCCGGCTGTCGACCGACCACATCGTGCGGCTGCTGCAGGAAGCCATCGTGCGCGGCCTGCTCGGCCCCGGCCGCGCGCTGCGCCAGGACGAGCTGGCCGACCTGTTCCACGTGAGCAAGATCCCGGTGCGCGAGGCATTGCGCACGCTGGAGGCCAACGGCTTCGTCGAGCTGCTGATGAACCGCGGCGCGATCGTCAAGGAGCTCACGCTGGGCCAGCTGCGCGACGCCTTCGAGCTGCGCATGATGGTCGAGCCGCACCTGATGCGCACCGCCGCGCCGCTGCTCACCCCGGCCGAGCTCGACGAGGCCGACAGCCTGGTCGCGCAGATGGACGAGGCCGACCATGCCTGGGCCTTCAGCGAACTCAACGCCCGCTTTCACGGCCTGCTCTACGGGCCGGCGGACAAGCCGCTGTCCAAGCAGATCCTCGCGATGCTGCAGGGCCACATCCAGCGCATGTCCTTCATGCAGCTGTCGCTCGCGGGCTTCAACCGCAGCTCGAACGAGGACCATCGGCTGATCGTCGCGGCCTGCCGGCGCGGCGAGCCGGAAGAAGCGGCGCGCGCCGTCGCGGCGCACGTCGAGGGCGTGAAGGACATCGTGCTGGAGCTCTACGCCCAGCACTACACGCCGGCGCAGGCGC
>JAZKDL010000320.1:0-1745 GCA_040387575.1 Pseudomonadota bacterium
CCGCCGTCGCGGTGCATCAAACGGTATTCGGTCACGTAGCTGCGCCCGGTGGCGATGGCGGCGCGCATCTCGTCGACCACGCGTTCATGGTCGGCCGGATGGATCAGTTCACCCAACGCGCGGCGGCCGCTGGTGAAGTCTTCAGCCGGCCAGCCGATCAGCTCGACGATGGCCGGGCTCACGAACAGCGTGCTGAGCCGCGCGTCGACCCGGCTGCGGAACGACACGCCGGGGATGTTGCTCGCCAGCGAACGGGCCTGCTGCTCGCTCACGCGCAACGCGTTTTCCATCGCCTTGCGGCGGCCCAGGTCGGACAGCATGATCACAAAGCAGGGGCCATCGCTGTCCAGCACCGCGTCCGGCGTGACACGGCTCACGGCGAGGCGCAACGCGAGCGCGCTGCCGTCCGGGCGCTCGGCCGTGGTTTCGAAGTCGTGCGGGCCCGCGGTGACGGCGCCCGGCTCGCGGTGCAGCCAGTCCGCGAAGGACGCGTCCCCGGGCGCCAGCACATGGCCGGCGTCGCGGCCCAGCACGTCGTCCAAGCGGCGCTCCAGCACGCCGAGCGCCGCGGGGTTGATGGTGAGGAGGCGGCCTTCTCGGTCGGCCGTGATCAACCCGTCGGGCGCATTCGCGACGAAGGCGCCGAGCCGCGTGGCTTCGCGTTGCGCACGGGCGCCGAGCACGCGATAGCAACGCATTGCGAAGGCCGTGGCCAGCGCCAATGCCGCCGACGGCAGCACCACGGCCAGCAGCAACGCCCATTGCGCATCGCCCTCCGGCATCGGCACGCGCGTGGCATTGCGCTGGATGCCCCAGCCGGCGCCAGCGGACAGCAACATGGCGATCAGCGCGCCGGTCGCGGCGCGGCCCCAGGTCGGCCAGCCGCCCTGGCTGCCAGCCGGCCGGCGCGCCGCGCGCATGCACACGCGCAGCCAGAGCAGCGCCGCCAGCACGCAGAGCAGCCCGAACAACGCGCGGTCCATCGGCGCCAGCGCACCCACGATGCTGCCGGCGATGCCCGCCAACGCAAGCATCCCGGCCAGGGCCGAACGCCAGATCGCCGACATCGGCAACGCGTTGCCCGCGGCGGCGGCCATGCCGGCGACGAGCAGCGGCCACAGCGGCAAGGCGATCACGATGCCGCTTGGCGGTGTGACCGCGGCGATGCCGAGTTGCTGGGAAGCCCACAGACCGCTGCCCCAGAGCAATCCGGTCACGGTCCAGCCGGTGATGCGCACCGGGCGCCGGCCGTCGTGCTCGCCCAGGCCTGCCACGTTCCAGGCCGACAGGAAGGTCGCGAACACCAGGCTCCAGGCGAGCAGCAACCACAGCGCCTGGTGGCGCGCGGCGAGGGCGGCAATGTCGAGCGACTGCATGGCGTCGAGCGGTCAGCGGTTGGGTGTCGCGCGAAGCGATCAAAGCAAATTACTGCGCAACTTGCGTGCCGAACGACGGCGCGTTCCGCGAACGGCAGTGGAAACAGCGCCAAGTGCTTGATCGACAAGGCTTTTCGTTGAAGAACGCCGCCCGGAGGCCGGGCGGTGGTGGCGGTTTCGAGGTGCTATGTACCCATTCGTTACGTAACGCATCCAGTCGCAACCGGGTAGCGGCGCGGCGGAGTGAGAACATCGCGGCTCACCGCATTTTTCACCTCATGTCCGACGACTACCAGATCGATATCCCGCCCTCCTTCTTCGCGCTCTACGCCGATGCCCGCCAACAGCGCCTGCGCGAACCCATCGGCA
>JAZKDL010000321.1:0-5765 GCA_040387575.1 Pseudomonadota bacterium
CGCACCGCGTCGGGCAGCGGCATCTCCGCGCCGCCGACGGCACGCGGCGCGAGCATCCGCATCCAGCCCCGGCGATGGATCAGCGCCTGCTGCGCGGGCTGCAGCGCGCCGCCGATATCGGCCGCCGCTGCGGCACGTTGCAGGCGCCGTCGATCGGGGTCGGCGAGTTCGAAGGAAGCGGGAACGGGCACTGGATGAAGCGCGCGCGGCGGGCGGGACATGACGGACATGCGGTCGATGATAGGAGCGCCAACCATCGAACAAGACGCGCTCGCGCAGGAGGCAATGCCAGCCCTTCCGCGGGTCGCTATAGTTCGGCCCCGCCTCCCTTCCCCGTTCCGACGAACAACAACCAAAGAGACATCCAATGCACACCAGCAATCCGATCCGCGCCGGCTGGCGCGAAGTCCGCGCCACCCAGGGCGCCGTGGTCGCGCCCGACGAGCGCCTGCCCTGGCCGCAGACCCTGCTCATGGGCCTGCAGCACGTGATCGCCATGTTCGGCGCCACCGTGCTGGCGCCGATCCTCATGGGCTTCAGCCCCAACATCGCCATCCTCATGAGCGGCGTCGGCACGCTGATCTTCTTCTTCATCACCGGCGGCCGGGTGCCGAGCTACCTGGGTTCGAGCTTCGCCTTCATCGGCGTGGTGATCGCGGCCAGTGGCTATGCGGGCAGCGGGCCGAACGCCAACATCGCGGTCGCGCTGGGCGGCATCGTCGCCTGCGGCGTGGTGTACATCGCCATCGGCGCGATCGTGCAGGCGCTCGGCACCGGTTGGATCGAGCGCTTCATGCCGCCGGTCGTGACCGGCGCGGTGGTGGCCGTCATCGGCCTCAACCTGGCGAGCGTGCCCATCAAGAACATGGCCGCGAGCAACTTCGACGCCTGGATGCAGGCCGCGACCTTTCTGTGCGTCGGGCTGGTGGCGGTGTTCGCGCGCGGCATGCTGCAGCGCCTGCTGATCCTGGTCGGCCTGATCCTCGCCACCGTGCTGTACGCGGTGCTGACCAACGGCCTCGGCCTTGGCAAGCCGGTCGACCTGAGCGGCATCGCTGCCGCGGCCTGGTTCGGCGCGCCGGCCTTCACCACGCCGGTCTTCACGGCCAACGCGATGCTGCTGATCGCGCCGGTCGCGATCATCCTGGTGGCCGAGAACCTGGGCCACCTGAAGGCCGTGACCGCCATGACCGGCCGCAACCTCGACCGACTGACCGGCCGCGCCTTCATCGGCGACGGCGTGGCGACGGTGGTGAGCGGCATGGCCGGCGGCACCGGCGTGACCACCTATGCCGAGAACATCGGCGTGATGGCCGCCACCCGCATCTACTCGACCGCGGTGTTCGTGGTGGCCGCGCTGATCGCGCTGGTGCTGGGCTTCAGCCCGAAGTTCGGCGCGCTGATCCAGGCGATTCCGCTGCCGGTGATGGGCGGCGTGAGCATCGTCGTGTTCGGCCTGATCGCGGTGGCCGGCGCCAAGATCTGGGTCGACAACAAGGTCGACTTCTCGCAGAACCGCAACCTGATCGTCGCCGCCATCACGCTGATCATCGGCACCGGCGACTTCACGCTGAAGTTCGGCCAGTTCGCGCTCGGCGGCATCGGGACCGCGACCTTCGGCGCGATCCTGCTGTGGGCGTTGCTGGGGCGGGCGAAGAACGCTTGAGCTGACGGTTCGACCTGCCCGGCATCGGGCACGGTTAATCTCGCATTTCTTCTTGCAGAAATCGAGAAATCTCCAATGAAAAATGGCGGCTTAAAATCTCGCAGATGAAGCCGCAGATCATCGACCACTATGACGCCCCGCATCAGTTCGAGCCCCTGATGCCCGGAGAGGCGCAACTCGCGCCGCTCCTCGAGCTTTCCAGCGA
This sequence comes from Pseudomonadota bacterium, assembly GCA_040387575.1. Classification (GTDB taxonomy): domain Bacteria; phylum Pseudomonadota; class Gammaproteobacteria; order Burkholderiales; family Burkholderiaceae_C; genus Variovorax. The sequence goes on from JAZKDL010000321.1 coordinate 1,872, forward strand.
TCTGACCCGTGCCTCAACGGCCTTGGGAAGCTCCGCCATCGTGGCTGCCCAGGTCGAACTTCGGTCCCTCCTGCGCAGCATGAACTCGTACTACACGAATCGGCTGGAGGGCGAACACACGCGTCCCAGCGAGATAGAAAAAGCACTGCAGCGGGATTTTTCCCAGAACGCCGACCTGGCGCGCAAACAGCGGCTTGCACTGGCGCACATCCTCACTGAAAAGCATTGCGAAGACGTGATCGACCAGCGCCTGGCCGCCGGTGAGAACGTGATCAAGTGGCTGTACTCCACCGATGCCGTGCTGTGGCTGCACCTGCAGCTCTTCGCTGAACTCACCGACGACGATCGTCGCTTGAGCGACGGGACGGTCATGGTGCCGGGCGAGCTTCGTCAACGGCAGGTCGCCGTCGGCCGGCACGAGCCGCCCACGGCCGAATCGCTGCCGCGGTTCATGGCCCGATGGTCCGAGACCTACGGCTTGGTCCGGCGCGGCGAGGCTTCGATCGTTGCCGCAGCGGCTTCGCATCATCGGCTGGCATGGATTCACCCTTTGCTCGATGGCAACGGCCGCGTGGCACGGCTGCATACCCATCTGGTGCTGTACGCCATGGGGCTGACCGGTGGACTGTGGTCTCCATTGCGCGGGTTCGCCCGAACCGAGGCGCGCTACAAGGCCGAGCTTCAGGCTGCAGATGAGCATCGCCGCGGCGACCTGGACGGTCGCGGCAATCTCACGCAAGCCGGCCTCATGGACTGGATCCGCTATACGTTGGAGGTATGCGTCGACCAGGTGCGGTTCATGGCAAAGCAACTGGACGTAAGCGGCATGCGTGACCGCATCCTGGCTGCCCTGACCTTTGAAGAGTCCACCCAGCGATCAGGGGTCCGCAAGGAAGCGCTGGTGCCGTTGCACTACCTTTTCGCAGCGCAGCCCGAGCTCAGCCGGGCGGATTTCAAAGCCATGACGGGACTCGGCGATCGCGTTGCCACGGAGACGTTGTCCGCCCTGCTTCGTCATGGATTTCTTGCCAGCGACTCACCCTACGGCAAGGTGCGTTTCGCCGTGCCTCGGCATGCATTGCGCTTCTATTTTCCGGCGCTGTGGCCCGAAGCCGAGCAAGACGAAGCCTTGCTGGACATCGAACGCCGGCACGGCCGCCAACGACGGACTTGATCGGAAGCCGCGTCCGTCGCGGCTCGCCTTACCTGACCTCCCCGGCGATCCTGCTGCCGGCATGCGAATACATCGCCCGCCCCGCCACCGGCAGCGTCGCCTATCTGGATGTACACGCCGACCTTGGTGGCCGTGCCGTCGCTCATCAACGGCACCCGCCAGATCGCGTTGTCGCGCGTCACGGCCAGCAGCACCGCGGTCTCGGCTGGGGCGGGCGAAGAACGCCTGAGCCGCTGAATACCGCTCGCTGCGTGTCGATTGACGACCGCCGGCCCTGCCGTCAGCGTATCGCCGGGTGCCCCAAGTACAACGATAGGATCGAAAAGTTCTTTTCTCGGAGACCCGCCCCATGATCCTTGTCGGCCAATATGACAGCCCCGTCACCCGCCGCATTGCCATCGCATTGCATCACTACGGCATACGCTTCACCCGCGACACCCGTTCGATCTTTGGCGATGCAGCGGCGGTCGGCAAGATCAACCCTCTGATCCGGATCCCGGCCCTCGTTCTCGATGATGGCGAGGTACTCATCGACAGCGCCGCCATCCTTGATCACCTCGACGAGCATGCGGGCGCCGCGGCGTTGATGCCCGACTCCGGCACTGCGCGCCGGCGCATCCTCCAGATGACGTCACTGGCGCAAGGCACCCTCGAAAAGGTCGCGGCGGTGGTCTATGAGAGGCACTTCCATCCGCCGGAACATCGAAGCATCGACTGGCTTGACCGCTGCCTTGGCCAGGCCAGAGCCGGCCTCGACGAACTCGCCCGCCGCCTTGTCGCGCCCTATGCCTGCGGACCAACTCTCACTCATGCCGACGTCATGATCACCACGCTGGTCTGGTACATGCAGGACCGAATGGATGAAGTGCTGTCATCCACTGCGCACGCCTCGCTGATCACCTTGGCCGAACACTGTGAAACCCTGCCCGCTTTCCGCGCGGCGGCCTTGAGCGATTCCGAGAAGATGCCGCGCACGTAACGCTTACGCGCCGCAAGCCCAATTGCGCAGTTTTCAGCGCTGCATCATCCGCTCTTCGGCTGGAGGGATCATGCGGCGCATCCCTAGGGCACTGATTGGGATGTTGCCCAGGATGTGTTCTTGGACAGTCCGTCGACCACGGCGCTGAACAGCAGATCACTGACCGATTCGATCTCTTCCCGAGAAACAGCCAGATGCACCAATGAAAGCGCCCCCTGGGACGCAGCCCACACGGCCCGCGCCGTGGCTTCGACCGGCCCGGGAAAGCGGCCCATGTCCACCAGTCGCTGAACCCGTGACTGCATCAACGCGTAGGCGTCGGCGATCAAGGCGGGTTGTGCGCGCACATGCTGGGACAGCAGCGCATAAAGCGCAGGATGCTGGAGTGCGAATTCGAGCGCGACGTCCCAGCCCTCGCGGAGTTGGTCGAGGGGGTCGGCCAACGTGGTGGGCTGCCGCTTGAGCAGCATGAAGTCTGCGAGGCCGCGCCGAATGACGGCCAGCTCCAGACCATCCTTGTCACCGAAGTAGTGGTAGAGCGTGGGTGCCTTGACGCCTGCGGCTTCGCAGACCGCCCGCGTGGTCAGACCGCCGGGGCCTTGTGCCTCGAGGAGCGCCAGGGCGCCATCCAGAATCGCCGTCTCTTTGTCCATCCCTATCCTCGTCGACCCGTCACTTGACCGGTGTATATCAATGATATATATTTCATGTATCGATGATACACAAAGGTGCTTTATGGTTTCCACATGCCTGGTTTCAGGCGGTTCCGGCTTCGTTGGGGGCCGCCTGATCGAACGTCTTGTCGCGCAGGGGTGGCAGGTGCGAGCACTTGCGCGCAGCGACGAAGCGATGCGAATTGTAGAAAAGCACGGCGCGCAAGCCGTGCGCGGCTCCCTCGACGATCCGGCCTCGATGTCGAACGCCGTGCTCGGATGCAGCGTTGTGATTCATGTGGCGGCGCTGTTCAAGTTGTGGGGCGAGCCGGCTGATTTCGAGCGCACGAACGTCGAAGGCACTGCCAATCTGCTGAAGGCGGCAGCGGCGGCTTCGGTCACGCGTTTCGTGCAGCTCGGCGCAGCAGCGGTGGTGATGGGCGACATGGCCCCCCTGTTGCAGGCCACCGAATCTCTTCCGCGCCAGGAGCGCTCATGGGCGCCCTACAGTGCGTCCAAGGCCCGCAGTGAAGCGCTGGTGCTGGGCGCCAATCGCCCAGGCGTGTTCGAGACCATCGTTGTGCGTCCGCCGATGATCTGGGGCGCGGGCATGCCGACGCTCGATCACATGGTCGAGAACGTGAAGGCCGGCCAGTTCCGCTGGGTCGGCGATGGTTCGCAGAGCATGTCCACCGCGCACGTGGACAACGTGTGCCATGCGCTCGAGCTGGCAGCCGAGAAGGGAAGCGGCGGCGAAGCGTACTTCGTCGGCGACGCGGACGACAGCACGCTCAAGGAGGTGATCTCCGGCCTGCTGCGCACTCGCGGCATCGACCCGCCGCGCGCTTCCGCACCGCTGCCGGTGGCCTGGGCCATGGCAAGCGTGATGGAGTGGATCTGGCGCGCCTTTTCGCGAAAGGGCGAACCGCCGATCACGCGGCAGATGCTGCGACTCATCGGTGCGCCCTTCACGCTCGACACCGGCAAGGCGCAGCGCGAACTGGGGTACCGACCTGTCATATCGCGGGATGAAGGACTCAGATCCATGATCGGGCGTGCTTAGAAATGGCTTTGCGAACCGGCCTGAT
>JAZKDL010000322.1:0-6424 GCA_040387575.1 Pseudomonadota bacterium
GTGCCTTCGCCGTGCTGGCGGTAGTAGTTGGTGGTGTTGGGCGTGTACCCGACCAATCCGCCACGTATCAGGTGCAGGTAGAAGATCCAGTCGCCGCAGAGACGCAAGCGCGTCCACGCCTCGTCGTCCAGCAGGGGCAGTGCGCCGGGGTGCCGAAAGACCGCGCTGCTGGCGTTCACCACCAGGTTCTTCTTGCCCCAGCCATGGTTGACCAGGCGATGCGCCGACTGCACGAATGGCTGTCGCACGACCGCGCCAAGGCAGTCGGCCAACGCTTCGTCGGTGCTCCATTCCGTCTTGCCTTCATCGCCCCGCACGAACTCGCTGCGGCAGAACGCGAGCATGACGGCTTCGTTGCGAAAGAAGCGCACCAGCTCGGAGAGATGCGTCGGGTCGCAATAGTCGTCGCTCTCGGCGATCCAGATCAGGTCTCCGCGGGCGAGTGCCAGGCCCTTTTTCCACTGGTGGAACACGCCACCGGAGTTCTTTGCGTTGACATGCAGCGACGTGTTGGCGGCGTGGCGATCAGCGTATTCGCGCAGCACGCCAACGCTGTCGTCGGACGACGCATCGTCGAGCAGGATCACCTCGAAGTTCGGATAGTCCTGCCGATAGATCGCGTCGAGCCGCTCGCGCAGATACTTCGCATGATTGAAGTTCGGCACGATGACGCTGACCAGCGGTGAGAAGGATGCATCGCATGGCGGCGGCACGGCAAACAAGCCGCGCGCCGGACCTGCCCAGCCTTGGGCCAGATCGGCGGCACCTGCTGTCTGCAGAATCGTCTTGGCCCGTCGCAATACGCCCTGCCAACCTTCCTGACGCAACGCTCGCCATGCCTTGTTCGCTACGAGTCGAGGCGAGCCGTAGTACGCGAACGTCTGACGGAATGCCCGCACTGCGAGCATCGGCTTGCGCGCAAGACCGATCGCGCGACGCGCAGCGCCCTGCAACCAAGAATGTTCTTGCGTCACGCTTCCACTGCCTCCGGGACATCGTCGACCGCGATGCGAATGTCGATCATCGGAATGCCGATCAGGCCTGTGGCGATCGCGTCATGGTGCGCACGCAATACCACCGCGTCATGGATCCAATGCACCTGTCGGTGCTCCTGTTGCGTCCCGTCTGCGAGCGCCACCTGAATGACGTAATCGCCCTGGGCCAGCCAGGGCATGAAGAACTCGAACTCACCGACCACACGTTCCCCGGCTTCAACGGCAACACTGCTTTCCGCATGGCTCAGATAACTGTTGTCGCCGAAGATGTTCTGACCCAGTCGATCGCGCAACATGAAGCCGAAGATCGGCCGGTTCAAGGGCACGCGCGCATGCGCCTCGATGCGGACGATCGTCTTCTCGCCGCCAACGACCCAGCTCAGCGGATTGCGCTCGGAATCGAGCAGCACGACGCGATCGATGACTGCATCCGTGCCACCGAAAGCCTTGTCCTGGTTTTCCTGGAAACGGAACACTTCGACGTCGTTGCGCAGTGTGCTGCCGTTGACGAGATCGGTACGCTGATCCCGCCAGACCAGACCGGGCTCGCGCAGCCGCTGGATCTGGACACGCTTGCCGGGCGCCTTGGCAGCGGGCTCGGTCGCCGTGGCCTGCGTCTCAAGCGAACTGAAAAGATCGTCCAGATAGCCTTCGCAGACCTCCTTGGCACTGCCCAGGCCGCGCACTTCGCCACGCTGCAGCCACAGCGCCTTGTCACACAGGGCCATCACCGAACCCGAGTCGTGGCTGACGTAGATCAACGAGCCGTGCTCCTTGAACTTGCGAATGAAACGCACGCACTTCTGGGTGAACAGCGCATCGCCGACCGCCAGCGCTTCATCGATGACCAGGATGTCGGCGTCGACGTGCGCAATCACGGCGAAAGCAAGGCGCACGAACATGCCGCTGGAGTACAGCTTGACGGGTTGCTCGAGGAATTCGCCGATCTCCGCGAACTCGGCAATCGAATCGAAGCGTGCGTCGATCTGCTCTCGTGTCAGGCCCAACAGCGCCGCATTCAGATAAACGTTTTCGCGGCCGGTGAACTCGGGATTGAATCCGGCCCCAAGCTCCAGCAGTGCAGCGACTCGGCCTTGCACTTCGACCTCGCCCGTGGTGGGCCGCAGCGTTCCGCACAGGATCTGCAGCAGGGTCGACTTGCCCGAGCCGTTGCGTCCGATGATGCCGATCGCCTCACCCTGGCGCAGTTCAAAGGACACGTCGCGAAGCGCCCAGAACTCGCGAAAATAATTCTGTGCCTTCATCCCGAACCAGCGCTGAAGACGCGGGAGGACGAATTGCTTCAGACGGTCACGTGGCGTGGAAAAGATCGGGTAGGACTTGCTCACTCCCGACATCCGCACAGCGATGCGGCTAGAGGACATCGGCAAATCCATTCCTGGTCTTTTGAAAGAACGCGTAACCCAACCACGCAACGACGACCGACGCCAGGCTGTACATCGCCCAGCCCGCCCAATGCAGTGGCTGCCCGAATATCAGAACGGCTCGCGCTTGCTCGATCACGAAGGTCAGCGGATTCAGATGCATCCACGGCTGCAGAAAGGCAGGCACCGCGCTGATCGGAAAGAACACCGGCGACAGGTACAGCAGCACCGCCGTGAACGTGCCCACGATCTGCCCGACATCCCGCAGAAAAACGCCGAGCGATGCGAGGCCCCAGGCGAACCCCATGGTCATGAGCGTCAAAGGCAGAAGCACCAGCGGGAAGAGCAATGCCGTCGAGGATATCGAGCCGCGCAGCAGCAGCAACCCGACAACGAGCACGACAGCACTCACCGCCGCATGGAACAGCGCCGAGCCCATGGCCACGATAGGAAGGATTTCCAGTGGGAAGACCACCCGTTTCACGTAGTTGACGTTGGCCAGCACCAATCCCGGAGCCTTGTTCACCACCTCGGCAAAGATGCCGTGGACGATCAGGCCGACGAACAATGCCGCGGCAAACTGACCGGGCTGATCAGCACCGGAATTCGACGGCCAGCGCGCCTTGAACACCACGGAAAACACAAATGTATAGACCAGCAGCATCAGGAGCGGGTTGAGCATCGACCACAGCAGTCCCATCATCGAACCGCGATAGCGGCCGACGACCTCTCGCTGGATCAAGGCCAGAACGAGCTGACGATGGGTCCATGCGCTACCCACCATCGCGGGCAATGAGGTGCGCGGCGCGGCATGTGGATTCATTCAAAGACCTCGGCCGTGCCGAGCCGCTGGCCTGCCTGGTCCTTGGCGGACAGCGTGGGGCTCAGGCCATCGGGCCAGACGATTGCCAATGCCGGATCGTCCCAGGCGATGCAGCGCTCATGCGCAGGCGCGTAGTAGTCGGTGGTCTTGTACAGAAAGTCGGCCGATTCGCTCAGCACGATGAACCCGTGCGCAAAGCCCGGAGGCACCCAGAGCATTCGGTGATTTTCTTCCGACAGCTCCATCCCGACCCACTTCCCAAACGTCGGCGACGCCTTGCGAATATCAACCGCCACATCGAACACCGCACCGCGCACCACGCGCACCAGCTTGCCCTGCGGTTGCTGGATCTGATAGTGCAGCCCGCGCAGCACACCCTTGGTGGAACGCGAATGGTTGTCCTGGACGAACTCGATGTGCCGCCCGACGGCCTCGTCGAAAGCCTTGCCGTTGAAGCTCTCGAAGAAGAAGCCGCGCGCATCGCCGAAGACCTTCGGCTCGATCACGATGACGTCGGGGATCGCTGTCGGCGTGGCCTTCATGCGCGCACCCCTTCGGCCAGCAGGTGGTTCAGGTATTTGCCATAGCCGTTCTTCTGCAGCGGCGCGGCCAGCTTTTGCAGTTGGGCGCTGTCGATGAAGCCGGCGCGCCAGGCGATCTCTTCAGGGCAGGCGATCTTCAACCCTTGGCGGTGTTCCAGCGTGGCGATGAACTGGCCGGCCTCGAGCAGGCTCTCGTGCGTGCCGGTGTCCAGCCACGCGTAGCCGCGCTGCATGATCTGAACGTTCAGTCGGCCGGCTTCCAGGTACGCCTGGTTCACGGCCGTGATCTCGAGTTCGCCGCGCGGGCTGGGCTTGACGGCCTTGGCGATCTCCACGACCTGGTTGTCGTAGAAGTACAGGCCGGTCACCGCGTAGCTGCTCTTGGGCTGCGCGGGTTTCTCTTCGATGCTGCGGGCCTTGCCCTGGGCATCGAATTCGACCACGCCATAGCGCTCGGGGTCCTGCACGTGGTACGCGAACACGGTCGCACCGTCGGTCTTGGCATCCGCATCGCCCAGCAGGGTCTGGAAGTCATGCCCGTAGAAGATGTTGTCGCCCAGCACCAGTGCTGCGGGTGCATCACCCAGGAACTTCTCGCCGATGATGAAGGCCTGCGCCAGGCCGTCCGGGTTCGGCTGCACGGCGTACTGCAGGTTCATGCCCCACTGGCTGCCGTCGCCGAGCAGTTGCTCGAAGCGCGGCGTGTCCTGCGGGGTGCTGATGATCAGCACGTCGCGGATGCCGCCGAGCATCAGCGTGCTCAGCGGGTAATAGATCATGGGCTTGTCGTAGACCGGCAGCAGCTGCTTGCTGATCGCGAGCGTGGCCGGGTGCAGGCGCGTGCCGGAGCCGCCGGCCAGGATGATGCCCTTGCGTTGCGTCGTCATGGAGTTTTCCGATTCAAAGGGTTTCGCGCAGCATGCGCGCGACGCCCGTCTGCCAGTGCGGCAGGACCAGGCCGAAGGTGGATTGCAGCTTGGCGGTATTCAGGCGCGAGTTCTGCGGACGCTTGGCCGGCGTGGGGAACGCACTGGTGGGCACGGCATCGACCGCGTCGGGCGATGCCTTGAGTTCGACGCCCGCAGCCTTGGCCTGTTCGAGCACGAAGCGCGCATAGCCATGCCAGCTGGTCTCGCCGCCGGCCACCAGGTGGTACAGGCCGACCTTGGCCGGGTCCTGCAGCGTGGCGCGAATGGCGTGTGCCGTCACGTCGGCCAGCAGCTCGGCGCCGGTGGGCGCGCCGAACTGGTCGTCGATGACGGTCAGGCGCTCGCGCTCTTTGGCCAGGCGCAGCATGGTCTTGGCGAAGTTGCCGCCGCGTGCGGCATAGACCCAGCTGGTGCGGAAGATCAGGTGGCGTGCGCAGTGCTGCGCAACCAACTGCTCGCCTTCGAGCTTGGTCTGGCCGTAGACGCTCAGCGGCCCGGTGGCGTCGTCTTCCTGCCAGGGCGTGCTGCCGCTGCCGTCGAAGACGTAGTCGGTGGAGTAATGGACCATCAGCGCGCCGATCTGCTGCGCGGCCTGCGCCACCACGCCGGGCGAGGTGGCGTTGAGCTTGCGCGCGAAGTCGACTTCGCTCTCGGCCTTGTCGACCGCGGTGTGGGCGGCCGAGTTGACGATGACGTCGGGCCGGACCTTCAGGACGGTTTCGGCGAGCTGTTCGGGATGGCTGAAGTCGGCATGGAAGTCGGTGCTGTCGAAGTCCAGCGCGACCAGTTCACCCAATGGCGCCAGGCTGCGCTGCAGCTCCCAGCCGACCTGCCCGCCCTTGCCCAGGAGCAGGAGCTTCATGCGGTGGCCTTGCCCGCTGCGGAGGAAGGGTCGTACTGCTTCTCGACCCATTCGCGGTACGCACCGCTCTGCACGTTCTGCACCCAGTCGCCATTGGCGAGGTACCACTCGACGGTCTTGCGGATGCCGCTGTCGAAGGTCTCGGCGGGCTTCCAGCCGAGTTCGCGTTCGAGCTTGCGTGCGTCGATGGCGTAGCGGCGGTCGTGGCCGGGGCGGTCAGTGACGTAGCTGATCTGCGCGCTGTACGGCTGGCCGTCGGCACGCGGGCGCAGTTCGTCGAGCAACGCGCAGACCGTCTTCACGATCTCGATGTTGGGCTTCTCGTTCCAGCCGCCGACGTTGTAGGTCTCGCCCAGGCGGCCGGCTTCGAGCACGCGGCGGATGGCGCTGCAGTGGTCCTTGACGTAGAGCCAGTCGCGCACCTGCATGCCGTCGCCGTACACGGGCAGGTTCTTGCCGGCCAGTGCGTTGACGATCATCAGCGGGATCAGCTTCTCGGGGAAGTGATACGGGCCGTAGTTGTTGGAGCAGTTGGTGGTGAGCACCGGCAGGCCGTAGGTGTGGTGCCAGGCGCGCACGAGGTGGTCGCTGGCGGCCTTGCTGGCCGAGTACGGGCTGTTGGGCTCGTATTTGTGCTCTTCGGTGAAGGCCGGGTCGGTGGCCGACAGGCTGCCGTAGACCTCGTCGGTGGAGACGTGCAGGAAGCGGAAGGCGGCCTTCTCGTCGGCCGGCAGCGTGTTCCAGTGGCCGCGCACCGATTCGAGCAGGCGGAAGGTGCCCAGCACGTTGGTCTGCACGAAGTCTTCGGGCCCGTGGATCGAGCGGTCGACGTGCGACTCGGCTGCGAAGTTGAGCACGGCGCGCGGGCGGTGCTCGGCCAGCAGTCGA
>JAZKDL010000323.1:0-2626 GCA_040387575.1 Pseudomonadota bacterium
CCGGTGCCGTTGTTGTAGTCGCCCGTGACGTTCTGGCCCGCGCTGCGGCCGAAGGACTGGTTCCAGCCGCCGACCACGTTGGTGCCCGCGTAATAGCCGATCGCCTGGTTGGCGTTCTTGCCGCTCACGTTGGTGCCCGCGCCTTCGCCGATGGCGAGATTCCAGTTGGTGCTGACGTTGTTGCCGGCGCCGTTCCCGGTGGCGATGTTGTTGCTGCCGACGACGCTCCGGCCCGCGTTCGTTCCGTTGGCAACGTTGTTGGAACCCGTCACATCGGTACCGGCCCAGAAGCCGGTGGCATTGTTGTAGTTGCCGGTGACGTTCTGCCCGGAACTGCGGCCCATCGACTGGTTCCAGCCGCCGACCACGTTCTGGCCGGCGTTGTAGCCGATGGCCGTGTTGGCGTTGCCGCCGCTCACGTTGGTGCCGGCCGCCTCGCCGATGGCCAGGTTCCATTGGGTCGTGACGTTGTTGCCGGCGTTGCCGCCGATCGCCTGGTTGTTGGAACCGGTGACGCCGGTGGCGCTGGCATTGGTGCCGATGCCCAGGTTCTTCGTGGTGGAGTTCCACTGGATCGGCACGGTCTGCGCAGCGGCAAGTCCTGCGATGCAGCCCAGACCGAGTGCTGCGGCCAGGGGACGCAGACGCGATGGCTTGCGGACCTGGTGATGCGTGACGATGTGCATATCTGCTTTCGACATATGACGAGTCCGCATCAGCTTTGCGCCGACAGGTGCAGCGCCATCGCCGGGTCGCTCACGCCGGGCTTGCCGGTTTCCACGCGGCCCGAGAAGCGGCGCTCGGCGTTGTCGGCCGCCACGGTGAAGTCGTACCAATGGCCGCTGTCGTCCAGGTTCCAGTGCAGCGTGCCGGTGTCGCCCGCCGCCACGTCGAGCGACCAGGGCCCGTCGGTCCGGTAGGCGTTGGACTTCACCGTGACCGTGCCCGCCGCCGTGCCGGTGTTGTGCACCTTCAGATAGACCTGTCCGGTGGCCGGCTCGTAGCAGACCTGCGCCTCGGGCTTGAAGGTCGCGGTGTCGGCGGCGAGCGTGTCGCCCTTGAAGCTGCGCACGAAGCCGTTGCTGCTGTAGACCCACAGCTCGTACTTGCCGCTGTCGGTGGCGCCGGTGTTCCAGTAGTCGTTGAGCTGCTTGCCGGCCTCCACGGTGTAGCGGCGCGGAATGCGGTCCAGGTGCAGCTTGTCGTACACATGGAACACCGCGCCCTGCGTGCCGGTGTTCGAGAAGACCAGCTGCAGCAAGCCGCGCGGCTCGACGCGTGCGCTGGTGTGCAGTTCGTAAGGCAGCGCACGCGAGAAGCGCGTGCCGGTTTCCTGGAACAGCGGCTGCGGCGTGCCGGGCGCTGTGGTCACCGGGCCGGTCGGCAGCAGCTTCTGCGCCGCATTGATCGCGGGATAGTTGCTCGTGTCGGGCAGCTTGGGCACGACCGGATCGTTCGGGCTGACGAAGTCGAAGCAGGTGGTGAGGTCGCCGCTGATCGCGCGATGCCACGGGCTGATCGCGTCCACCGTGATGCCGAAGCGCTTCTCCAGGAACATGCCCATCGAGGTGTGGTCGAACACCTGCGAGTTGACCCAGCCGCCCTTGCTCCACGGCGACACCACGTACATCGGCACGCGCGAGCTCAGTCCCCAGGGGCGAACCTTGCCGCTGGTGGTGTCCAGTGCGCTCAGGTAGCTGCCGACCGAGGCGTCGAAATACTCGCCGTCCAGCGGCACGGTGGACTTGCCCATCAGGCTGCCGTTGGCATCGTAGGAAGGCACCGCCGGCATGGCCAGATGGTCGAAGAAGCCGTCGTTCTCGTCGAAGGTCACGAACAGCGCCGTCTTCGCCCAGACCGCAGGATTGGCCGTCAGCGCACTCAGCACGTCCGAGATGAAGTCGGCCGCGCCGGCAACGCCTTCGCTGCTGCCCGGATGCTCGGCCAGGGCCTGCGTCGGCAGCACCCACGAGACCTGCGGCAGCGCGTCGTTCATGACGTCCTGCTTGAGCTTCGCGAGGAAGTTGGTGGCGCCGTCGGCCGTCGCCGGGCCGCCCGTCAGTCCATGTTCATAGATCGGCGAACCCGGCTGCGCGGTGCGGAAGCTCTCGAAGGCCAGGCAGCCGTTCATGGCGCCCGTCCAGTTGTTGTTCATGTTCTGGTAGATGTGCCAGCTGATGCCGGCCTTCTGCAGCACGTCCGGCAGCGTGTCCCACTTGAACGAGTTGTTGACGTACTTGTAGTTGTAGGCGCCGGTGGCGGGGTCTTTCTGGCCGGTCCCGTCGGTCTGTTGCGCCCTGTCGGCGACCCAGTTCGACGGGCTGGGCCAGCAGCGCGAGTTGACGGGTTCCGAGTCGCTGTCGGTGCTGTTGATGCCCTTCTTGCGCAGCTCCGGGTTGAAGTTCGAACCCGACCAGAACACGATCCGGTTCGGGTCGGTGCCGGTGAGGATGGAGCAGTGGTAGCCGTCGCACAGCGTGAAGGCATCGGCCAGCGCGAACTGGAAAGGGATGTCCTCGCGCTGGTAGTAGCCCATCGTCGCCTGGTTCTTGAACTGGATCCAGCGGTCCATCTTTCCCTGGTTCCATGCGGCTTGCTGGTCGGGAAAGTTGTGCGGCGTGCCCGA
>JAZKDL010000324.1:0-11651 GCA_040387575.1 Pseudomonadota bacterium
CTCGGCGACCCACGAAAGCCGACGCGTCGCCATCGTCACCGGTGGCGGGTCGGGCATCGGATGCGCCGCCGCGTTGCAGCTCGCGACCGACGGGCTGCGGCTGGTGGTGAGCGACATCGACGAGGCTGCTGCGCAGGCGACGGTCCGGCTGATCGAAGCCGCGGGCGGCGAGGCGATGGCGGTGCGCGCCGACGTGAGCCAGGACGCGGATTGCGAGGCACTGGTCGCGCAGACCGTCGAACGCCACGGCCGGCTCGACGTCGCATTCAACAACGCCGGCATCGCGGGCTATCCGCTGCTGACGGTCGACCACAGTCCGGCGCAATGGCAACGGGTGATCGACGTCAACCTGACCGGCGTTTTCAACTGCATGCGCCACGAGATCCGGGCCATGCAGCGCACCGGCGGCGGCGCCATCGTCAACACCGCGTCGATCATGGGGTTGACCGGCGCGCCGGGCGGTTCGGCCTACTGTGCAGCCAAGCATGGCGTGATCGGCCTGACCAAGGCGGCGGCGCTCGAATACGGGCGCGACGGCATCCGCATCAACGCGGTCTGCCCCGGCTACATCGACACGCCGATGACCACCGGCGCCGACACGATCTTTCCCGGCAACAAGCTCCAGCACGGCGTCGCGCGCGCCGCCATCCGCCGCATGGCGCAACCCGAGGAGGTCGCGGAAATGGTGATCTGGTTGTGCTCGCCGCGTGCTTCCTACGTGACCGGCGCGAGCTTCACGGTCGACGGCGGCGTGACGGCAGGCTGAGCCCGCCGCAACCGCTTCTTCATCTTCAAGCCATGAACTATTCCGACTATCAAACGCTTTCGTTCAGCCGCTCGGGCGCCGTCCTGACCGTGAAAATCCATCGCCCGGAGGCGCTCAACGCGGTCAATGCGACCTTGCACACCGAGCTGTCGCAGGTCTTCGCGCAGATCGCGCAGGACGCCAGCGTCGACGCGGTGGTGCTGACCGGCGAGGGCCGCGCCTTTTCCGCCGGCGGCGACCTGGCCTGGTTCGGCGACATCACGCCGGCGCAGCTCGACGCGCTCTTCGTCGAGGCGCGCAAGATCATCGTGGACCTGGTCGACATGCCGCAGCCGATCGTCTCGGCCATCAACGGCGTCGCGGCCGGACTGGGTGCGACCCTGGCGCTGTTCTGCGACGTGATCTACGTGGCCGACGACGCGAAGATCTCCGACCCGCACGTGCGCATCGGCGTCACGGCGGGCGACGGCGGCGCGGTGATCTGGCCCTTTCTGGTGGGCATGTCGCGGGCCAAGGAATACCTGATGACCGGCGACAGCCTGAGCGCTGTCGAGGCCGAGCGCATCGGCCTGGTCAACCGCGTGGTGCCGGCCGACCAGCTCGTCGAGCAGGCGCAGGCGATGGCGGCGCGGCTGGCCACGGGATCGCGGATGGCGATCCGCTCGACCAAGGCGTCGCTCAACAAGCATCTGCGCGATGCGGTCAACCTGGTGCTCGACACCTCGCTGGCGTTCGAGAAGGAGTGCTTCTCGGACCCGTTCCACAAGAACGCGATCAAGGCCTTCGCGGCGCGCGGCGCAAGGGCCGGAAGCGCCCAGAGCACCGAACGCGCCGAGACCGTCGGGAGCACCGCGTCATGAGCGCGATGGCCCTCGGTCAGATGCTGATCGGCAACATGCTGGCCACCGCCGCGCAACGCGACGCGCGGCGCGAGGCTTTCTTCTGCGCCACCACCGGTCGCCGGTTCACCTTCGCGCAGACGAACGAGCGCTGCAACCGGCTCGCCAACGGTTTGCTCGGACTCGGCCTGCGCAAGGGCGACTGCGTGGCCTTTCTCAGCACCAACCGCGTGGAGGTGGTCGAGATCTATTTCGCGCTCGCCAAGGCCGGCCTGGTCGGGCTGCCGCTCAACTACCGGCTGGCGCCCGTCGAGATGGTCGCGCTGATGCGCGAGGTCGATGCGGTCGCGCTGCTGTCGGAGCGCAAGTTCGCCGAGATCGCCGCGCTGGTGCAGCAGGAGATGCCGCAGGTGCGCGTGCAGGTGGACTTCGGCGAAGGCGCCGCGCATGACGCCGTCACGCCGCATGCGTACGAGGCGCTGCTGGACGGCGCCAGCGCCGCCGAGCCCGACGTGCAGCTCAAGGAGAGCGACCCGTATTACTTCAACCTCACGTCGGGCACGACCGGGCTGCCGAAGTGCTACCTGCTCACGCACTACAACGCGGCGTCGTTCTTCAGCATGTTCCAGGCGCTGCACGTGACGCGCGACGACGTGGTGATGACCGTGTTCCCGATGTACGGGCGCGTCGGCTTCGCCTGGGTCGCCTGCAGCGTGATGTTCGGCATCCGCAACGTGCTCACCAACTTCGAGCCGGCGCGTGTGCTCGAACTCACGGCGAGCGAACGCGTGACGATCTACAACCTGGTGCCGACCATGGGCGCGATGCTGCTCGCGCGGCCGGAAGTCGACAGCACCGACCTGCGCTCCCTGCGCGCGCTGGTGTTCGCCGGGTCGCTGTTGCCCGCACCGATCCGCGAAGGCGTGGTGGCGCGCATCTGCCCGCGCCTGTACGAGTACTACGGCATGCAGGAGACCAGCACGCTGGTCGTGAGCACGCCGGAAGACCGCGAGCGCCGGCCGGACTCGGTCGGCCAGCCGATCCTGTTCGCCGAAGTGCGGGTGGTCGACTTCGACGGCCGCAGCATGCCGCCGGGCGAGACCGGCGCCATCGTCGGCCGCTCGCCCGGCACGATCACCGGCTACTACAAGAATCCGGCCAAGAACGCCGAGACCTTCCGCGACGGCTGGCTGCACACCGGCGATCTCGGCAGCATCGACGACGAGGGCTATCTCTTCATCAAGGGCCGGACCAAGGACGTGATCGTGACCGGCGGCCAGAACGTGCATGCCGGCGAAGTGGAAGAAGCCATCCTGCGCTTCCCCGGTGTCGCCGACTGCGCGGTCATCGGGCTGGCCGATCCGCTGTGGGGCGAGTGCGTGACCGCGGTCGTCGTCGAGGCGGAGGGACGCCAGGTCGATGCCGCCGCTGTCATCGACTGGTGCCGCGCCAGCCTGGCCGGCTTCAAGACGCCCAAGAAGGTGCTGATCAGCGCCGAGCCGCTGCCGCGCACCGCCACCGGCAAGGTGCAGAAGTTCCGCCTGGTCGAGCGCTACGACACCAAGGAGACCACACGATGAGCGAGACGACCTACCGCAGCCCCTGGATGGATGCCGACCTCGAGACCTACCGCGACGCGGTGCGCCGCTTCGTCGCCGAAGAGATCGCGCCGCACCAGGAACGCTGGGCGCAGCAGCAGCATGTCGACCGCTCGACATGGGAGAAGGCGGGTGCGCTCGGCCTGCTGCTGACCGACATTCCCGAAGCCTACGGCGGCGCCGGCGGCACCGCGGCCCATGTGGCGGTGCTGATGGAAGAGCTGGCCTATGCGGGCGACTACGGCTTCGGCATCAGCGTGCATCAGATCTCGGCGCACTACCTTCTGGGCCAGGGCACCGAAGCGCAGAAGCGCAAGTACCTGCCCGAGATGGCAGCGGGCCGGATGATCGGCGCGATCGCGATGACCGAGCCCGGCGCGGGTTCCGACCTGCAGGGCATCCGAACGCGGGCCGAGTTGCGGGACGGCGACTACGTCATCAACGGCAGCAAGACCTTCATCTCCAACGGCTCGATGGCCGACCTGGTCGTGGTGGTCGCCAAGACCGACCCCGGCGCGGGCAGCCGGGGCATCTCGCTGATCCTGGTCGAGACGAAGGATGCGGCGGGCTTCAAGGTCGGCCGCGTGCTGGACAAGCTCGGCCAGAAGTCGGCCGACACCAGCGAACTGTTCTTCGACAACGTGCGCGTGCCGGCCGCCAATGTGCTGGGCGGCGTCGAGGGACTGGGCTTTCGCCACCTCATGACCGAGCTGCCCTACGAGCGAACGCTGTGTGCCGTGAGCGCGATCTCGTCGACCGAGGCGGCGCTGCGCATGACGCTCGACTACACGCGTGAGCGCCGCGCCTTCGGCAAGGCGCTGTTCGACTTTCAGAATGCGCGCTTCAAGCTGGCGGAGATCAAGACGCAGGCCACCGTCGGCCGCGCCTTCGTCGACACCTGCGTGCAGCGGCTGATCGACGGAACGATGGACGCCGACACCGCGGCCATGGCCAAGCTGTGGACCACCGAGACATTGGGCCGCGCGGCGGACGAGTGCCTGCAGCTGTTCGGCGGCTACGGCTACATGACCGAATACCCGATTGCCCGGCTGTACGCCGATGCGCGGGTGCAGCGTATCTACGGGGGCACCAGCGAGATCATGAAAGAGATCATTGCCCGGTCGATGGAGCGCAATCCGTGACGCCAACCACAAGGAGACAACCATGTACCTGACCCAGGGACTGCGGCGAGCCGCCCAGCAGACACCGAACGCCGTCGCATCCGTCTTCCAGGGACGCGAGCGCACCTTCGCGCAACTGATCGATCGTGTCGCGCGCCTCGCCGGCATGCTGCGCCAGCTGGGCGTGCAGCCTGGCGATCGCGTGGGCATGCTCGCGCTCAACTCCGATTGGTACCTCGAGTACTACCCCGGCGTGTACTGGGCCGGCGGTGTGGTCAACCCGATCAACACCCGCTGGAGCGCGGCGGAGATCGCGTTCTCGCTCGACGACTGCCAGACCGGCATCCTGATCGTCGACGACGCCTTCGCCGGCATGGTCGACGAGCTCAAGCGGCGCAGCCCTTCGTTGCGCACCGTCATCCATGTGGGCGACGGCGAGCCGCCCGCGGGCATGCTCGGCTACGAAGCCCTGCTCGCGCGGGCCGAGCCGGTGGAAGACGCGCTGCGCGGCGGTGAAGACCTGGCGGGCGTGTTCTACACCGGCGGCACCACCGGATCGCCGAAGGGCGTGATGCTGCCGCACCGCGGCCTGTACAGCAATGCGATCGGCGTGATCGCCGAAGGCGCGATCCAGCGCGGCTGCATCGGCCTGCATGCGGCGCCGATGTTCCACCTGGCCGATGGCTGCTTCATGAACGCGATGTTCGCCAGCGGCGGGCGCCACGTGATCGTGCCGCGCTTCGAGCCGATCGCAGTGCTCGAGGCGATCCAGAACAACGGCGTGACCGAAGCGCTGCTGGTGCCCACGATGATCCAGATGATGGTCGACCATCCGGACCTCGGGCGCTATGAACTCGGCCATTTCAGCAACATGCTCTATGGCGCATCGCCGATCAGCGAAGGGCTGCTCGACCGGGCGATGAAGGCGTTGCCGTCGGCCGGCTTCACGCAGCTCTACGGCATGACCGAGCTGTCGCCGATGGCCACGGTGCTGACGCAGGAGATGCACCGCGACGCGGGTCGCGCCAAGGGCCGCCATCGCTCGGGCGGCCGTGCGGCCATCGGCTGCGAGGTGCGCATCGTCGACTCGCTCGGCCAGGAAGTGCCACGCGGCGCGGTCGGCGAAGTGGCGGTGCGCGGCCCCGGCGTGATGCTTGGCTACTGGAACAAGCCGGCCGAGACCGCAGCCGCCTTGCGCGACGGCTGGATGTTCACCGGCGACGGCGGCCGGATGGACGAGGACGGCTACGTCTTCATCGTCGACCGCATCAAGGACATGATCGTGACCGGCGGCGAGAACGTCTACAGCGTCGAGGTGGAGAGCGCCGTCACGACGCATCCGGCGGTTGCTTCGTGCGCGGTGATCGGCGTGCCCGACGAGCAGTGGGGCGAGCTGGTGCATGCCTTCATCGTGAAGAAGGCCGGGGCGAGCCTGACCGCGCAGGAGCTCATCGACCACTGCAAGCAGCGCATTGCCGGCTACAAGTGCCCGCGCCAGGTGTCGTTCGTCGACGCCATGCCGCTGTCGGGCGCCGGCAAGATCCTCAAGACCCAGTTGCGCGCCCCGTTCTGGGAAGGCCGCGAGAGAAAGGTGGCCTGACATGGCGAGCCCAACCAACCCCGCCAAGCCCGCCAACCCCACGCCGCGGACGGTGCTCTGGCGTATCGACGACGGCGTCGGCCACATCGTCCTGAACCGGCCTGACGCGGCCAATGCGCTCGACTCGGCAGCCGGTGAGGCGCTGGCCGATGCGATCGACCAGGCGACGCGGGCCGACATCGGCGCCGTGCTGATCTCGTCGACCGGCAAGCAGTTCTGCGCCGGTGGCGACATCAACGAATTCGTCGAGCGCCGCGATGAACTCGACCGGCTGGTGCAGACCATGCTCGACCGCCTGCATCCAGCCATCCATGCGCTCGCCACGCTGTCGGTGCCGGTGGTGAGCGCCGTGCAGGGGCCGCTCGGCGGGGCCGGCATTTCGGTGGCGCTGTGCGCCGACATCGTGCTCGCGTCACCGGCGATGAAGCTGCGCGGCGGGTATTCGGCGATCGGCCTGAGCCCGGACCTCGGCGCGTCGTATTACCTCGCGCGCCGCGCCGGCTCGGTGCGCGCCAAGAACATCCTGCTGACCAACCGCGCGATTCCGGCCGAGCAATGCCTCGACTGGGGCATCGTCGACGAGCTGCACGGCGCCGACGAGTTGCCCGCCGCGGCACTCGCCCTTGCAACACGCCTCGCGCACGGCGCCACCGCATCGCTCGGCGGCATCAAGCGGCTGTGCGACAGCGCCTTCGAACACGACCTGCGCACCCACCTGAGCCTGGAGCGCGCGGCGTTGTTGCGCTGCGCCGTGTCGGCCGATGGACGCGAGGGCGTGACCGCCTTCGTCGAGAAGCGCGCCGCCCGTTTCACCGAACGACGACTTCCCTGAACAACGATGACCCGAACAACGATCTCCCGAAAGGAACCTTCATGAGCAACCAGGTTTATGTCACCGGCGTGGGCATGGTGCCCTTCGCCAAGCCGGGCAAGCATCCGTCCTATCACCAGATGGCCGCGCAGGCGACCAATGCCGCGCTCGCCGACGCCGGCATCGGCTATGCGCAGGTGCAGCAGGCCTACGTCGGCTATGTCTACGGCGACTCGACCGCCGGCCAGCGCGCGCTGTACGAAGTGGGCATGACCGGCATCCCGATCGTCAACGTCAACAACAACTGCTCGACCGGCTCGACGGCGCTCTTCCTGGCCAGGCAGGCCGTCGCGAGCGGCGCCGCCGATTGCGTGCTGGCGCTGGGCTTCGAGCACATGAATCCGGGCGCGCTGGGCGCGGTCTTCAAGGACCGCCCGAGCCCCTTCGACCGCTTCGACGAAGCGACCGAGTCGCTGGTCGGACACGCGGAGATACCGCTCGCGCTGCGCTACTTCGGCGGTGCCGGGCTCGCGCACATGCAGCAGTACGGCACGCAGATGTCGACCTTCGCGAAGATCCGCGCCAAGGCCAGCCGGCATGCGGCGAACAACCCGGTCGCGCTGTTCCGCACGCCGGTGACCGAAGAAGAGGTCATGGCTTCGCCGGTCATGTGGCCCGGCGTGATGACGCGGCTGATGGCCTGCCCGCCGACCTGCGGTGCGGCGGCGGCCATCGTCTGCTCGGAAGCCTTCGCGCAGCGGCACGGGCTGGACCGCAGCGTGCGCATCGCGGCCCAGGCGATGACCACCGACGGACCCGAGACCTTCGGCGCCGGCGACATGCGCGAGGTGGTCGGCTTCAGCATGGCCAAGGCCGCTGCGCGCCAGGTGTACGAGGCGGCCGGCATCGGCCCGAAGGACATCGACGTGGTCGAGCTGCACGACTGCTTCGCGCACAACGAGCTCATCAGCTACGAGGCGCTCGGCCTGTGCCCCGAAGGCGGCGCCGAGCAGTTCGTCTGCGACGGCGACAACACCTACGGTGGCGCCTTCGTGACCAACCCGTCGGGCGGCCTGCTGTCGAAGGGACATCCGCTCGGCGCGACCGGCCTGGCGCAATGCACCGAGCTGGTTCAGCAATTGCGCGGCACCGCCGACAAGCGCCAGGTCGAAGGCGCGCGGCTGGCGCTGCAGCACAACCTGGGCCTGGGCGGCGCCTGCGTCGTCACGCTGTACGAGCGGGTCGAACGGAGCCACGCATGATCGACAAGAAGTGGGTCGGGCACGAGCTGCCGCCATCCGTGCTGTCGATCGACCACAGCCGCCTGCGCTTCTTCGCCAAGGCGATCGGCGAGACCGATCCGGTCTACACCGACAGCGCGGCGGCGCGCGATGCGGGCTACGCCGATCTGCCGGCGCCACCGACCTTTCTCTTCGCGGCCGAACTCGACTCGGGCGCGAACGACCGCCTGTTGTCCGACCTGGGCATCCCGATCGCGAAGCTGCTGCATGGCGAACAGGGCTTCAGCTACCACCGCACGGCCTGCGCGGGCGACACCGTCACGGTGCGCTCGCGCATCGACGACATCTACGACAAGAAGGGCGGGGCGCTGGAGTTCGTCGTGAAGACGTCCCGCGCGACCAACCAACGCGACGAGCTGGTGGCCGAGATGCGCACCGTGCTGGTCTGCAGACATTGAAGGCGATCCGATGACACGAGCCGCATTACCGACTTCTCCGACGTCGCCCACATTCGACAGCGTCCAGGTCGGCGACGCATTGCCGCCGCTGAATCTGCCGCCCGTGAACCGCACGACGCTGGCGCTGTTCGGCGGCGCATCGGGCGACCACAACCCGATCCACATCGACATCGACGTGGCACGCCAGGCCGGCATGCCCGACGTGTTCGCCCAGGGCATGCTGGGCATGGCCTGGCTCGCACGCCTGCTCACGCGCTGGACGCCGCAGGCTCGACTGCGCCGCTTCGACGTTCGCTTCCAGGGCATCACGCACCTGGGCAACGCGATGCAGTGCAGCGGCCGCGTGATCGAGAAGCTGACCGTCGGCGACGAGCGCTGCGTACGCGTGGAAGTCACCAGCGTCAACCAGTTCGGCCAGCCCAAGATCGCCGGCGAGGCGCTGGTGGCGCTGCCCTGAGATCCATCCAACCATTCATCGAGACAGAAAGACGTTCCATGACATCCAGACTTGAAGGCAAGGTCGCACTCGTGAGCGGCTCGGGCCGCGGCATCGGCCGGGCGATCGCATTGAAATTCGCATCGGAAGGCGCGCGCGTGGTGGTCAACGACCTCGATGCGGGCCCGGCCGAAGAGGTGGTCGCCGAGATCCGCGCCGCGGGCGGCGAAGCCGCAGCCTGCGTCGGCAACGTGACGGCGCCGGACTTCGCCGACCGCTTCATCGGCACGGCGGTGAGCGAGTTCGGCGGCCTCGACATCATCGTCAACAACGCGGGCTACACCTGGGACAACGTGATCCAGAAGATGACCGACGAGCAGTGGTACGCGATGATCGATTGCCACCTGACGGCGCCCTTTCGCATCCTGCGCGCGGCCTATCCGGTGATCCGCGACCTGTCGAAGAAAGACACGGATGCGGGCCGGCGCACCCTGCGCAAGGTGGTCAACATCTCGTCGGTCGCCGGGCTGTTCGGCAATGTCGGCCAGGTCAACTATTCGAGCGCGAAGGCCGGCATCCTCGGCATGACGCAGACGCTCGCCAAGGAATGGGGCCGCATCGGCGTGACCGTCAACGCGGTGGCGTACGGCTTCATCAAGACGCGCCTGACCGGCGACGTGCGCGACGCTGCAACCGCCAACATCGAAGGCCGCGAGATCAAGGTCGGCGTCAACCCCGACCTGCTGGCGGCCATGGAGCGCAGCATTCCACTGGGCCGTGGCGGCACGCCGGAAGAAGCGGCCGGCGCCGTCTTTCTGCTGTGCCTGCCGGAGTCGGACTATGTGAGCGGCCAGACGCTGATGTGTTCCGGCGGCCTCACGGGCATCTGAGCATGGCGCTGCAATCTCCGCTGGCGGGGCTGCGCGTCGTCGAATTCGAGGGCATCGGCCCGGGCCCCGTGGCCGGCCGCATCCTGGCGGCGATGGGCGCCGACGTGACCGTCATCGCGCGGCCGGTGGCCGGTGCGGTCCAGCGCATGGGCGGCACCGGCGACAACCCGCTGCGCGCGGGCAAGCAGGTCGTCGTGCTCGACCTCAAGAAGCCGGACGACGTGGTGCGTGCGCTCGACATGGTCGCCACGGCCGATGCGCTGATCGAAGGCAATCGACCCGGCGTCATGGAGCGCCTGGGTCTCGGCCCGGTTGCCTGCAAGGTGCGCAATCCGCGACTGGTCTACGGCCGCATGACGGGCTGGGGCCAGACCGGGCCGCTGGCGCAGGCGGCCGGCCACGATCTCAACTATGTCGCGCTGAGCGGCCTGCTGTCGCTGTCGGCGCGGCCCGGTCAGGCGCCGATGGTTCCGCCGACGGTGCTGGGCGATGCGGGCGGCGCGCTGGGGTTGGCGTTCGGCATCGTCTGCGGCGTGTTCGAGGCGCGGTCGAGTGGCATCGGCCGCGTGGTCGACGCCGCCATCCTGGACGTGGTCGCGATGCTCGGAACGCTGGCGCACTGGCTCCATGGCAACGACCAGCTGGGTGGGGCAGCGCCGAGTGCGTTCCATGACTCGCCGCAGTACGACGTGTACGAATGCGCGGACGGCCGCTACGTCACCCTCGGCGCGCTCGAGCCGCAGTTCTATGCGCTGCTGCTCGAGAAGCTCGGCATGCACGATGTCGATCCGGCCGGGCAGTCGGACACGCGGCAATGGCCTGCGCTCAAGGCCCGGATTGCGGCGACGATCAAGAGCCGGCCGCGGCAGGATTGGTGCGAATTGTTGGAAGGCACCGATGTGTGCTTCGCGCCGGTGCTCGACATCGATGAAGCTGCGGCGCATCCGCACAACATGGCGCGTGGCCTGTTTCCGCGTACTGCAAGCGGGGCCATCGATACCCAGGTCGCGCCGCGATTCGAGCCGCTGTAGCGGGACTGCCGCCGACCGGCGAGGGCGCTTGTCTCCCGAGCATTCGACGAGCGCGCACAGAACCGCCATGGAGGCCGGGTAAGCTCGCGGCCCATGAAGCGCAACAGCACATCCAAGGCGTTGGCCGGCAAGGCTGATGCCGCCTCCGCCGCCACCGTCAAGAGCCCCGCATGGCCGGCAGCCGGCGCCCCCGATGTCTCGGTCTCTCCCGTGCTGGCACGCATCCAGACCCTGTGGTCTTCGCTCGGCCCGGTGGGCCAGCGCATCGCGGACTTCATCGTGAAGAACCCGCGCGAGGTGGTCCACATGTCGGTCAGCGAAGTGGCCGAGCGCACCGGCTCCAGCGAAGGCAGCATCGTCGGCCTGTGCAAGAACCTCGGCGCCACCGGCTTCCAGCAGATCAAGATCGCGCTGGCGCAGGAGCTGGTTCGGCCGGTGCAGTTCATCCATGAAGACCTCGATCCGCAGGACAACGCCACGGCGGTGATCCGCAAGATCTTCAACAGCAACGTGCAGACGCTGCACGACACCGAGGCCACGCTCGACGCGAAGGCGATGGAGCGCGCGGTCAGGCTGTTCCGCAAGGCCGAGCGCATCGAGATCTACGGCATCGGCAGCTCGGCCACCATCGCCGAGGACGCGCACTACCGCATGCTGCGCATCGGCCTGAACGTGAAACTCGCGGTCGACTCGCATGTGCAGGCCATCAGCGCCTCGCTCACCGATCCGAAGACGACGGTGCTCACCATTTCGCATTCGGGCAGCTCGCACGAAACGGTGACGGCGACTCGCCTCGCCAAGGAGGCCGGCGCGTCCACGGTGTGCATCACCAACTTCGGCAAATCGCCGATCCAGGCCTA
>JAZKDL010000325.1:0-30532 GCA_040387575.1 Pseudomonadota bacterium
TGGCCGGATGCGGAAGCTCATGGGGCGGCGCCAGTGTCTGCAGCCGCTGCAAAGCAGACGTCCGCAAAAGCCCGCCGTATCGCGGCTTGGTGACCCGGAGCGATTCTTGGTACATCCGTGAAGCAGAAGGTCGGCTTGCCGGGAGGGCTGTATCCCCACCGCGCTCGGCCACGAATGGGCTCGCCCGGCCACTTCACCGTAAAAGCAGCAGTGGAACTGCTACTCAGGGATCAGTCGATTACCGTGTCGGCTGAATCCAATTTAACTGGCGGCGAAATGGTTGCCCGTGACGATGGAGACGCTGTGGTGGTGCTGGCGGCCTTGGACCCGGAGGAGGCCAGGCTGGGTCACTCGAACATTGGATTCAGCCGCGCCGACTGGGAGCGCGGCTCGCCAGACTGGTGGTATGTCTCGATGTACCTGCACAAGGCCGCCTTTGATCTTCTTTTTTCCGCAGTCGGTGAATGCAAGGCGTCGCGCATGCACTTGGTGGTCAGCCTCAAAGGCTACACCTCGCATCACCCGATGGCGCCCGGAACTCGCGCGGAGAACCTGTTCTTGAGGCCGGCCGATCCGAGCGAGACGCTCGGATCGGCCAAGTTGGCCAAAGGCTACGTGAGCAGCATCTTCGCGAGGAACACTCTCCACGCAATCGCACCCCCTCCGGGGCCGGACCCTTACGCCTCCGAAGACGAAACGAACACGGAAATCCCGGCTCCCGCACTGATCCCAGCCGACCCCGTGGCCGCCGCTGTCGTTGCTCTGACCGTCAACGTTGAGAAGCTCCGGACCTCGCTGAAATGGGGTGCAGGCCTCATCTTTGTCGCCCTGCTGTTCCTGGTCGGAAGTGACCCGTTTCATGTAACAGGCCAAAGGGTCTGTACATTAGATCTACTGAAAATAGAATTTGGCGATGATCTCAAGTCGTTGTCGGGCAACAAGAATCCAGACATTAGTTGCCGTCTTGGGGTGGTAGTAGTTTCTCAGCTCTACTGAAAATGTGTAACAGAGGCCCGGGTTTCTGCCGCTGCGGAAAGCACCTCCCACGGTTACATTAGGGGATGCCCAAGACCCGGTACTCATTCACTCTGCGAATCCCAAATCGCAAGGCGAGTGGCGTCCCCATGAGTCGGATCGGTGAGTACATCACTGAATTTGCGGAGCTGCTCGGCGACGAGAACAAGCCTCGGTTCAAGGGCATCAGGAATCTGAGCGTTGGGTACGGCGCTGCGGTGGCCCCCGAACGAGAGCATTACTCGCATGCCAGGATCGTGGAGGCGAAGTCGAAGCCCAGCAGCAGGCCCGGTAAGCACCTGGCGAAGCTCGAGCAAATGATGGGAGAAGACGGCATCCCTAAAGCCGAGATTTTGGATGCGCGAGACAACGTAATCCACGTGATCTTCGGCATCAAGCCCGATGCCGACGAAGACACTGAGCGCCTGTTCCAAGAGAGCAAGGTCGACGGCGTGGTGACGGGCTTGATCGGTGTCGATGACACCATGCACCTCCACATCCGGGACTTCTTCGATCGAGATCTGAAGCTGATCGTTAAAGACGACCAGCTCGCCCGTGACTTGCTCAAGCTTTTCAAGCTCGGAACTGTGCGATTAGTTGCCCGCGGCACTTGGATTCGCACCGAGAACGGATGGTCCCCGGAGGTCAACAAATGCGTCGTGCAGAGCTTTCAGCCGCTCGACGACACCCCATTCAGCACCATTCTTGAGCGCGTTGCGCGGATTCCAGGCAATGGCTGGAACGAACTTCAGGACCCTCTTGCCACATGGGACAACATTCGAGGCATCCACTGATGAGTCCTCTGCCTCGTTGCATCGTCGTTGACTCCAACTTCATCATTTCGTACATCACGAAGAAAGACACGACCGCCAGCGACCGTGCCCGCATCGATCACTTCATTTCTGAGGTCGACAAGCTGAAGGTCAGAATTATCTTCCCGATGATCTCGATCAGCGAATTCCTCGTGAAGGCCGACGCCGCCAGCGTTGCGTTCCTCGAGGAGCTCGAGCGAAAGTCCACGGTCTTCGTGGCCGACTTCGATCGCGGGGCAGCCCAGGAGCTGGCCAAGATGGAACGCGAAGCGCTGGCTGGACCCGGCGGCAAGCGTGCCGGCTCCGAAGAGCCGTACCAAAAAATCAAGGTCGACCGACAGATCGTGGCGATCGGTCTGGCGCACGGCGCCAAGATGATCATTTCGCGCGACGAAGGTGTTCGCACGCAGGCGATCAGGTTGAGGCTCGAAGCCAAGCGCATCCAAGACCTCGAATTGCCCGAGAGCGCGAAGCAACTGACGCTGATTGCGCCGGTGTCCAAGGGGCGTCGGCTCAACTTCAGGCCAGCCCCACTGACCGTGGTCCCCACCCCGCCAGCGCCAGCGCAAGTCCCGAAAACGGACTGATCTGCGCATGCGGACCGGCACGATCTCCGAAGCCGAAAAAGCACGCCGTCGCAAGGCAGTCGACGTCGCTCGCGGCAACATCGGCCTCTCCGGTTTCAAAATCTCCGAAGCGCATGAAGCGCACGCGCAACGCTACGTCGACGGGGAAATCGACCTGGCCGAGTTTCTCAAGCCCGGCCTGCCATCCTCTCCAGCGAAGCGAACCTGATGGCCAATCGGTCGATGCACCCGATCCGCACCGTCCGCTGATCGATCGCCGGCTTCGGGGCGGAGATCCATTCCACAGGCAGCCTGGCGGCTTCGAGCCTTTCCGTTTCCGTGGGTTTGCGCGGCTGAGCCCAAGCGTGCCCGGCCTCAAGGAGCGCAGTGTGGGCTTCCGCCACCTCAGATTCGAAGTCGTTCACTCCCCGGCCTCGATTTGTTCCAGGATGTCGCGCGCTTTGGAGCCGGTGGCGCGGGTCATCAGGTTGTGTTGGCCGGTGTCCGTGAGGCACCACCGAGACTCAAGAGTGGGAGGCCCCCTTTTCTTCGTCGGCAAGCGCTGCACCCGAAAAGTTTTGAGCAGTCCCTTATCACCGATGCGGGAAAACGCCATCTCGGCAATGTGATGGTGAGCGAAGTTGAAGGCTTTGCGGCCTGGGTAAAGAACCTTCAACAGGTCCTGAGCGCTTGCTTCCCCATCCGTGGCGCTCTGGACGATCAGCAGGACTTCGTGCTCGGACAGGCGCCGAGAATCGAACTCGCGCTGAGCCTTAGCTTTGTCCGAGTAGTACCGAGCGACTGAGATGGGGTTTTCGTGGTTCAAGATCATCTCCGCTGTTCAACGAAGTATGCCGGGAGCCCCGCCAACGTTGATTCGAAGTCGTTCATACGATCGAGTATTCGAAGATCTTGACAACGTCGATTTCGACGGACTTGGCAACCTCGTCAGGCCGCTGAAAGCCCCATCCGGGGATTTCGAGGCACAGATCTCCCGGTGTCTTTGGCTCAAGAGGGGCCAGCGCCTTGGTCAATTCGGGTGCGTTGATCTCGATGCATCCGCCCAATTCGAGATCAAACATCACCACGGGAAGCTCAGGGTCGTAGGCCTTGAGCGCTTTGATCAGTTCGCGGACTTTCATTTCATTCCCCATTCCGAAGTCGATACATTTCCGCGGGTGAAGGCTTGATGCCCTTCTTGGCGCGCCAGCGTCGGAAGCAGCCAACTTCTCGGGATTCATCATTGGACGTCTTTCAGCGAGGAAACGGTGATCACCAAAGCGCCGCCAGGAACCGGCTCGCCGTATGCCATCGCGATCGAACGGGTCTGGGCGTCGTCGGTGAACGCGATGCCGATGAGGCTGTCCTCCGCCACTTTGAGCGAGTTGGACAGGTCGATGCACCGCGGGCGCTTGCCGGTGGCCTTCTTGGTCTTCTTCGCGTGCAGAACCACCTCCAGGCGCACATCGCCTTCGATGGGGTGATGCCTGCATCAAGCGCCAGCTGGGCTGCCAGGGCCTTGTATTCGCGGCCTTTGGCCGAGAGCACCGGGCGGCCGGGAAAGTGGCGCCACATCACGTTTGTGCTCACGGGGTACGGAAGGGTCAAGGTGTAGCTCACGATGATCCTCAGAACGACCGCACGCGGCCGAGGTACAGCGCGTTCTGGAGATAGGTCTTGGTGGACCGACCCGGCGCGTGGAACTCAAAGCGCTGACCGTGTCGCGTCCAGTACAGGTGCCAGCGACCGTGACGGTTGCGCATCCGGCAAACCTTCGTGTGGCGAGGGTCGACAGCCCATGCCAGCACTGAGCACACCAGGCAGTTACCGGGCAGCGTCAGGGCCTGGGGCCCGACAGCGCGCCTGAAGCCGCTGTAGGCCTCCTGGGCGGCAACGATGAACCCAATCTCGAGGCCGACCAGCAAGATGGCCATCAGAAGCGCGCTCATCGAGCACTGCCCCTCTTGAAAAACGGCAGCGGCTTGACTTCGAACACGTCACTGTCGTGATGCGCACGCGCTTCCGCGAACGTGAGGCACGCGGCTTCAGCTTCGGCCTCGGACTCGAACACCGCCAACGGAATTTCGAATTCGTGACACTCTTCGTCGTCGCAGACACCGCGCTTCTTCGTCACCGCAAACAGGTTCGTCGACGTTGCCAGCAGATCCGTGAGCGTGATGTCTGCGGCGTCGTAAATGCGTTCCTGCTCTTCCTTGAGCTGGCGCTGGTGCTCGACCTCGGCCTCGTGCTGGCGGATCTCCTCGTCGGTGGCCTGCACCCACCCACGGGGGTGGTAGTAGCGCTCCATCGAAAGGTAGCCGGTCTTCACTGTCTGTGGATCTGACACTGGCGTGATCTCCGAACAGCAGTAGATCCGCTGGTCTTCGAAGCGGATGGTCGTCGTCTCGATGCCGGTGGCGTCATCGATCTGCCGGCCCACCCGGACAGGCTTGTAGTGCTTTCCCATGTCGTCGTTCACGCTGCACCGCCTTTCCGCTTCCGAAGCCACGGCTTCGCAGTCACCCACGACCGCGGGTCCTTCACGCCACCACGCTCGCCAAAGATCTCTTGCTGAAGGGTCACCTCCAGCCCCGAGGACATGACTGCGCGATCGAAGTGCGGTGACGCGAAGAACTGATCACACACCTTGCGCATCAGGAAATGCAGCGTGGCCCTGCACAGGCGGGTGTGTCGCTCCTCTTCCGTCAGCGAAACCTTTCCCGAAATCGAAGAAATCTCGATGGCGCAATTCGCAAAATCGGCGCCGATGAGGGTCTCGACTTCGTCAAGGGGGAGTCCCTCTGCGAATGCGAAGATCTCTTCGCCTTCGTGGAAAACACGCGTGATCAGGTGCTGCGCGAACATGTCGGGCATGGCGGAGCCCTGTTTGATGATGAGGTTCATGCCGTGCCACCCTTCCGATCGATCGGCATCCAACAGAACACGCTCGCAATGCTAGGGTTGCCCGTTGTCCGGCCGCCCTTCGAGCGACGCTTTGGCCGACGGACCTGCTTCGGTGCGACGCGGACCAGTTGGCGGCTTGAGACGAACACATCGAAGTCGAAGTCGAGGGTCCCAACACCGCGGGGAACTTCAACATCAAGATGCAGGATGGGCATGCCTGCTGGCGCATCGAACCTCATGAACTCACGCTTTTCGTTGTTCATGCTTGGCCTGCCGTTTCTGCGAACACTGCGATCGCGCGATTGGCAACGTCGTCGCACGCGGCCTCGGCTTCATCCAATCGCACGAGCGGAATGGGCCGAGCACCACAGTTGCAGGGCCAGTGGTCCCAAGCAGGGCAGCCGGTGGTGTGCTGCGCTGGGAGATGAGCGACTACCTTCATGCTTGGCCTGCCATTTCTGCTTCGATTTCGTCGAGGGTTTCGCGAGCGGATTTGCCGGTGACGGAGGTCGTTGCGATGTGCCGGCCGGCGTCAGTGAGTCGGTAGCCCGGGACAAGTCCAGCGAGCTCTCCGTAATGCCCGTGGTGCTCAAAAATGCAGCTGACGATGAGGCCCTCGTCCCTGGCCCGCGCCATCGCGTGCAAAACGACTTTTCCAGCATGGCCATGGAAGGCGTTTCCGCATTCGCGAAGACTTATGAAGTTGAGATCGGCCTCGTGAAACCGGTTGCAGATCTCAAGATTGGTGATCTGCTTGGACAGCTCGATCCGTTCCAGGTCGATTGCAATAATTCGGTTGGCGCGCCATTGCTTGCGGTTCATGCGTCACCCGCCATTTCTGCTTCGATCTCGTCAAGGATCGAGTGCGCCTTGGGGCCTGTCATGGCGGTCTGGAGATAGAAACGACCAGCCTCGGTCAGGCGGAAATAGTGGTGCGCCTGGAGGATTCGGAAGCCTTCGATCAGGCCTTCATCGACCGCGTCTTGAAGAATCACAGCTTTTGCGCGCTGGGAGATGCTTCGGAAGCGCGGGTTCGCAGTGATGCCTTTTAGGCCAGCCTCACCGGCGGCTTCGACCTCTTGGCAGATTTGGAGGCGCTGGTTCATGCCGCACCCGCCATTTCTGCTTCGATGTCGGCCAGGATCGAGTGCGCCTTGGGACCGGTGTCGAACGTTCGGAGGATGAAGCGGCCGGCGTCTGTGAGCTCGTAGGCGTGCTGATACGACTCGTCGGGCACGTTCTCACCCGGATCGCGGATCAGGCCCTTGGTCACAGCCATGCCAATCGCCACATAAACCACGCTCAGGTCGATGACCGTCTGAGGTGGCTTGTTGCGAATCAGCCCGGCCAGATCATCAAACCGGACCACGTCCTGGCCGCTGGCCTCGATCGCTTTGCAGATCTGCAGGCCGGTGATCTTGAGAGCCTCGAGCGCGACTTTCAGGGTGCGCTGATCGCGCTTTGAGAGGGTCGTGGTGCTCATTTGAACTCTCCTGCAGCCTGGCGGCGAATCCAGACGCACTGTTCGACGAACAACTGCAAGAACGCGTTCTGCGCGTCCGCCTCGGCCATGGACCAGAGTTCGTTCAGCTTGTCGAGCCGCGGGTGCTGGCGGCGGTTGCTTGCGTCCCACAAGAACAGGACGAAGGCCGCGCGCATGGCCTCGAGGCTCAGGCGCTCAGGGTTCTTGGTGAAGTACGCGATCACGATCGCGGAAAAGTCGCGCTCGGGGAGCGGGTTGATGAAGTCGTCAGTGCCGGCGTGCTGGTAGACAGCGTTGGCAACGACAAGGTCGCCCATGGAGATCGGCGGCGTGGCGTCAGGGAACACGACGCCAGCGGCCAGGCACGTGCGGACGAGCGACGAGTGGCTCAGGGGGATGCTGGTGAGGAAGCTCATGCCGATGCTCCTTGGAGCTCAGCCACCACGGCCTGGATGCGTTCGGCGTGAGCTTGCAGGAACACGGCCTTGCGGGACTCGTTGGCGCAGGCGTATTCGGTCTTGAAGTCACCGATCGCGTCTCGGAGCGCTTGGCCACCGGGCACGATGTCGTATGCCTTTGCGGCGCCGGAGAGGACGTCAGCGTGGCCGGGGCTGTACTGGGTGGACAAGCTCAGGTCCAGAAGCCAGACGATCAACAGCGTGTCGATGCTGACCTTGTCGCCTCCGCGGAAAAACTCGGCGCCGAACTCGGCGAAGTCGTACTTGAACGCGTGGTCGTGGTCCGCGCGGGCGGAGAGGGCTCGGTGAGCGTGTTCGACGTTGTCGAAAGAGTCTTCCAGCGTGCAGAGCAGCGTGGGCAGGAATGGCTCGAATTGAATGTCAGCAAGTTGTTTCATTGGCGTCTCTTCGTAGATTTCGAAGTAGCCCACGGCGCGGATTCGCCGTGGGCAAGTCCAACTTTTCAGTTGGAGGACGCCTCCCCTTACTCGGGGCTTGCTGTCGTGCAGGTCTGTTTCCTGCCGATGACTCTATTGTATCTTATTGCAGATTTGTTTGTGCGGTCTTTTTGAGGGTGAGCCAAAAATAGTTTGCGTTGGCGTAGGTCAGCCTGAGCAATCAAAACTCCTGGTCGGAGCTCGACCAATCTAAAGTCTGAACTCAGGGGAACTGGCCACAGGCCCCATAAATCCCATGCTTGGCGCTGTGGTTGGAACGGACGATGCGCAGAGGTCCACGCGCCTCAAGGCCGGGGAACATGTCCGCAATGCTCTGACGAGCTTGCCGCGGGTTCAGCTCGAGCTAGCCGCAGACCAGATCGAAAGGAAGCGGCGCTTCGCTCTCGTTGATCCAGTCCAAAGACTTGGCGTAGTACCTGGCGCCGGGCCCTCTGGCCAGGTCGTCGAGCGTTTGGGCGATCGAATCGAAAGCCAGCAAGAACGAGGTGAACTCGTGGAAATCGGTGACATCCACGCCGGGGAAGAATTCGGTGATGAGTGCCCTGATTGAGGGCTTCGACTTGAGGCGGCGGAACAGACCACCTGCCTCGGTTGGATTCACGGCGCAATCCCGCCCGTTGCTTTCCGCCAGCAATAAAGCTGAGGCGTGGTGATGCCGTACTTGGCGCAGATTTGGTCGGTGGTCAGCCTTTTGCGCACAACGCGGTGCACGCGCAAGATGCCTTCCAGCAGATCCTCGGAGACCACCGCTCGGCGATTCCAGTAGGTATCCGGGTTGACCCCGAAGCGAGCACAGATCGACCTGGTAGTGCTCTCGCGGATCTCGCGTTCCACAGATTTGAAGACTGAGCATGGGATCGCCCTGGGTTGAGAGTCAATGCCGTGCCGAAGGCGCCAGCGGAGGTACCCAGAGCGGGAGACGCCTTGGGCTGGCGCAGCGATCGACGGCAGTTCGCCGCCCACACGCGCCGGTGGACGGCGACGAAGTCAGCATGGCGCCGCGCGAACCCGACTGGCTCGATGTCTTTCATCGGCTTCACGCGGCGGTGCCAAACATCGCCTTGATTTCCGCTTCAACGGTGCGCAGGCTTGTCCGAGGCGCCACCCTCCCGTTCTTGGCACACCACCGGCGGAGGTATTGATAGCCGATGCCCTCAGCCTTTGAAACGACGGCAGCAACTTCACCGGCAAGAGCTCGTGAGTAGGCACGCTCTGCCGCAGCATCCC
This sequence comes from Pseudomonadota bacterium, assembly GCA_040387575.1. Classification (GTDB taxonomy): domain Bacteria; phylum Pseudomonadota; class Gammaproteobacteria; order Burkholderiales; family Burkholderiaceae_C; genus Variovorax. Next base: position 8,923 of record JAZKDL010000325.1, read on the forward strand.
GTCCACCAACAGGCTCGATGTTTGTTCGGCGAGGAGAAGGAAACCCGCGCTTCCTGTACATGAACTGAGCCGCGGCGAACGACACACCGACGTTCTCGCACGCGCTCTTCCAAGAGTCGCCGGCCAGCACACGCTCGTAAACGATGCGGTGCTTTTCATCACCAGGCTTCCAAGCAGCTGGCTGGCTTTCAGTTGTTTGTGCGGTCATCATGCGGTCGCTCCTTGCGAGAGTGCAACTACAATTCTACCGTGCTGCCTGTTTTTTAGACAGTTGATTCCTGTCTGGCAATTTGTCTGGCAAGCTGTCTTGGAAGATTTTATATATAAATCAATGACTTAACTCGTTCCCAGACAAACAAGACAAACAAGACAACGTTTACCAAGAGGAGAGAGAAATCACAAGGAGGGATCGGTGACGGAGGAAAGGAGTCATAGGGTGTTTTTCCTTGTCTGGTTTGTCTTGTTTGTCTGGATTCGAATTTATCCAATCAAAACAACGGCTTAAACGCATGGAAAACAAGACAACTCCCAAGACAGCTTTTGTCTGGTTTGGTCCAGGTTGGAAATAATGGGTGTTCAAGCCCCAAATTTCTGTTGACAGTTTTGTTTTTCAAGATACATTAGTGCATGTCGCCGTCCTGGCGGCAGGGATTAAGCACCCCATAACACGGAAAGCACTCCATGCAAGTCAAAAACGCGAAACTCTCTTCCCTCGTCACTGATGCCTCTTTGAAAGTGGCCCCGACCCCGCTCGTCGACGACGGTGGCTGCAAGTTGATCCCGTCGTCATCGGTTAATGTCACGCCCGACGGCACTGTCATGGTCGAGACGGTTCCCGCATACAAAAACTACGAAGAAGCCGCCCTGCGAAAGATTGGCATCGACTCGATCGCCGCGGCGGTTGCGGGCATCACCTTCGATGGCGACGTGCCAACCCCGCGCGCAAGCTTCCAGGGAGGGCTGTACCAGCCCCCTGGCTTCAAGTCGAACCTCGCCTTCGAAGATCGCCTGTTGGTGGCTGCCTCGATGCTCGACGCGGTTGCAGCCGATGCCCAGGGTCTTCCTTGTGTTGCCCTTGCCGCGGCGTCCACGGGTGTGCCCGAGGGCCTGCTGAAGCTCCTGGGGGACCGGACCCTTGTGCTCGTGCGTGACGGCACCAAGTCGGCTGGCAACGACGCCATCCGCGCCTTGGAAAAGGCCTTCAAAGCCGCAAAGCCCAATTCGCCTGTGGTTGTGGTCACGTGCCCGTCTGCAGAGAGCTTCAAGCTCAAAGAGGGCGAAGAAGTCACCCTCGGCGTATGGCTGAAGCAGCGCTCGTCGGCGGTCGTCAGCTCCTCTATCTCAAAGAAGGTCCGTGAGAAGCGCGATGAAACCAGCCGTTCCCGGACAGGCGGCGGGTTCGTCCCGCTCGGTTTCAGCGGCGACAACTGCACCATTTTTTCGCTGAGCCGGAACAAGATCATCGACCTGTCGCCGAACGATCTGACCAAGTGGTCAAGCATGGCCAACGCTGTGGGCGCCGGCTTTCTGCGCTCAAACTACTTGAAAGTTTCGGCCGAGACGAAGTCCGAAACCATCGACACGCTCGCCCTGGGCCTGGACATCAGCGCGCGATGCCAGGAGCTTGGCGATTTCCGACGCGATCACGTTTTCGGCGATGGGGTCTGGCGTAACAGCGAAGGCAAGCTGGTCATCAACAGCAAGATCGCCTTTCACGCAGATGGCAGTCTTGCCAAGCGCCTGGACGGCGACGCGATCTACGTCGCGGGGCGAGACCTCGGCATCACCCCGGATACACCCGAGGCCACCGCCGAAGAAGCTCACACGGCGTTTGAGTTTTTCAAGCGCTACAACTACACCAAGCGCGGAGATGCCTTGAAGGTTTTCGGGCACACGGTGAACACTTACACCGCGGGCGCGAACGAATGGCGCGGTTGGCTCCTTCTGACCGGCCTGCCTTCGGGCGGAAAGTCGACGCTGATGCTGTATTCGAAATCACTGCTGGGTGAAGCGTGCGATGCCGTGGTTGGCGGCAGCGAAGCGGGCATGCGTCAGGGCGGCGGCATGAGTTCGCTCGGATGGTTTTGGGACGAAGCAGAGTCTGAAGAAGGCGGTCAAGGCGAGTTCCGGAAGATGATGGCAAACCTTCGAAAAGCAGCGAAAGGCGGCGTTGAGAAGCGCGGATCTTCGCCAGGTAATGTTGTTGAGCACGCCATCAAAGCTCAAGCGATGTTGGCCTCCAACAAATTCCCCGACCTCAAAGCGTCAGAGGTGACGCGTATGTTCGTTGTGAAGCTGGAGAAGTTCACAGACAAAGGCCTGAAGCCGCACCCGCTCGTGCCCAATCCAAAGGCGGGCAGGTTCCTGGCCGCGGAAGAGATGGGTCGCAAGCTGTTCATGCGCATGATTCGCTCGAATGATCGCTATTTGCTAAACCTCGAGCAGGTGAAGATCGCCTTTGCTTCGGACAGCCGAGCGAGCGACACGCTTGCGCCTTGCATCGCTGCATCTTTCACCGCCCTGCACGACGACGTGCTCGACAAGGACACGGCGGCCACCTGGCTCGCAAACTTCGACTTCGCAGAAGACCTGGCCAACATCGAAGAAGCCCAACGAAGCACCGGAATCATTGAGCACATCTCGCACATGCAAGTGCCACCGAAGTGCCTGGCCCAGGGAACGCTGCCCTGCACGATGTTGGATCTGTGGCACGTTGCCCGCCATGGCGAAGGGGCTTCGAAAGCCAACGCCATTGCCGCTCTCGCAGTGATGGGCATGAGCGTACAGCCGAGTGGACACCGCGGCTCGATGGAGATCCGATTCTTCCCGAAGCGTGCCGGCCTTCGTGAACTTTTCAAAGGCACGCAGTGGCAAAACGAAGACTTGATGCGCGCATTGCTGAACGACCCGCGCACGGACAACAAGATGTCGATCAAGACTGCCGAACTGCGAGTTGAGTCCGCCAGGTTGAAGGCCCAAGGCGCTCAGACTTTCACGCCTGTTGGCGGTGACGAGAACCGCACGACCGGCGAGCGCTTCGTTGTGCTCACGCTGGAAGAGATCGACGAAGCCGAAGAAGCCCGCACCGTCCGCGCAGCCACGATCGCTGTCCACGGCGACCCGGTTGCGAAATCGAAATCCGAAAACGCCACCGAAAAGCAAGCGGCCGCTTGAGCCGTGGCAAAAAGAAACCCCGGTCGCCGTGAGGCGCCGGGGTTTTGTGCAGCTGGGTAAGCGGTCCAACTGCGGTTCGTCGAAAGCACTCCAACGATGACGTAATTCTAATCTCAGAGCGCGTTACATGCAACTATTTTTGCTGTTTCCGAAGTCTTTAAAGATACAATAACGGATCAGTTCCGAACACGAAAAGGTTCCCTCCATGGCCCGCATTTCTGCCGCAGACATTCTTGCGGCGATCAAGTCCGACAACCCGCCAAAGTTGGCCATCGTCGGCAGCAGCGTCTCGACGAAGGGCCGGCACAACATGCTTGTGAAGATCCGCCCCTCGACGCTCAAGCGCGTGCAGGCCGTGGCTCTGGGCCCTATCTACTTGCTGATTGAACAAGCGCTCCTGGAGCTCTGCGAGGACCTTGAGAAAAGCAAGGTTCCGCGCATTCCCATTCTTGCGTCGAAGTTCAACCCGACTGCCGAGGACCTCAAGGAGCTTGAAGAAGCCGAAGCGCGAAAAGTCGAAGGCAAGAACGTCAATCGCCGTGTGAAAAAAGGTGAGCCGGTTTGGCCAGGAAGAGAGTCGGAGGTGACTGACCTGACAGACATCTCAGACTTTTTTCAGACGCGGATACCGGGAAAGCGAGGCTAACAAAATGCGCCTCGACGATCCGCGTGCTGATTTCAGTCGCTCCTTTTCTGGCTCGAAAGGTCCTGGTGTTTCGGCGCCGAAACACCCGCTGAAAATTACCCGAGATCGGCTGATGATCGCTGCATTGCGAGTTTCGCTTTTTGGCGAAAACTCGAAGAGTAACTACACTCATACCTCTCTAGACGTGTATGAGGAATGCAATGGCGGAAGTCGAGCAGAAGAGTCGGGGCAACGCCGCGTACCTCGCCAAGGTGGCCCGGGAAGCGGCTCAGAAAGAGCTGAGGGAGCTTGCATCGCCGAAGGTGAGCAACGGTGCCATCAAGACTCTGGAGTCGATGCAGGTGCCTCCAGGCCGCAAGCCAAAACTGATCATCACGGGACGATCGAGCATGGACGGTCGGGGCGCGACGCTGATGAGAATCAGGCCGACGATCTGGAGAGATCTCGAGGAGCTCGAGGTGACCGGCACGCGGCAATACCTGATCGTCGAAGCAGCTCTTCGGATGTTCATCGGCCACCTTCAGTCGCTACCAGAAGACAAGCCGATGGTGCTGGACGCGGCGACGATGCAGCCAACGCCAGAGGATCACAGGCTGCTCGAAGCGACTGGAAGAGTCGTCAAGAAGATCCCACGAAAGCGCGTGCCAAAGACGTCGTATACGGACCTCGAGGACAACAAGCGCCCGCTGTCGAAGTGAAGCGCCTGGCCGAACTTTTCCAGTTCTCAACACACGTGTCGAACGTGGTCGCGGCGCAAATTCTTGGTCTTCAGCCACAGACGCTTCGGCGCTGGTCGAGCCACCAGACCGGGCCGATCCAGTCGACCCTTGGACCCTCGGGCCGCAGGATGTGGGCGATTGCCGATCTGCAGAATGTCCTGGACGGCAAAGCCTCTCTTTAAACCGCTTCGACTTCAAGGGCCGGAAGCTTCGCCTTCTCCCGCACGAACTCTTCGAGCCGCACCAGCTCCTCGCGCAAGGCATCGATTCGGCGGGGTTTGTAGTGCTCCTCCATGCTGCTGACCGAGTGGCCCATGATCTGCTCAACGGCCCCCGATGGGCACCGAGCCGCTTCGCCCACCAACGAGAAAGTGCGTCGCAGGCCATGGGGGGTCAGGTGCTTGATTTTTGCGTGCTCAATCACAGGCGCGAGCGACTTGCGGGCATCTTGCACGTACCCGAGTTTCGATCGCGGAGCTGCGAAGACGTACGGGTTCTGGTCGACTTTTGGCATGCTTTTGATAACGGCCTCGAACCAGGGCGCGAGCGGAATTTCACGAGTGCGGTGAAGCGTCTGCGTGCTTTTGTCAGCGATCGTGAGTTTCTTCAAATCGAAGTCGATGTCGGACCACTTCAAAGCTGCAAGCTCTTGACGCCGTGCGCCGGTGATCAGGAGCCCTGTCAAGTAGCCGGCCATCGTGCGATTGGGCAGCTTCGACACGCCTTCAAAGAACTTTTCGAGCTGCACGATCTCGACGAAATCCAGCCGGCGCACGCCGGTTTTAGATGGCAGGTTGTCTTGCACAGTCGGTGACCGCGCAGGGTTTCCATTGATCAGGCTTTTGTACTCGCGCTCTCGCGATGCCCAGCGAAACATCCCGCTCAGGCTCTCGGCCGCCTTGTTCACGACGGCGTACCCAGGCGGGTTCACGCCGGGCTCGCCGCGGAATCGTTCTCCAATCCTGTCGAGCTCGTCGCCCAGGATGTCGGCCAGGGCGTCATCGTCGAATTCACCGATTGGAATGTCGCGGGCAACGAACAGCGGCCCTTGAACTGTGCGCCTTTCTCCACAGCGCGGGAACATCTCGCCGCCTTCGTGCATGGCTGATTTCAGCGATCGCAGATACGTCGGCGCCCATGGCCTGCCCCTCTTGCCGACACCTCTGGCGATGTAGGCCTCCCACACCTCTCCGACAGTGATCTCGATCCGCGACTTCGCCGCAATGGCCTTCGCAGTCTCGGCCTCCCGATCTTCGCGCTCCAGCTTCGGATGGATCCCTCGGTCGATGAGCGTGCGCATCCTGCGCGCTTCTTCTTGTGCCGCTGGGATCGTCCAGGTCTGGGTGTTGCCGATCACCAGGTTCACTGCTTTGCCAGCCATTGAACCAACAAAGAGGAACGCTGGCTTGCCACGGGGCCGAATGCGAACGTACAGGTTGGGCGTGTCGGCATCGATCAGGAACCCTGGGTTCTTGTCGTCCACGGGGCGGAGGTCAGCGATGCGCTTGACCGACAACTTCACTTTATTAGTCATGCCTCGATCATCTCTTACCTTGGCCCCTCAAGGTAAGGCCAAGGTAAGGGAATTTGAGCGACGCCGATCAACGCGATCCAAACATTAGTGCACCTAGAATCGTCCCCTCACAGGAGAAATGCCTCTGAAAGGCCTCCAAAACAACACCGATCAACACCGGAAACTTTTCATTCGTAATGAGAAGGTCGGGTGTTCGATTCATCTCTCCGGCACCAACAATAAGCAGTATTCGAAATCCCGAGATCACCCAGGTGCTCAAGTGTTCGATTTCTGCATCGCGACAACGAAAGTTGATCGTGGTACTCAAAAGCCTCCCTCGCGGAGGCTTTTTTATTTGGTTCGTCCCTTCAACTCATAAGTAACGCCGAACCATCCAGTTGAGTTCAGGCCAGAACCAGACGATCAACGTGCCAAACGCTACGAACGAGAAGAGTGCGACCAGAGCCAGCAACGCTTCCGCGGTCTGAACGCCCTCCAGATTGGGTCTGAATTTTTTCTTCTCGGTCTTCGTTTTTGCAGCCTTTGCAGGCTTTTCCGGGGTAACGGCCTTTTCCTTCGCCGCAGCCGATGGTTTCTGCTTTGCCATCGCCCATGCGGGGGTTGGCAACCCACCGAATGCACTTTCTACGGAAGGTGCTTCAGGTTTTTTCTGGGTGGGAAATTCAAGGCCGGCCACTGCGACTCCTCCGGGGTAGATCAGGAACAAAAAATCAGGGCTGCAATTGTAAATTACAGTTACTGACTGCTACCTGCCTGGCCGATCATGCATGCGTGATTGCAAGCCCCGGAGCCCCATCCCCGAACGATCAATGCCGGTGCGGAGCGCTGGGTGATCCAGGATAGCCGCGCGGGCCGTTCATCGCATACAGGCTCGACGAAGGGAAGCAAACGCCGCGCTTGTTATCAAGGAACCGGCTGACCGCCTGCGCCGACGAGCCGACGGCCGCAACCGCCTCGCTCAGTTCGACGGGCGTGCAGTCGAGGATCCTGCACCAGTCGCGCACTTCATAGTCCTCGTTCTGAGAGACGGCATCGAGGTCGCTCACGAGGAAGGTCAGATCCATCATGATTCTTGTCTCCTTCTTGGTCTTGAAGCCCGAACATCGCGCCGACAACGTGGATGGGTTGTAGGTCCAATTCCAACAGCGCCGTACTGGTCGATGCTTTGTGCATTCTGGGCAATTTGCCCGCGAATAGCGGACTTAATTCACGGAGACCGTCACATTCACCTGATTCTCAGGCGGCAGGTACGACCTGGGCCTGGATCACCTCGCCCACCGCCAAGCACAGATCCTCGCGGTAGCGACCAGCAACGACCTGCACACCGACCGGCACATTGCCCGCCATGCCGGTCGTTACCGCCAACGCAGGCAGCCCGGTGATCGCCAACCCCACCATCGGAATTTGCGCCTTCCAGACCCGTGCATAGCCTTCCTTTCCCTGCAGATCGAGGTCATCCGAAAAAGGCAATTCACCGCTGACCGGCAGCAGCACCACCGGATAGCGCTCCAGGAACTGCAGCCACTGTCGCGTGACGCCTGCACGCTGAGCGAGCGCCGCCGAATATTGCGCGGCGTCCAGAGCTCGCCCGATCTCCGCCTGGCCCGCGAGTGCGGTGATGGCGCCCGGATCACCTTCGCGTTCCGCCAAACGTACCAATGCGTCGTAGCCGTCGGCCATCCAGAGCGTGATCTGGCTGCGGCAGGCAGCCTCGATCGGTGGCAGCGCATCGACTTCGTCCACGGTCCAGCCGGCGTCCCGCAAGCGCTCTGCGGCGTCCAGCAAAGCCTTGGCGATGGCAGGATCGGTATCGAGGCCGTCGGGCCGAAGACACACAGCCACCTTGCGGTGCACAGGCGGCCCGGTGAGCGGCGCGGGTGTCCACCACGGGTCGCGCGCATCCGCACCGGCCAGCGCAGCCAAGCCGAGACGCACATCTTCCACGGTGCGGGCCAGCGGACCGGACACGGCCATCAGTTGGCCACCGATATTGCGTTCCGCCCCAGTGGCGTTGTATGCGGCGACACGCCCCAGCGTCGGCCGCAGACCATGCACCCCGCAGGCGTAGGCGGGGTAGCGAACCGATCCGGCAATGTCGGTGCCATGGGCGATGTGGCCGATGCCCGCCGCCACCGACGATGCGGCGCCGCCGGACGAGCCGCCAGGCGTCAGCGATGCGTTGCGCGGATTCACGGTGCGGCCGTGCAGTTGGTTGCTGGTGAACCAGCGATAGCTGAAAGCCGGCGTATTGGTACGGCCCACGATGACTGCGCCAGCCCGGAGCAGGTTGTCGACCACCGGACTGTTCGAAGTCGCAATCAGATCGCGCTGCAGCGTCAGTCCGTTGGTGGTCGCGAAACCTTGCTGATCGACATTGACCTTGACGGTGACTGGCACCCCGGCAAGCACGCCGGGTTCGTCTCCGCGCGCCAACGCTGTATCAACTGCACGTGCACGCGCCAGCACCTCATCGGGGCGATGGTCGACGACTGCATTCAACCTGGGATTGACGTCGTTCAACCGCGACAGAGCTGACTGAGCGGCTTCGACAGCTGACAGTCGGCGCTCCCGAATGAGTCGAGCAACGTGGGTGGCGGAGAGTTGCCAGATATCGGACATGGTTGCGTGCGGTGCGGCAAAAATTGGCAGGTACACAGCCGGCGGACTCCGCCGATCGCTGGGGTGGAATGCCAATGGTATGCCGGCACGCGGCCATGCACATGCAGGTGGCGCTGGCGACGCGCTGCCACCAGATCCGCGCCATCATCGCGAGCCACGGTGGCCGCCGCAGCGCTCAGGCGGCGAGTGTGGACGGCAACACGTGATTCGCTGCAGGACGGGTGGTCTCCACGCGACGCGCTGACTCGGGTGCACGCCGCTCAGCCGCGTGAACGCATTCCAGCGCGAAATCCGGCGTCTGCAGCACGATCGGCCTCAGCGGATCGGCGCGGTAGTGCCGAACCGCGACAGCATCGATCGTCTGGGCATGGCGGTCATAGGCTGCCACGAGCGTGTCACCACCGCCGTCTGCAGCGAAGAGATCACGCAAAGGATGCTCGCCAATCTGGGCGATGACCCGCGTACCGTCGTCGCCATCCGGGTAGATGGCAAAACGCACGGTGGCGGTGTCGAAACAGAAAATCGCTTCACGCGTCATTTGGATGTCTCCGTCGGTTTTGTGCGAAGGAGGAGACCCGGCGAGATGCGAGCACTGCATCGGCGCCCGGCGCAACGGCGCGTCAGCCGGCGCTTACACGAGCAGATTGGCAAGCGCCAGGGCGAGCGACACGGTCAGCAGCCCCACGCCTGTCGACACCACGACGCTCGCGGTGACAAGCCCTTCCGCGGTCTGGTAGCGCTGGGAAAAAAGGAACACGTTGGCACCCATCGGCAGCGCACCAGCCAGCACCATCACCGCCAGCGGCAGCCCGCGCACGCCGATCAACCAGCCGACACCGAACACCAGCAGCGGATGCACCAGATTCTTGATCGCGACCTGCTGAAGTGCGCCGCGCAAATGGTCGCCAACGCGGGTGAGCGCCAGCGTGATGCCCACCATCACCAACGCGACCGGCGTGAAGGCCTGGCCTAGAAGCTGGATCGGCGTGTCGAGTGCGGTTGGCATCGCGAGCCCGGTCTGGGCAAAAAGCAAGCCCGCAATGATCGGCAACGGCACCGGATGAATGATGGCGTTGCGCAACGCACGACCGACGGTGCGCAGCATGGAGCGCGGCTCGCCCTGCCCCGAAGCCGCGTGCTCCCGGGCCACGGCCAGCTCGATCAGCAGGGTCGCACCGGTCATCAGTACCAGCGAATGCAGCGAGATCAGCGTGAGCAGCAGCACCATGCCGTCCGTGCCATAGGCCAGGCTGACGATCGGGATGCCGATCATCGTGGTGTTGCTGTAGGTATTGGCCAGCGCCAGCACGGACGATGTGCGATTGAAACCGCGCCATGCGATGGTGGCGGCAAAGATGAGGCCGGCGCCGATGAAATACGCGGCCACCGGCTTCAAGCTCAACTGCTGGACCTGCACATTGCTCATCGCGCGGAACAACAGCGCCGGCGCGAGCAGCAGGAAGATCAGGTTCGACAGGTCACGGACGGCAGCGCCGCCGACCCATCGCATGCGCCCGGCGAAGAAGCCGACCGCGATCAGCAGGACGACCGGCAGGAGAGAGGAAACGACCGATGAATTCACCGCGACGAGGATACCTGCCGCGCCGCGGTGAACATCGTCTTCGGCTGCCCGAAGTTCAGGACACCATCGTCAGAAGGTTGCGCGCAGCCCGACCTTGAGCGAACGTCCCGGCAGCGGCGCCGCCGGATACACGGTCGTCGTCAGGATCGAAGTCGCGCTGTACGCCAGCCGGTTCGTCAGGTTGTCCAGGCGCGCGTACCAGGTGAGGTTCGCGCTGCCCGCTTTCATGCGGTAGGTGAAGGCGGTGTTCCAGAGCGTGTAGCCGGACGTCGCGCGATCGCCTTCATCCGGCACGCGGTGCTGCGCCGCATAGCTGTCGAAACCGAAGCGTGCACCCCACGGCCCGTTGTTGTAGGCCAACGTTGCGCCCACGCGCACCGGCGAAATCCGCGGCAGCGGTTCGCCCGTGTCGGTGTTGGTCGCGCGCACCAGGTCGCCGCGCCACTCGAGATCGAGCGTCGAGCCGTCCACTGCCCGAGAGAAGCCGTCGACGCCCAGCAGCCGCAGATTGCCGCTGGCCTCGATCCCGGTGAAGCGCGCGCGCACGCCGCTGTAGACATATTCGGCCAACGTGTCGTCAGCACCCGGCGCAGCAAGAGCACCCTCCTCGTCCAGCTGATTGCCGGTCGCGGTGAGGCCGATGTAGTTCCGGAAACGCGTGACGTAGGCGTTCACCCGCGCCGTGTTCGCGCCGGACTTCCACTGCGCACCGACGTCCAGGCCGAGCGATCGTTCCTTCTGCAGCGTGTCGTCGCCGACCTCCCAGGCCGCGGTTGCCACGTGCGGGCCATTGGCGAACAGCTCGTAGTCCTTCGGCGCGCGCTCGGTGTATGCGAGGTTAGACGTCAGCTGCCATTGCGGCGCCACGTTCACCAGCGCCCCGAAGGCCGCGCTGTGCGGGTTGAAGCTGCGGTCGCCGGTCGCGAAACGGGTGATCGACGAATCGTCCGGATAACCGAAGGACGTGACCTTGGTCTGCTCGGTGCGCGCACCGAAGCTCAGGCGCCCCCAGGACATGCCGAGCTCTTCGTGCAGGAACAGCGCGTTCGACTGCGTCCGGCTGTGCGGCGCAAAAGCCTCTTCGCCGTCGGCAGAGAAGCGGCTGCGCTCGCTCGTGAAGCCGATCAGCCCTTCGACGTTGCCAATCTTCTGGTGACGCGCTTCGATTCGCAGGTCGTCGCTCTTGTTGGCGAAGGTGGTGCCGGCTTCGGCACCCTCGTACTCGGTGTGGCGGTAATCGGTGTGGCTGAGCTTGGCATGCACGCTGGTGAAGAAACCACCCGGCCGCCATTCGCCTTCCAGCGCGTAGCGGTCCGACTGCATGCCGATGGTCACGTCGTCCTCGGCCACGGTGCCGTAGGTGCTGCGATAGGTGCTGGCCGATGCGCCGATCCAGCCCTGGTCGAAGAACAGGCTTCCGCCGATCGCACCACCGTGCGCGCTGTTGGCCGAATTGCAGATCTTGCGCGCCAGGCCAGGCGAACCGGGCTTGGCGCATTCGAGGTCGATCGGCACCGACACGTCGTCGGACTTCCGGTCGAACGCATCGACGTGCAGCGCGTAGCGGTCGTTGCCGCCTTCGAGCACCACGCCGCCGCTCTTCTCCTTGTTGCCTGTGGCATAGCCGAGGTCGGCACGCCCGCCGAAGCCGTTCAAGGGTTCGCTGGGAATGCGGTTGTCGATGACGTTGACGACGCCACCGACTGCACTGCCGCCGTACTGCAGCGCCGACGGGCCGCGCAGCACCTCGATGCGCTCGGTGACCAGCGCGTCGACCGGCACCGCGTGGTCGTAGCTCAGTGCCGACGCGTCGGGCGCGGTGCCGCCGTTCTGCAGGATGCGGATGCGGTCGCCGTCCTGGCCGCGAATGATCGGCCGGCTGGCGTTCGGGCCGAAGTAGCTGCTGCTCACACCGGGCATGTTGTTGAGCGTCTCGCCCAACGTGGAATCGGAGCGCAGCAGCAAGGCGTCGCCCTGCAGCTTGTCGGTGGGCGCGATGAGTTCGGTCGCGCCCAGCGGATTGCCGGTGACGGTGACCTCCTTCAGGCTGGGCGCTGCGGCATCGCTTTGCGCAAAAGCGGGCCAGGCCATGAGGGACAGGGTGGAAGCTGCGGCCAGCGCGATGGCGCTGCGATGAAATCGAAAGGACATGGAAATGAAGACTCGTTGAATCGATGGGCAGCGCGCCGCCCCCGTGGACCGGGCGCGGCGAACCGTGAAACCTGCAAGGAAGATTCAGCGAGCGGAAGGCGGGCCGCGTGCGCGCAACAGCGCGACCCAGCGGGCGAAGATTTCGCCCTGCAGCCACGCGAAGGTGGCGGCCGGAAGGAACACCGGCAATGCAACGAAAGGCACGGCGGGCATCGCCGAGCCATGGGCCAACTGGTCGTACAGACGACAGTCGGCATCGGTGTGGTCGCCGAACAGCGCGGCCAGCCCGTGAGGTGCATGGTGCGCTGTCGCGCGCTGGGCAACGCTGCCGGCTGCGGCGACTGATGCAGACGCATCGACCCGGCCAGTCGCCGCCACGGACGATGACGGGACCGCCGCCGTGCTGGAGCCCGGCGCGTGCAACGTGCGGTGCACCAGGCCCAAAGTCGACGCGAACCACAACGCCACGGCCAGCGCGAGGATCAGCGCAGCCGACTGGCGAGGGAGGACGACGGAGGGGCGATACACGTGCAGCGACGAAAGTTCAGCGGACCAGGACTGTACCCGGCTGGGGAAAGGACAGTCCTGAAAGTCAGCGATTGTCACGGCTTGACGCGCCCGATTCAGCTCACTACATTACTAACCCGTCAGTCAGTAGCAATATCGACGGCACTTTCCGCTCTGTGTCGCAGTTCCGAGCTTTCTGATTTCCCTGCTTTCGCCTCCGCTTTTTCCCTTTTCGCTCTTCCATGCCGACTCCCCGCCGCTTCCTCGCCGACAAGCTCTGCCCCGTGCGCGCCAAGCGCGAACGGCGCAAGGAAGCGCGTCCGGGCGAACTGCTGGAAGCGGCTCTGGATCTGTTCGTGGAAAAGGGTTTTGCCGCGACACGCTCCGAAGAAGTGGCCGCGCGTGCCGGCGTGTCGAAGGGCACCCTGTTCCTGTACTTCCCCAGCAAGGAAGAGCTGTTCAAGGCAGTGGTGGTCGAGAACCTCGCGAGCCTCTTCGCTGGCTGGAACCAGGAATTCGAGGCTTTCGAAGGCAGCACGGCCGAGATGCTCCGCTACTGCATGCGCGTCTGGTGGGAGCGCGTCGCGTCGACCAAGGCCTCAGGCCTGACCAAGCTCATGCTGAGCGAGGGCCGCAACTTTCCCGAGCTGGCGGAGTTCTATCGCATCCAGGTCGTGCATCCGGGCCACGACCTGATGCGCCGAATCCTGAGGCGCGGCATCGACAGCGGCGAGTTCGCACCGATCGACGTCGATCACGCGATCTACGCCGTGATCGCGCCGATGCTTTTCCTGATGCTGTGGAAGCACTCGGTCAACGTCTGCATCGACGGGCAAACCGAACTGGACCCCGAAACCTATCTGGCGGTCCAGACCGGCATCGTGCTGCGCGGGCTGCTTGCCCATCCGGGGCCGGAACCTCGGGCAAACCCCAAGACGGCGCCCTCGGCGCCTAAAATTGAAGGTTTGTCCTGAGCCCACAAAAGGAAGAGCCCTATGAACACCCCCGCCAACCTCGCGCAACTGCGCTTCAACATGATCGAGCAACAGATCCGTCCCTGGGACGTGCTCGACCTCGAGATCCTCGACCTGCTCGCGCAGATCCGCCGCGAGGACTACGTGCCCGAAGCGCACCGCGCCCTCGCCTTCTTCGACATGGAACTGCCGCTGGAAGGCGCGAACGGCGCCTCGCTGCCCGGCCAGATCATGCTGTCGCCCCGCGTCGAGGCCCGCACGCTGCAGGACCTGCACGTGCAGAAGCATGAGTCCGTGCTCGAAATCGGCACCGGTTCCGGCTTCATGGCCGCGCTGCTCGCCCACCGCGCCGCCAGCGTGCTGACGCTCGAAATCGACCCGGTGCTGGCCGCCCGCGCCGCCACCACGCTGGCCCGCAACGGCGTGACCAACGTCGAGGTGCGCAATGCCGACGGCGCCACGCCGCTGCCGAGCGGCCCGAGCTTCGACGTGATCGTGCTGAGCGGCTCGGTCGCCCGCATTCCGCAGAACCTGCTGGGTTCGCTCAAGGTCGGTGGCCGCATCGCGGCGATCGTCGGCGAGGAGCCGATGATGCGTGCGCATTTCGTCACGCGCGTGAGCGAAGGCAAGTGGGAAACCATCCAGCCCTGGGACACCATCGCACCGCGCCTGCTGGGCTTCCCCGAGCCTTCGCGCTTCGCCTTTTGAGCATCGGTGGCCATTGACATGATCGATCAAGTCCGCCCTTCCGATCTCGCCGCCTGGTTCGCACACGACGCATCGGCCACGCCGGTACTGCTCGACGTGCGCGAGCCCTGGGAACTGCAGACCGCCAGCGTCGTGCCCGAAGGCTTCACGCTGGTGGCCGTCCCGATGAACGAGATTCCGGGCCGGCTGGCCGAACTCGACGCGGGACAGCGCATCGCCTGTCTTTGCCACCACGGCGCGCGCAGCCAGCGCGTCGCCGCCTTCCTGGCGCAGAACGGCTTCGAACATGTGGCGAACGTGGCAGGCGGCATCGACGCCTGGTCCGCGACGCACGACGCGGCGGTGCCGCGTTATTGAATGACAGCGGCGGTGCCGCGCTACTGATTCTTCGCTCCCCCCAGGACTCTTCATGCCCGTGCCCCGACTTCTTCCCCTTGCGGCGGCCCTTGCCGCTGCGCTCGCCCTGCCGGCCCACAGCCAGAGCCTGGTCGAGCTGTACGAGTCGGCACGGAGCTACGACGCCACCTACCAAGGCGCCCGCGCGCAGTACGAAGCCAGCGTGGCCCGCGCCGCGCAGGCCAAGGCCGGCATCCTGCCGAGCGTCGCGGCCAGCGCGAGCGCCACGCGCACCGACCTCGACATCGATGTGATCGCGGGTGCACCGCGCTCCTCGGGGCCGCGCGACTATTCGACGCAGACGGTCGGCATCAACGCCTCGCAGCCGCTCTATCGACCGGCCAACTGGGCCACCTACGAGCAAGGCAAGCGCCAGGCGGTGATCGCCGAAGCCGTGCTGGCCACCGCCGACCAGGACCTCATCGTGCGCGTGAGCCAGGCCTATTTCGACGTGCTCGGCAGCCAGGACTCGCTGGGCCTGGTGCGCGCGCAGAAGACGGCCGTCGCCGAGCAACTGGCCTCGGCCAAACGCAACTTCGAGGTCGGCACCACGACCGTGACCGACTCGCGCGAAGCGCAGGCGCGCTACGACCTGGTGGTTGCGCAGGAGATCGCGGCCGAGAACGAACTCCAGGTGCGCAAGCTGGCGCTCGACCAACTGGTCGGGCGCACCGGCAGCGCCCCCTTGCCGCTCGCCACGCCGGTGACGTTGCCTGCGCCCGATCCGGCCGATATGAACGCCTGGGTGCTTCAGGCCGAGAGCGTGCATCCCGCGATTCGCCAGGCGCTGCTGGGCGTCGACGTGGCCGGGCTCGAGGTGAAGAAGGCCGAGGCCGGCCACAAGCCGACCATCGACGCGACGCTGGGCTACAGCGTCACGCGCAGCCCTGAGGGCACGAACCTGACCACCATCGGCACGCGTGTGAACGGCGCTCAGGTCGGCGTCACGCTGACGGTGCCGCTGTTCGCCGGCTTTGCCACCGAGAACCGCATCCGCGAGACGCTGGCGCTCGAAGACCAATCGCGCTCCACGCTCGAAGCCACCCGGCGCAACGTCACGCAGTCCACGCGCGCGGCTTACCTGGGCCTGATCTCGGGCGCCGGCCAGGTCAAGGCGCTCGAAGCCGCCGAGGCGTCGAGCCAGAGCGCGCTGGACGCCAACCGGCTCGGCTACCAGGTCGGCGTGCGGATCAATATCGACGTGCTCAATTCGCAGAGCCAGCTCTACCAGACGAAGCGCGACCTGGCGCTTGCGCGCTACAACGTGCTGCTGGGCAACTTGAAGCTGCGGCAGGCCAACGGCACGCTGACGGCGTCCGATCTGGCGCCGATCAACCTCACGCTCGCGGCGTCACGCTGAAGTAGCCGACCTCAGGCGACCTCAGTCGACTTCAGTCGAGGCGGGGCTCGGCCCGGTCTTCAAGGGACGGCACCACCACCGCCGACTCGGCGATCGCCAGGATCGCCTTCGCGGTGCGCTCGGAGGCGCCACGGTTGGCCGATGCAAAGGCCTGCGCGGCTTCGGCCATGACCTCGCGGCGCGAGGCATCGGCTACCAATGAGAGCGCGGTTTTCAAGGCCTGCTCCATGTTCGTGACCCGCACGGCGGCACCCGCAGCCAGCGACAGCTCCGCCGCTTCCGAGAAGTTGAAGGTCGACGGCCCGAGCACCACCGGGCAGCCACAGGCTGCAGCCTCGATCAGGTTCTGCCCGCCGAGCGGCGCAAAGCTGCCGCCGAGCATCGCGACGTCGGCCAGTCCGTAGTACAGCGCCATCTCGCCGAGCGAGTCGCCCAGCCAGATTTCCTGCTCGGCCGGCGCACCCGCCGTGCTGCGGCGCGCGACACCGAAGCCGTTCGATTCGATCAGCGCGGCCACCTCGTCGAAGCGCTGCGGATGGCGCGGCACGATCATCCATTGCACGCCCGCCACCTGGCGCGCGATCGACTGCACGCCGGCCTGCTCGGCCGGCAGCGGCGCACCCGCGCCGAAGCGCTTGAGCGCGTCGAGGAACATCTGCTCCTCGCCATCGCGCGAACTCGCGAACACGACCAGCGGCTTCGGCAGTTGCGTACGAAATTTCGCAGCCGCCGCGAGCTGCCGGGCATCGGGCGTGGCATCGAACTTGAGGTTGCCGAACACGCCGGAGACCTTGGCGCCGAGTGACACCAGCCGGTGCGCATCGGCCTCGGTCTGCGCCCAGACGGCGGCCAACGACGAATAGGCCGGCCGCGCAAGCCAGGCGAGCCGCTCTGCGGACGCCAGCGACTTCGCATTGAGCCGCGCGTTCGCCAGCACCAGCGGAATGCGCCGCTCGGCGCAGGCCGCGACCATGACCGGCCAGACCTCGGTCTCCATCAGCACGCCGATGCGCGGCGCGAAGCGGGTGAGAAAGCGGTCGACCGCACCAGGCGTGTCCCAGGGCTGCCAGACCTGCAGGTCGCCGGGTTCGAGCAGCTTGGCGCCTTCTTCACGACCGGTTGCGGTGCCATGCGTGAGCAGGATCGGGATGCCCGGCTGCTGGCGCCGAAGTTCAGCGATCAGGATGCCGGCAGCGCGTGATTCGCCGAGCGACACGGCGTGCACCCAGCACCAGCCGGTGCCGGTGGCGGACTCGTCGTAATGACCGAAGCGCTCTTCGACCGCCACGGCATAGCCGGGCTCGGCGACCGCGCGCGCGCGCAATTTACGCCGCACCAGCGGCTGGGCAAGGAAGGTGAAGGCGCCGTAGAGGCGCAGCAGCAGCGAACGCAAAGCCGACCGATTCCCGCTCAGTGCGCCGAAGCCGCCAACGTGGCGTCCGGCTTCACCGACTTCAGCAGCGCCATCATGTCGCTCTCGATGCGGTGCAGCGCTTCTTCGGTATGGCCCTCGAAGCGCAACACCAGCACCGGCGTCGTGTTCGATGCGCGGATCAGGCCGAAGCCGTCCGGCCAGTCCACCCGCACGCCGTCGATGGTCGAGAGCTTCGCCGGCGCCGGGAAGTTGATCGTCTTCACCAACTGATCGACCAGCCCGTGCGGCTCGCCTTCGGCGCACGCCACGTTCAGCTCAGGCGTCGAGAAGCTCGTCGGCAGCGCGTTCAACACCGCACCTGCGTCCGGGCTCTTGCTCAGGATTTCCAGAAGGCGGCAACCTGCATACGTGCCGTCGTCGAAGCCGAACCAGCGCTCCTTGAAGAAGATGTGGCCGCTCATCTCGCCACCCAGCGGCGAGTCGATTTCCTTCATCTTCGCCTTGATCAGCGAGTGGCCGGTCTTGTAGATCATGGCCACGCCGCCGGCCGCTTCGATGGCGGGCGCCAGGCGCTGCGAGCACTTCACGTCGAACAGGATGGTGCCGCCCGGCACGCGCGACAGCACGTCCTGCGCGAACAGCATCATCTGGCGGTCGGGGAAGATGTTCTGGCCGTCCTTGGTGACGATGCCCAGGCGGTCGCCGTCGCCGTCGAAGGCCAGGCCGAGTTCGGCGTCGCCGGCCTGCAGCGCGGCGATCAGGTCCTTCAGGTTCTCGGGCTTGCTCGGGTCCGGATGGTGGTTGGGGAAGTTGCCGTCGACTTCGCTGAAGAGTTCGGTGACTTCGCAGCCGATGGCCCGCAGGATGGCCGGGGCCGAGGCACCAGCGATGCCGTTGCCCGAGTCGACCACGATCTTCATCGGGCGCGCGAGCTTGATGTCGCCCACGATGCGCTGGGTGTAGGCCTCGGTGACGTCGACGCTGCGCACGCTGCCGCCGGGGGCGAGCGTGGCGCTGTCGGCTTCCATCACGCGGCGCAGCGCCTGGATCTCGTCGCCGTAGATCGCGCGGCCGGCCATGATCATCTTGAAGCCGTTGTAGTCCTTGGGGTTGTGGCTGCCGGTGAGCTGGATGCCGCTGGTGCACAGCGTGTGGGCGGCGAAGTACAGCATCGGCGTGGTGACCGCGCCGACGTCGATCACTTCGACGCCGGTGGCGACCAGGCCACGGATGAGCGCCTCGACCAGCGACGGGCCCGACAGGCGGCCGTCGCGGCCCACCGCGACGCTCTTCTCGCCGGCCGCGCGTGCGGCGCTGCCGAAGGCCTTGCCCAGTGCTTCGGCGATCTCCGGATTCAACGTGCTGGGCACGACACCGCGAATGTCATAGGCCTTGAAGATCGACGCGCTGAGCTGCATGGAAAACATCCTGGAAGGTTGCAAAAAACTAAGTCCATTGTAGGCACGCGGTGCGTCACCCAGATGTCCGGAAACGGCCATTCCAGAGGATGCGCAACCGTATGATCGATCGCATGCAAACCGATGCCGAACCCACCGCCGGACTCGAAAGCGACGCCTGCTACCTGGCCATGAAGGCGCACGACGCGCGCTTCGACGGCACCTTCTTCACAGCGGTGACCTCGACCGGCATCTACTGCCGCCCGGTCTGCCGGGTGAAGCTGCCGCGGCGCGAAAACTGCCGCTTCTACAAGCATGCCGCACAGGCCGAGGCGGCCGGCTTTCGGCCCTGCCTGCGCTGCCGTCCGGAGCTCGCGCCCCGCGCGGCCAGCTGGTCGACCGAAGACGCATCGCGCATCCTCGCGCTGCAGGCGGCGCGGCTCATCGACGAGCCCGACGCCTGGCCCGAGGACGGCCCGGGCGCCGCGCAGATCGCGGCGCGGCTGGGCGTGAGCGACCGGCACCTGCGGCGCATCTTCGAGGCGCAGTTCGGCGTGTCGCCGCTCCAATATCTGCAGACGCGCCGGCTGCTGGCCGCCAAGCAACTGATCGCCGACACGCGGCTGCCGATGGCGCAGGTCGCGATGGCGAGCGGCTTCGCGAGCGTGCGGCGATTCAACGCGGCCTTCGGCGCGCACTACGGGCTCAACCCGAGCGCGCTGCGCCGTGCCGGCCGCGACAGCGGCGTGCGTGCGGACACGATCGACGTGCGGCTCGGCCTGCGTCCGCCGTACGACGCCGACGCCATGCTCGGCTTTCTCGCGAAGCGCAGCCTGCGCGGCGTGGAGTTGGCCGACACCGACAAGCTAGGCGCATTCTTCGCGCGCACGCTGCGTGTGACCCATGCCGGAAGGACACACACCGGCTGGCTGCGGCTGCACTTCGACCTGCCGCGCGAGCAGCTCTGCCTGGCCGTCGCCGAATCTTTGGCAGCGGTGCTGCCGATCGTGATCAGCCGCGTGCGCGCCTTGCTCGACCTCGACGCCGAGCCGATGGCGATCAACGCCGTGCTGCACGGTACCTTTCCCGATGGCGACGGCCTGCGCGTGCCGGGCACGGTCGACGGCTTCGAGCTGGCGGTGCGCGCCGTGCTCGGCCAGCAGATCACCGTGGCCGCGGCGCGCACATTGGGTGCGCGGCTGGTCGAGGCCTTCGGCGAGCCGGTGGTCACGCCGATCGCCGGACTCGACCGGCTGTTTCCGACACCAACGGCTTTGGCGGCAGCCAGCGGCGATGCGTTGGGCAGCCTCGGCATCGTCAAGCAACGGCAGGCCGCGCTGCAGGCACTCGCCCATGAAACCGTCGATGGGCGACTCGCCCTGCATGCCGGCGCCGACGTGCCGGCGACGCTGGCCGCGCTGCAGGCACTGCCCGGCATCGGCGACTGGACGGCGCAGTACATCGCGATGCGCGCCTTGCGCTGGCCCGATGCTTTCCCTTCCGGCGACATCGCGCTGCAGAAGGCGCTGGGCGTGAGCTCGGCGCGCGCCGCGGCCGAAGCCTCGCAGGCCTGGCGGCCCTGGCGCGGCTATGCGGTGTTGCGCGCCTGGCAGGCACCACGTGCGGCGGCCGATGCCACCACGCCACCACCGACCGCTGCGCGCAAGCGCATCCACCGATCCCGATCCACCACGGCGGCAACGCCCGACGCATCATGAAATTCAGGAACACCGCGCTGCGCATGCAGCACATCGACAGCCCGCTCGGCCGCATCACACTGGCCGCGACATCGGCCGGCCTGGCCGGCCTCTGGTTCGATGCCCAGCGCCACTGGCCCGACATGACCGGCTGGCAACCCGATGACGCCGACCCGGTGCTGCAGGCCGCAGCCGCGCAAGTGCAGGACTACTTCGCCGGCCGGCGCAACAACTTCGACCTGCCGCTCGACCTGTCGCACGGCACGGCCTTCCAACAGGCCGTGTGGCAGGCGCTGTTGGCGATACCTGCCGGCGAGACGACCAGCTACGGCATCCTGAGCGCGCGCATCGCCAAACCGGCCGCAGTGCGCGCCGTCGGCGCAGCGGTCGGGCGCAATCCGATCAGCGTGATCGTGCCGTGCCACCGCGTGATCGGCAGCAACGGGTCGCTGACCGGCTATGCCGGCGGCATCGACCGCAAGACCGCGCTGCTCGCGCTGGAGGGCGCCCGTTGAACGCCCGCAGCAACGCCACGGCGACGACGCCCGCGTCCACGTCCAACGCAACATCGCCCGCCGGCAATCCGCTGTCGCGCCGCTGGCTGATCGATCTCGTCCTGCTGGGCGCGCTCTGGGGCGCGTCCTTCCTGTTCATGCGCATCGGCGGCGCCGAGTTCGGCGCGCTGCCGACCGCGGCCCTGCGCGTCGGCATCGGCGCGCTGGTGCTGCTGCCGTTGATGCTCGCCAAAGGACATTGGGGCGCCTTCGCCGC
>JAZKDL010000326.1:0-4560 GCA_040387575.1 Pseudomonadota bacterium
ACGAACAGCCGGAGCTGTACCGCTGGACCGATGGCGGTGGCTCGTACGTCGATGCCGTTTTTGTCGGCGGCAAGCTGGAGAGTTGGGAAATGACCCGCCCTGTCCAGCCTGAATAAGCCAGACCCTTAGAACGGAGCGTCTTCGGGCAGGGCCGTTGCGGGCGCGCTGGCCGCGGCTGCTGGCGCATCGGGCAGCGCAGCGCTGAACGCCGCTTCGCCGCCGAGCGCTTCCAGCAGCGCCGGCACCAGCTGGCCCAGTTCGCCGGTGGCGATCGCCGCGTCGGCGTCGAAGTTGTCTTCCTTCTTGCCGCCCGGCGCGGCATCGGCCGTGCCTTCGAGGAACACGATCTTGCGGATCTGCATGGACTCGCTGAGTTCGAAGGACACGCGGTCGTCCCAGGTCATCGCGAGCCGCGTCGGGCGCTTGCCGGACGCGATGTGCTGGCGCACTTCCTCGATGTCCAGCGCGTGCTTGGCGTAGCGCACCACCGACTTCGATTCGTCCGTGGCCTTGAGTTCGCATTCGCGGTCGATCGTGAAGCCGGCCGGCGGCTCCTGGCTCGACAGCCATTCGGACATGGCGCTGGCCGGCTCGATCTGCGTGTTGATCTGCGTGACGGCAAAGCCTTCGAGCGACTGAACCAGGCTCGTCACCACTTCGTCGGCGCGCGCCGCATTGCTCGCGTTGATCACCAGCCGGTGTTCCGACGGGTCGATCCAGACCGCGATGCGCGCGTAGCGTGCGAAGGCCATCGGCAGCAATTCGTGCGTGATGTCTTCCTTCAGGTCGCGCTTTTCCTTCTTGCCCGGCTTGCGGCCGGTGGTCGCCTCGATCTGCGCACAGCGCTCGTCGACCTTGCGGCGCACCACCGAACCCGGCAGCGCCTTGGTTTCGATCATGAATTCCAGCAGCCACTGGCCGCCGATGGATTCGACCAGCGGGCCGTTCTCCTGGCCGCGCGGCTCGACCCAGCCGATCGCCTTCTCCTGCGACGGGGAGCACGGAACGTAGCGCATCTTGCCGACCCCTTCCTCCGCATCGGTCAGCGACTGCGACCACGGTGCTTCGATGCGATAGACGATGACGTTCTTGAATACGGACACAGCAAACCTTTACGGACAGGGGATGGCAAAGCCCGCCATTGTCGGCCGGCCACGCTCTGCGCGCCGCCGTAAAATCGCAAGCTTTTGCGACAGATTTCCTCAGATTCCCCGATATCCCCGCCTCCCCAAAGGACAAAGAACATGAGCGTGCTCCCCCCCTCGCTGGACGACCGTGACGGCAAGATCTGGATGGACGGCCAACTGGTCGAATGGCGCGATGCCAAGATCCACGTGCTGTCCCACACCCTGCACTACGGCTGCGGCGCGTTCGAGGGCGTGCGTGCGTACAAGACGGTCGACGGCACGGCGATCTTCCGCCTGCAGGAGCACACCGACCGCCTCTTCAACAGCGCGAAAATCCTGCGCATGACGCTGCCCTTCAGCAAGGAAGAGCTCAACGAAGCCCAGAAGCTGGTGGTGCGCGAGAACAATCTCGAGAGCTGCTACCTGCGTCCACTGGTGTGGATCGGCTCCGAGAAGCTGGGCGTGAACCCGCGCGGCAACAAGATCCACGCGATGGTCGCGGCCTGGGCCTGGGGCGCCTACCTCGGCGAGGAAGGCATGCGGCGCGGCATCCGCGTGAAGACGTCCAGCTACACGCGCCACCACGTGAACATCACGATGACGCAGGCCAAGGCGGTCAGCAACTACAGCAACTCGATCCTCGCCAACATGGAAGCGCTGGACGACGGCTACGACGAGGCGCTGCTGCTCGACGCGAGCGGCTTCGTCTCCGAAGGCGCCGGCGAGAACGTGTTCGTCGTGAAGGACGGCGTGGTCTACACGCCCGACCTGTCGGCCGGCGCGCTCAACGGCATCACGCGCAACACGATCCTGCACATCTGCAAGGACCTCGGCATCGACCTGGTGCAGAAGCGCATCACGCGCGACGAGGTGTACATCGCCGACGAAGCCTTCTTCACCGGCACCGCCGCCGAAGTCACGCCGATCCGCGAGCTCGACCGCATCGAGATCGGGAACCGGGGCGACGGCGGCTCGCGCGGCCCCGTCACCGAGAAGATCCAGAGCGCGTTCTTCGACATCGTCAACGGCAAGAATCCCAAGTACGCTCACTGGCTCACGAAAGTCTGAACATGGCCTCCCCCCAAGCCGCTATCGAATTGCTCGCCAAGGATCTGAATCCGCAAGGCGGCGTGTACTGCCCGAGCCCGAAGGCGGACATGAAGCTCTGGAACAACCATCCCAAGGTCTACCTCGACGTCGCCCGCAGCGGCGAAGCCAAGTGCCCGTATTGCGGCACGGTGTACCGCCTGAAGGCCGGCGAGACCGTGCATGGCGGCCACTGAGGCTGCTGCTGCACCACCTGCCGCCGGTCCCGATCACCATCCCGAGCGCCTTGCGCCCATGGCCACGCCGCGGCTCTCGGTCGCCGTCCTGACCAAGAACGAGGCGCACGGCATTCGCGAATGCCTGCGTAGCGCCGCCTTCGCCGATGAAATCGTCGTGGTCGACAGCGGCAGCACCGACGACACGGTGGCCATCGCCCGCGAAGAAGGCGCACAGGTCTTCAGTTATCCCGATTGGCAGGGTTTCGCGGTCCAGCGCAACCGCCTGCTCGCGCATGTCGGCGGCGACTACGTTTTCTTCCTGGATGCCGACGAGGTCATGACCCCGGAATTCCAGGCCGAGCTGCGCGCCGTCGTGCAATCCGGCGCGCGCGGTGTCTGGAAGATCCGCTGGCGCATGGTCGCTTTCGGCCGGCCGCTGACCTATTACAGGGCGACGTCGTCCATCGAGCGGCTGTTCCGGCGCGACATGCTGATCGAATACAAGGGCGTGGTGCACGAGGAAGCCGTGCTCACCGAGCCCGACGCGCCGCGCCACGTGATGCGCGCGCCGCTGCTGCATCACTCGCGAACCACCGTGCGCGCCAGCCTCGAGAAGCTCACCCAGTACGCCATGCTCGGTGCCGCCAAACGCGCGGCGCTCGGCAAGCGCGGCGGCGTGCTGCGGGGGCTGGCCTCGGCGATCTCGATGTTCGTGCGGCTCTATATCTTCCGGCTCGCCTTCCTCTGCGGCGGCGCCGGCTTCCTTTATTGTTGTTTCGTGGCGCTGGAGAGTTTCTTCCGCTACGCCGCCCTCCATTACGACCGTGCGGAACTGACTGAAAGCGTAGGGCGATGAGTTTTTCGGACAAGGTGCAGCCCTGGTGCGTCCGGGCTGCGACGGTATGTGCATTCCTGGTTCCCGGCATCGGGCTCTGGGTGTCGTCCGGCTATTCGTGGGGTGTGAGCCTGCTGTTGCTGTCGGCGCTGTTGTCGTCACCATTCTGGCTGCGCCGGTTGCGGCCGCTGGGCCTGACGGGCTGGCTGGCGATGTCGATCGTGTTGATGGGCCTGCTCTGGTGGGTCGACGCGGAGCCCGGTTACTTCGGTACGGGCGCGTACGAAAAGCCGCTCAAGTACCTGCTTGCGCTACCTTGTCTGTTCTTCCTGCACGCCTATGCACCCAGGGTGAAGGCGCTGTGGTTCGGTTTTGCGATCGGCGGCATCGGCAGCGGGTTGACCGGCATCTACCAGTGCCTGGTGCAACACATGCCGCGCGCCACCGGCTACACCAACGCGATCCAGTACGGCGACCTGAGTCTGCTCTTCGGCCTTATCTGCCTGGTTTTCCTGGCGGCCCGGCCGGCTTGCATGCGGCTGTCGCTTCACCTGCTTCTCATCGCGGGCGCAGCCCTCGGCGTGCTCGGATGCCTGATGTCGCAGTCGCGCGGCGGCTGGTTGGCATTGCTGATCGTTCTGCCCGTCATGGCGATCCTGCTGGCACGCTACCTGCCGCGCCGCGCCATGATCGTCGTCGGCCTGTTGAGTTTGGCGGGCGTCGTCATCATGGTGGCGGCGCAGGTCCGCAAGTTCGATGAGCGCATCGACGAGGCACAGCACGAAATCGCGCTGTTCAACAAGGGCGACAGCACCGTCACATCGGTTGGCCAGCGCCTCTACCATTGGCAACTCGCGTGGAAGATGGGCATCGACAAGCCGCTGACCGGATGGGGCCGCCATGGCTACGAAGCCGAGAAGAAGCGACGTGTCGAGGCCGGCCTCGCCAACAGCAGCGTGCTGGACTATGCCCATGCGCACAACGAGGTGCTCGATATCTTCGTCAAGCACGGCGTCCCGGGCGTGCTCGTGCTGTTCTTCTTCTATGGCGTGCCGATTTTTCTGTTCTGGCCAAGCGCCGCCCGCATGCGGCGCAACGCCGACGGCAGTGTCGACCGCGTCGCGCTCGGGTTGCGCATGGCAGGATTGTTGATCCCCATCTGCACCATCGGCTTCGGACTGACGCAGGTTTTCACCGCTCACAATAGCGGCAATATCAACTATCTCTTCCTGACCATGCTGCTGTACGCGTGCTTGCGTGGTTACGAAAGAGAACAACGACAAGAGCGCACGATGCCCACCACTTCTCAGGGAATCTCCATCGATGCACGTCC
>JAZKDL010000327.1:0-16906 GCA_040387575.1 Pseudomonadota bacterium
TAGAGCGCGATGCCGGGACGCACCCAGTCGGCACGCGTCTGCGCGGTGTGGCGCAGCAATGCGGCACTGTTGGCGATGCTGCGTTCGCCGGGCAGGTCCTGCGTCACCCGCTCGAAGGTGGCGAGTGCGTCGGCGACGCCGCGTGGGCCGTCGGCATCGCTGAAGTGCGTCATCAGCGAAATCTCGTCGACCTGCGGCAATGCATTGAGGCGCGTCCAAGCGGAGCGGAAGCGTTCCGGCGTGAAGCCGAGCCGGTTCATGCCGGAATTCATCTTCAGGAACACGCGTTGCGGCACCTGCGTCTTGTGGGCCGCCAGCATGTCGATCTGCGCATCGCAATGCACGGCGTGCCAGAGATCGAGACGCGAGCAGAGCTCGAGGTCGCGGGCCTCGAACACGCCTTCGAGTAGCAGGACGGGGCCACGCCAGCCGAGTGCGCGCACGCGAGAGGCCTCGGCCAGATCGAGCAGTGCAAAGCCGTCGGCTGCACGCAAGCCGTCGAAGACACGCTCGATGCCGTGTCCGTAGGCATTCGCCTTGACGACCGCCCAGATCCGGGCGTCGAGCGCGGCGCGCCGCGCGCGGTCGAGGTTGTGCCGCAGCGCGGCTGGATGAATGGTGGCGAGGATGGGGCGTGGCACGAGCGGGCGGTTCCGGGATCAGGGGTGGCGTCGACATGAAACAACATGTCAATAGAAATGCCACCCCATCAAGGTATTTTCACATTTCACCCCATGCTATAACCGCGCTTTCGCCCTCGACGAGCGCGCAGCGCGGTCAGGGGGGCGAAGCCATATTTCCACCGCCCCACACACGTCGCCAGCCCCCTCTGGCCAGCCAGCCCATCGATGAAGCGCGGTTTCTTCACCATCATGTCGGCCCAGTTCTTTTCGTCACTGGCCGACAACGCGCTTTTCGTGGCGGCGGTCGAGTTGATGCGGTCTTCGGGCTCACCGGAATGGCAGCGTGCGGCGCTCGTCCCGATCTTCACGCTGTTCTATGTCGCGCTCGCGCCGCTCGTGGGCGCCTTCGCAGACGCGCTGCCCAAGGGCAAGGTGATGTTCATCAGCAACGCGATCAAGGTCGTTGGCTGCCTGATGATGCTGTTCGGCTCGCATCCGCTGCTGGCCTACGCCATCGTCGGCCTGGGGGCCGCAGCCTATTCGCCGGCCAAGTACGGCATCCTGACAGAGTTGCTGCCCGCGTCGCAACTGGTCAAGGCGAATGGCTGGATCGAGGGCCTGACGATCGCCTCGATCATCCTGGGCATCGTGCTCGGCGGCACGCTGGTGAGCCATGCTGTGGCGAGTCAGCTGCTGGCCTTCGACTTCCCGATCATCGACACCGGCATCGACACGCCGCCCGAGGCGGCAATCTCGATGCTGATATTCGTCTACATGGCGGCCGCATGGTTCAACACGCGCATTCCGCACACCGGCGTTGAAATGCGGCCGCTGCGCGCCAACCCGTCACACGGCTTCCTGCGCAACCTCGGGGCGCTGCTTCCGGACTTCTGGCAGTGCAATTCGCGGCTGTGGCGCGACAAGCTCGGTCAGATCTCGCTTGCGACGACGACGCTGTTCTGGGGCGCTGGCGGCAACCTGAAGTACATCGTGCTGGCCTGGGCATCCCTCGCGCTGGGCTACAACACCGCGCAGGCGTCTTCGTTGACCGGCGTGGTCGCGATCGGCACGGCCATCGGCGCGATCGTCGCATCCATGCGCATGCGGCTGGACATGGCCACGCGCGTGATTCCGCTGGGTATTGGCATGGGCCTGCTGGTGATCGGCATGAACTTCATCGGCAACCTCTGGGTGGCGGTGCCGTTCCTGATCCTGCTCGGCGGGTTCGGCGGTTTCCTGGTGGTGCCCATGAACGCGCTGCTGCAGCACCGCGGCCACAACCTGATGGGCGCGGGGCGCTCGATTGCGGTTCAGAATTTCAACGAACAGGCCTGCATCCTGGTGCTGGGCGCGTTCTACAGTGCCTGCACCGGACTGGGCCTGTCGGCGTATTCGGCGATCACCGCATTCGGCGTGGTGGTTGCGGGCTTCATGTGGATCATCAAGCGCTGGCACGAGAACAACCTGCGCAAGTACCCTGAAGAAGTCGAACACCTGCTGGCCATTGCGCGCAGCGACAAGCATCACTGACCCAGCGCTGCCATTGCGCCACGGCCACGACAGCACCAAGGACATCGCCATGGCCGACACCAGTCTCTATGACTTCGAAGCCCTCGGCATCGACGGCAAACCGGTCTCGCTGGCCGACTACCGGGGCCGGGTGCTGTTGATCGTCAACACGGCGAGCAAATGTGGCTTCACGCCGCAGTTCGCCGGGCTGGAAGCCTTGAACGCCAAGTACGCAGGCGATGGCCTTGCGGTGATCGGCTTTCCATCGAACCAGTTCGGCTCACAGGATCCCGGAAGCAATGCGGAGATCGGCGCGTTCTGCACCCGCAACTACGGCGTGAGCTTCCAGATGATGGAGAAGATCGACGTCAAGGGGTCGAAGGCGGCGCCACTCTACCAATGGCTGACGCGCGAGAAGCCCGGGCTGCTCGGCAGCACGGCGATCAAGTGGAATTTCACCAAGTTCCTGATCGGCCGCGATGGCCGGGTGCTCAAGCGCTTCGCACCACTGGATTCGCCAGCATCGATGTCGAAACATATCGAGGCCGCGCTGGCGGCGTGAAGCCCATCGTATCGTGGGCGCGCGGCGACACCAGCCGGTAGCCGACGCCCGATGCAGAACGCAGCGACCACCCATCCACACGCTGAAGATCGAGCTTGCGGCGCAAGCGCGAGACCTGGGTGTCCAGCGCGCGTGAGCCGCCGTCGAAATGGTCCCAGAGTGCGGTGTAAAGCCGTTCGCGCGACAGCGTGCGATCGAGATTGCGGAAGAACTCCATCGCCAGATCGAACTCCAGGGGCGGCAGCTTCAACACACGGCCCTCGAACTGCACCACGCTGTTTCCGGATTCGAAGCGGTAAGGGCCCCATTGGAGTTCGGCGTCGACCAGATCGAAGCCCTGGCGACGCATCGCCTGGCGCAGCAACTCGTAGTAGTTGCTGAAGCTAGATGGTCGGACGATCACGCTTTCACGGATCCCGCTGCAAGCCGCCCGCAACTGCAAGGTGCGGCTCTTGCCTGCCACCACGAGTAACGCCGTCTGCGGGCCGAACAGCACCCTGGCGCGCGCCACCGTCCAATTGGCCGCATCGACATCCGCCGGGCAACTGACCACGGCGAGATCGAAGCTCTGCGTGGCCGGGGTAGCCGGTGTGGTCTGCGTGCCCTGCGTGCCTTGAGCAATCGGCAGATCGGTCCGCAGATCGTCGAGAACAACAGGAATATGGCCCAGCCGATGGATGGCGCGACGCGCTAGCTCACGCGACCGCGTCACGGGGTCGAACAGGGCCACGCGACGTGGCGAACCCTGGGCTTTCAAAGCATGGCCACGCCAGTCCAGTACGGTTGCGCTCATCATGGTGTCACTCCTTGTGCATTGGCACTGGCGACACGTTGCGCGTCGCTCTCATGGCCCTTGGTTCTCCCCGAACAGCGCGGATGTTCTCAGTCGATGAGAGGGAGCGGCACAGTTAGTGACAATTGATCAGATTTATCTAGAAACGGAAATCCAGCGTCTTGGGCGCACCGCCCACGGTGGCGTTCTGGGCCTTCGTGACACCGTTGCTGGTCGCATGAACGCTGTAGCTTCCGGCTGGAACATCGAGCAGGCAGACCGGCCCGCTTGCGCGCAATGTCATGACTGCAGCGCCCGAACCGTCCTTCACGGCGACATCGACGTCGGCGAGATATCCGCCATCGGGCCGCGCGAACAGCAACGAGAGCGGGTGTTGCTTCATGGCTGCCCGCATGGCACCCGACTCGTCCGAGCCGATGCCACCGCACACGAAGCGTCCGACACCCTGGCTTTGCATGGCCGGCACCGCGTCCTGGGCCTGAGCCGCCCAGGGCGCGAACGCGCCGAAGGCAAGCATCAATGCAGCAGCGGGGCGTGCGGCACGGTGAAACGTGAAGATGGATGGCATGAATGGCTCCTGGATTCGTTCGACAGGCGCCGACTGTGGCCACGTCACGCTCGCCGTCGCGTCGGATGGCAACGCCCGCAAGCGTGCGATCAGGTCGACCAGACGCTCAGGCCGGCACCAACGCCTCGTCGAGCAGTTCGATCCAGTGTTTGACCGGCGTGTCGCTGCCGCTCTGCAGGTGGGTGATGCAGCCGATGTTGGCGGACACGATGGCCTTCGGCTGCAGCTGGTTCAGATGGCCGAGCTTGCGGTCGCGCAGCGGATAGGCGATCTCCGGCTGCAGCACCGAGTAGGTGCCGGCAGAACCGCAGCACAGGTGCGACTCGCTGCGCGCCACCTGCACGTCGAAACCGAGTGCGCGCATGTGGGTCTCGACGCCGCCGCGCAGCTTCTGTCCGTGCTGTAGCGTGCAGGGCGGGTGGTATGCCACGACACCGGCTTCATGGCCGGCATCGGCGCGCATCCGGCCGCGCAGGGCAGGCACGAGCTCGGGCAGCAGTTCGCTCAGGTCGCGCGTGAGTTGGCTGATGCGACGGGCCTTCGGCGCATACGCCGCATCGTCCTGGAGGATATGGCCGTATTCGCGCACGGTGACGCCACAGCCCGAGGCGTTCATGACGATCGCCTCGACCTCGTTCTTCTCCACCATCGGCCACCACGCATCGATGTTGGCGCGCATCTGTGCGCGGCCACCGTCCTGGTCGTTCAGGTGAAACCTGACGGCGCCGCAGCAACCTGCCTTGGCAGCAATCACGGTCTGGATGCCGGCGGCATCGAGCACGCGCGCGGTCGCGCTGTTGATGTTGGGCATCATCGACGGCTGCACGCAGCCCGCGAGCATCAGCACCTTGCGCGCATGGGCGCGGCTCGGCCATGTGCCGGCGTCCTGCTTCGGCGGCACCTTGGCCTGCAGCTTTTGTGGCAACAGCCCACGCACCGACTGGCCCAGCTTCATTGCCGGACCGAACAGCGGCGAGGGCAGCGCCTCCTTCAGCAACCAGCGCGTGGCGGACTCGAGCGCTGGCCGCGGCACCTTCTCGTCGACGATCTTGCGGCCGATGTCGACCAGGTTTCCGTACTGCACGCCGCTCGGGCAGGTGCTCTCGCAGTTGCGGCAGGTCAGACAGCGGTCGAGATGAAGCTGCGTCGCGCGCGTTGGCGTCTTGCCTTCGAGCACCTGCTTGATCAGATAGATGCGGCCACGCGGACCATCGAGCTCGTCGCCCAGCAACTGGTAGGTCGGGCAGGTCGCAGTGCAGAAGCCGCAGTGCACGCATTTGCGCAGGATCGCCTCGGCTTCGCGGCCATCGGCTGTGCCCTGGAATTCAGGGGCGAGTTCGGTTTGCATGGTGGGTTATGTTTTTATGAGAAACGCAAGACATCAGGCATCGGGCGGGCGCGCAACGCGTCGCGCCCAGAGGGATTGCACCAACCCGCGCAGGTAGACGGAGCGACGCAGGTCGCGGCGCAGTGGCGGCAGCGACAGCACCAGCAACAGTGCCGCGAGCGGCACCACCCAGACGAAGCCCACGTATTTGAATCCCGCCGCGCCGACCAGTCCGCCAGCGATGAACATGCCCAGCAGTCCGGCGTGCAGCCACATGGCCTGGCGATTGGCCATGACACGTCGCGCCAGCGCCGTGCCGCGCCGGTTGCGATAGAAAAGCCTGCCGAGTTCGAGGCCAAGGTCGGTGATGTTGCCGGTCATGTGCGTGGTGCGCATCCTGCCATGCGTCATGCACGAACTCAGCCCGTTCTGCAGGCCCATGATGTACGACAGCAACAGCACGGTCAGCGGCACGGAGAACGGTGTCGGCCAGGTCAATGTGATCGCGCCGAGAAGGCCGAACACGAGCATCAGCGCCGCCTCGAGCAGGAGCGGCATCGCAAAGCTGCTGCGCAGTCGGTGCTGCACGCCCCAGTGCACGATCACCGCAGTGGTCGATGCGCCCAGCAGGAAAGCCAGGATCGCGCCGATCGCTCCCAGCAGCAGCGGCACGCTGCCAAGCACCAGCCCGTCAGCCACCTGCGACGCGAAACCCGACATGTGGGACGTATACATGTGAACCACCAGCAAGCCGCCGGCATTGATGGCGCCGGCGTTGAAGGCCAGCAGCAATCCGAAGATCCGATCGATGGAAGCCGTCCGGTGCTGACCCGTGAGGTGGAGCAGACGACGCATGCGCGGCTAGCCCTGCAGCAGCCGGCCGCGATTGAAGATGCCGGCTGGATCGAATGCTTGCTTCAGTGCCCGATGGACACGGTCCAGTGCTGGTGAAAGCGGCGTGAAGCGCGGCACTGCAGATGAAGCCGCGGCAGCATCTGCGGCCGGCCGGAACAGCGTTGCGTGTCCGCCCGCTTCACGCGCCGTGGTCCGCAAGGCAGCGCCTTCGCCAGGCGCGGCAGCGTACCAGCGCTGTCCACCGTGCCATTCGATGAGCGGCGTGCCAGGCAACGCCAGCACCGGCGCCGTCTGCGGTACCGACAGCCGCCAAAGTTCATGTGTGCCGTGCGCCGCTTGCTCGGCAAACCAGGGCAGCGTCTGGTCGCGGCATGCGTGCCAATCGGCAGCGACGTCGTCCTGGCGCGTTCCGCCCATCTGCGCACAGGCCGATTCGACTGCGGCGATGGCACCGCGCAGCCGCAGGTAGAGCGTGCCGACACCCGCGTCTTCGACCCAGCAACTGGCGTTCAGCGGCAGCGGACGGCCGCCCCAGCCGTGCAGCAGATCGAGCGCATCGGCCTGGCTGCATTCGAACTTCAATGTCGTCTCCGCCGGCGCAACCGGCAGCACCTTGAGACTCACCTCGGCAATGAGGCCCAATGCGCCCATCGAACCTGCCAGCACACGCGACACGTCGTATCCCGCAACGTTCTTCATGACCTGGCCACCGAAGCTCAACACCTCGCCCTGCCCGTTCACCAAGGTGGCGCCGAGCACGTAGTCGCGCACCGATCCGACGCTCGCACGCGACGGCCCCGCCAGGCCCGCGGCCACCATGCCGCCGACCGTGGTGGCCTCGCCAAACTGCGGCGGCTCGAATGCCAGGCATTGCCCGTGGGCAGCCAGTTCAGCATGCAAAGTGGCCAGTAACGTACCGGCGCGCACCGTCACGACGAGTTCGCTCGGCTCGTAGCTGGTGATGCCGTCGAGCGCGTGCGTATCGAGCAACGCACCCTCCACAGGTTCGCCGTAGAAGTCCTTGGTGCCACCACCGCGGATGCGCAACGGTGTGCCATCGGCCGTGGCGGCCCGGATGCGGTCGACGAGGGTGTGCAGCGCGGAATCATCCATCCTTCGATGGTAGCGCCGGGTCGCCCTGGGTAGAGCCGGACAACTCGTCCGCAGGCGTCTCAGTCCTCGAAAAATTGCACCGGCAGTCCGGGTGTCGCAACACGCGTGGCGATGATGCAACCGGACGCAGGCTTCAAGGCCAGCTCGTCCGCGGGTCGGCCGCGGCGTGCACTGGTAACGAACAGCGTGCGCAAGTCGTCGCCACCGAAACAGGGCATGGTCGGGCATTGCACCGGCGTGGGCACCGCATCGAGCAGTTGCCCTTGCGGCGACAGACGCAGCAATTGCGCGCCTTCGAACATCGCCGCCCAGTAGTTGCCGTCCATGTCGACCGTCGCGCCATCGGGCCGGCCCGCATAGGCCACGCCGTTGCCGACCGCCCAATCGGCCGGCTTCGCATCGAATTGGTGGAAGACGCGCGGCGCCGACAGCACGTTCGAATCGGCGTCCCAGTCCCAGGCCCGTATGACATGGGCAGCGGTATCGGCCCAGTACATCGTCTGCTGATCGGGCGAAAAGGCGAGACCGTTGGCCGTGGTGGCGTTGCCGGCCATCTGCACCGCCGTCGGCTCACCGCCGGCGCGTGCATCGACGCAATAGAGCGCCGCGCTCGGCCCGTCCTTCGCCTCATTGAGCGTGCCCGCCCAGAAACGGCCGCGCGCATCGCACTTGCCGTCGTTGAAGCGCATCGTTCGCGTGTCGTAGTCGAAGCGCGCAATGCGCACGAGCGGCCCGTCCCAGGTGCGGGCGCGGTAGATGCCGTCGCGCAATGCGATCACGAGGCCGCCGCTGCGCGCTGGCGCCATGCAGCCGGGTTCGGCGGGCAGCGACCAGCGCTCGACCGTCGCGGTCTCGATCTCGCCGCGGGTGCGCAAGACCGCTCGCCCCGGTATGTCGAGCCAGTACAGGGAGCGCTCGTCCGGATGCCAGAAAGGCGATTCACCGAGCTCGCAAAGGCTGTCTTGGAGGGTATGCCACATGCGGACGATTGTGCATGGCGGCCACACTGGCGGCAAAAAAAAGCCCGCCGGTGCCGAAGCACTTGCGGGCTGAACATCCAAAGGAGACTCTCGCTTGACAACTCTTTGGGAAAGCCGGGCCGCGCCCGAAGGTGCGGCCGGTTCTACAGACGGATCAGCGGTTGTACGCCGTTTCGCCGTGCGAGGAGATGTCGAGGCCTTCGCGCTCTTCTTCTTCCGTCACACGCAGACCGATGGTCAGATCGGCAATCTTGTAGGCGATGTACGCCACGACGCCAGACCAAACGATCGTCAGCACGACGCTCTTGATCTGGATCCAGACCTGTGCGCCCATGGCGAAGGTGTCGGGCGTCGCGCCGCCGGTACCACCGAGGCTTTGCGATGCGAACACACCGGTCAGGATGGCACCCAGGATGCCGCCCACGCCGTGCACGCCGAACACGTCGAACGCGTCGTCCGCGCCGAGCATCTTCTTGAGACCGCTGACACCCCACAGGCAGACCAGGCCAGCCAGCAGGCCGAGCACGATCGAACCCATCGGGCCGACGAAGCCGGCTGCAGGCGTGACAGCCACGAGGCCGGCGACGGCACCCGAAGCGGCACCCAGCATCGAAGCCTTGCCCTTGTGCATGCTTTCACCCAGGATCCACGACAGGGTCGCAGCGGCGGTGGCCAGCACGGTGTTGATGAAGGCGAGACCGGCGACGCCGTTGGCTGCACCTGCCGAGCCGGCGTTGAAGCCGAACCAGCCCACCCACAGCAGCGAGGCACCGACCATCGTCAGCGTCAGCGAGTGCGGCGTGAAGGCTTCCTTGCCGAAACCGACGCGCTTGCCGATCACGTAGGCGCCCACCAGGCCGGCGATACCGGCGTTGATGTGAACCACGGTACCGCCCGCGAAGTCGAGTGCGCCGTCCTTGCCCAGCAGGCCGCCGCCCCAGACGATGTGCGCCATCGGCACATAGCTGAACGTGAACCACAGCACCGCGAACAGCAGCACGGCCGAGAACTTGGCGCGCTCTGCGAAGGCGCCGACGATCAGCGCCACGGTGATGGCGGCGAAAGTGCCCTGGAACGAGACGAACACGTATTCCGGAATGGTGGTCAGTGCGCCGAAGGTTTCGGTGGTCACACCCTTCAGGAAGATCTTGTCCAGACCACCGAAGTAGTTGCCCTCACCCGAGAACGCCAGGCTGTAGCCGTAGATGGCCCACAGGATGCTGATCAGAGAGAAGATCACGAAGACCTGCATCAGCACCGACAGCATGTTCTTGGAACGACCCAGGCCGCCATAGAACAGCGCCAGGCCGGGAATGGTCATCAGGATGACGAGCAGCGTCGACGTCAGCATCCATGCGGTGTCGCCGGAGTCGACCTTGGGTACCGGCGTTGCAGGCGCAGCAGCAGCAGGTGCTGCCGCGGGTGCAGCGGCAGCAGGAGCGGCTGCGGCGGCAGGTGCGGGCGCAGCGGAGGCAGCAGCAGCCGGTGCGGAAGCCGCGTCAGCCGCGGGTGCCGGTGTCTGCGCAAAACCGGTCACGCCGGCCGTGAGCACGCTCAGGCCGAGCGCAAGTGAGACAAGCAGTTTTTTCATGTCGATTGTTCTTTCGGACCTTGAACTCAAAGTGCCTCGCGGCCGGTTTCACCGGTGCGAATGCGTACGACCTGCTCGAGGTTGTAGACAAAAATCTTTCCGTCGCCGATCTTGCCGGTGCGCGCAGCGCCTTCGACGGCTTCGATCACGCGCTCGACGAGGTCGTCGGAAACGGCCGCTTCGATCTTGACCTTGGGCAGGAAGTCCACGACGTATTCAGCGCCGCGGTACAACTCCGTGTGGCCCTTCTGGCGACCGAAACCCTTGACTTCGGTCACGGTGATGCCCTGCACGCCAATCGTCGACAGTGCCTCCCGCACCTCGTCGAGCTTGAATGGTTTGATGATGGCTGTAACCAGCTTCATGACACTTCTCCTATAGATGAAACGAACGGGCGCGGCCGTCGGGCCGCACCTCTTATGTTTACATCGCCTTGCTGAGCATGACGATCGCGCGTGCCTTGTTCACGTCGCCGAAGTAATTCTTCTTGTTGGCGCCTTGCACACCGCCATAGAGAGCCACGCCGGCGCCGAAGTCGTACGAAACGCCGATGGCGTAGTCGACATAGTTGGGCACGCCCAGGTCCTTGATGTCGCTGGCGAAACGGGTGTAGCCGACGTTGGCCTTCAGGGTCAGCGACGGCGCCACTTCCTGTGCGAAGCCGAGGTTCAGGTAACCAGTGTTGGTGCCCTTCAGGCCCGAACCCGAGTTCTCGCCGGCCCAGCCGAAGTAGTCCTTCGAGATGGTGTGCGAGTACTTCAGCGTCAGCGGGCCGAAGCTGCCGGCTGCGTACAGCTCGGTCGTGTTGCCGTTCTTGTTGCCCGGATAGATGTAGGTCAGGGCGCCCAGGTCCCAGCCGATGCCGCCGGCCGTGAACTTGTAGCCACCATAGAGGTCGCTCTCGATGCTGTTGCCTGGGAGCCAGTCGACGCTGGAGTTCCAGTTGCCGACGTACCAGCCCGTTTCACCGAAGGCGTAGTCGAAACCGCCCTGGATGGCCGGCTTGACTGCCTTGCTCTTGCTTGCATCCTGGTCCTGACCGCGGAACTTGTAGTTGCTGGTCAGTGCGACGTTGGCCGTGAGCTGGGCGCTCGCGAACATCGGCAGGGCAGCAAGGGCGACCACGGCCAAGGCCTGGGCGGTTTTACGGTGCATCATCGAGTGACTCCTGGTACTTTGGATAGAAAGGAAAACACGTCAAAGCAGGGAGCGTGCCAAAGGACGCCTGTCACCGTCCCGCACGCGATTCCCGGTCGAAGACTCGGGTTCCAGGGGTTGCCCACTGTTACCTTGCGCACGAATTCGGGAACAGAGGGTTAACCATCGGTGCAACGACGCACCATATCAGGGATGTATAAAAAAATGAGTCTTTCTTTGGTGCAAAGCCGCGCCCTCCTAGGGCTCGAAGCGGCCAGCGTCACCGTTGAGGTGCATCTGGCGAATGGATTGCCAAGCTTCACGCTGGTCGGCTTGGCAGACGTGGAGGTCAAGGAGGCCCGGGAGCGCGTCCGTTCGGCGCTCCAGAACGCAGGCCTCGAATTCCCCAACAACAAGCGCATCACCGTGAACCTCGCACCCGCCGACCTGCCCAAGGATTCGGGCCGGTTCGATCTGCCGATGGCGCTCGGCATCCTCGCGGCGAGCGGGCAGATCGAAGGCGCCCGGCTGGCCGGCCACGAATTCGCCGGAGAGCTGTCGCTGTCGGGCCAGTTGCGGCCGGTCCGCGGCGCGTTGGCAATGGCGCTGGCGCTGCACACGCAGGGCGTGGCCACGCGCCTGGTGCTGCCGACGGAGAGCGCGCAGGAGGCTGCGCTGGTCCCCGGCGCCGAGGTGTACGGCGCCAGGCACCTGCTTGATGTGGTCAGCCAGTTCCTGCCGCCCAGCGACGAGGCGCCGCCGGAGCCGCCCGGTGACGGCTGGGCACGCGTCCTTCCGCAGGCCAGCGCTGCGCCCGCCGCTTATCCGGATCTCGCCGAGGTCAAAGGGCACATCGGCGCCAAGCGCGCGCTGGAGATCGCCGCCGCCGGCCAGCACAGCCTGCTGATGGTCGGCCCGCCGGGCTCGGGCAAGTCGATGCTGGCCCAGCGTTTTGCCGGACTGTTGCCGGCCATGACGGTCGACGAAGCGCTGGAGAGCGCGGCCGTTGCGAGCCTCGGTGGCCGCTTTGCCGTCGAGCGCTGGATGCGCCGGCCGACATCGAGCCCGCATCACACGGCGAGCGCGGTCGCGCTGGTCGGCGGCGGGTCACCGCCGCGGCCCGGCGAAATTTCGCTCGCACACCATGGCGTGCTGTTCCTCGACGAGTTTCCCGAGTTCGCGCGCGCCGCGCTCGAAGCCCTGCGCGAGCCGCTGGAGACCGGCACGATCACGATCGCCCGGGCCGCGCGACGCGCCGAGTTCCCGGCGCGCTTCCAGCTGATCGCAGCGATGAACCCCTGCCCTTGCGGCCATCTCGGCTCGCCACTGAAGGCCTGCCGCTGCACGCCCGATCAGGTCACGCGCTACCAGGGCAAGCTGAGCGGGCCGCTGCTCGACCGGATCGACCTGCACATCGAGGTGCCCTCGGTGTCGGCGCAGCAACTGCTCGAATCGCCGCCGGGCGAATCGACCGCCGACATACGCACGCGGGTGGTCGAGGCCCGGGCGCGCGCGGTGGCGCGCCAGGGGAAGCCGAACCATGCGCTGCAGGGCGCCGAGATCGACCGCCACGCCTCGCTCGACCCGGCGGCGCTGAAGTTCATGCACACGGCCGCCACCAAGCTCGGCTGGTCGGCCCGCAGCACGCACCGCGCGCTGAAGGTCGCCCGCACGATCGCGGACATGGAAGGCGCCGACGCCGTGGAGGTGCCGCACGTGGCGGAAGCGGTGCAATACCGGCGTGCACTGCGGGGCGCCAGCTGAAGGCCACGCGGCGAGTGGCCCGCAGTCCCGCTGACCTGGCGCAACCCACTCAACCTGCCGCGGCCCGAGAATGAGCGTGCACGGCACGCGCCAGACGCCGGAACAATGCTGCTGGCACACAGTCGACCCCTTCGCATCCACATCGCCCATCCGCATGCTCGCCTTCCTGCCCCCCATCGTCCGCGGCGCCATCGCCTTCCTGTTGCTGGTCATCAACACGCTCTTCTGGTGTTCGCTGGTCTTCATCCTGGCACTGGTCAAGCTGGTGCTGCCCTTCGCGGCGGTGCGCGTGCGCATCGACCCGGTGCTCAATGCAGTCGCGACCGGCTGGATCGCCTGCAACAGCGGCTGGATGAAGCTCACGCAGCGCACCGCCTGGGACGTCCAGGGCATCGACGCGCTGCAGTACCGCGGCTGGTACCTGGTCAATTGCAACCACCAGTCCTGGGTCGACATCTTCGTGCTGCAGCACACCATGAACCGGCGCATTCCGCTGCTCAAGTTCTTCCTCAAGCAGGAGCTCATCTACGTGCCGGTGATCGGCCTGGCCTGGTGGGCGCTCGACTTCCCCTTCATGAAGCGCCACGGCAAGGCGGACCTGCGGCGCGACCCTTCACTGCGCGAGAAGGACCGCGAAACCACGCGCCGGGCCTGCGAGAAGTTCGCGCTGGTTCCGACCAGCGTGATGAACTTCGCCGAGGGCACGCGCTTCACTGCGCAGAAGCATCGCAGCCAGTCATCGCCCTATCGCCACTTGCTCAAGCCGAAGGCCGGCGCGCTCGCACTGGCGCTCGACGCGATGGGTGAGAAGTTCCAGTCGCTGATCGATGTGACCATCGTCTATCCGGGCGGCATCCCATCGTTCTGGGACTTCCTCTGCGGCCGCACGCCGAGCGTGATCGTGCGGGCACGCCAGGTCGCGATTCCGGCGGCGCTCCTCAACGGCGACTACGAAGGCGACTCGGTGTTCCGCGGCAGCTTCCACCGCTGGCTGGCGGCCCTCTGGACCGAGAAGGATGCGCAGATCGATGCGCTGCTGAACGATCGCCGACCCGCAGCCACGGTTCGTTAGCAACCCGGCGCTGGCTCGTAGCCGACCTATTGCGACGTTAACGCGCTGCGCCGTGCGGCGCATCCGCACGCAGCCGCGCCACCGTCTTCGGCAAGTCCTTCCAAGCGGGCGCGTCCGGCGCAAAACGCCCGCGCATGTAGGCCGCGAGACCGGCGATCTGCGCATCGTCGAGCGCCTCGCGGAACGGCGGCATGAAGCCGATGTCGCGCGATGCCGGTTCGCGCACGCCGTCGAGGATCGTGCGCAGCAGGTTGTCGGGCCGGTCGCTCGTGAGGTTGCTGTTCAGCGCGAGCGGCGTGTTGACGCCGAGCAGCGTCGGCCCATTGCCGTCGTGGTGGCAGGCGGCGCAGGCGCTGTCGAACATGCGCTGGGCCGGGCCCGGCACGGGTTGCCGCGCGGCCGCATCGGCCACCAACTGCACGGCCTTGGCCTGCGCGTCGGCCACGCCGACCTCCGGCTGGAAGGACGACAGGTAACGCGCCATCGCACGGATGTCTTCGTCGGGCACCACCGACAGTTCGCGCACCACCTCGGCCATCGGGCCGCCCGCGATGCCGTGCTGCGGCGCGTGGCCGTTGCGCAGGTAGCGATACAGCGACTCGGCGTTCCAGGGAACGGCGGACGTCGACAGCGCCGTGAGTGCGGGCGCTTCCCAGCCATCGACCATCGCGCCCGACAGGAAGGCGCTGCCGCCCTGCTCCGCGCCCAGCGCGTTGCGCGGCGTGTGGCACGCGCCGCAATGGCCGAGGCCGTTGACGAGGTAGGCGCCGCGGTTCCATTCCGCACTCTGCGCAGCGACCGGCTGGTAAGGCGCTGGGTCGTGGAACAGCGCGTTCCAGCCGGCCATCAGCGGCCGCACGCTGAACGGGAATTCGAGTTCGGACGCCGGCGTCGGCGCATGCACCGCGGGCAGTGAACCGAGGTACGCGTAAAGCGCCTGCAGATCGTCGTCGCTGGTCTTGGCGAAGGCGGTGTACGGGAAGGCCGGATACAGGTGATGGCCGTCGCGCGAAATGCCTTCGCGCATCGCGCGCTGGAACGCACTGAACGACCAGCGGCCCAGGCCGGTTTCGGCATCGGGCGTGAGATTGGTGGTGTAGAGCGTGCCGAAGGGCGTGTCCATCGCACGGCCGCCGGCGTTGGGCGTGCCGCCCGGCGCGGTGTGGCAGACCGCGCAGTCGCCGAGCGCGGCCAGCACGCGCCCGCGTTCGATGGTCGCCTGACTGTAGACCGGCGCGCTGAGCGACACCGGCGCGATCGCGCTGCGCCAGCCGAGCACGCCGGCGACGACGCCGAGTCCGCCGACGAGCAGTGCGGCGCCGGTCGCCCAGACGCCTTTGCGCTTCGGCCAGGGTGTTTCGGTCTTGCTCCTTACCCCGCCGGGGGAAGGTTGGGATGGGGGCTGTGTTCCGCTGCCTTGCATAGGACGCTGACCCTCACCCCCGCCCTCTCCCGGGGGGAGAGGGAGTAAGTCCGACGTCAGCGGATTCAAGGCGGCACGGATGACTTCGGGCGTGAACGGCGGCGCGCGAAAGCGCACGCCGGTCGCGTCGAAGATCGCGTTGGCGATCGCCGCGGTGCCCGGCACCGAGGCCGATTCGCCCGCGCCCAGCGACGGCTCGCCGGGGCGCTGCATGTGCACCACCTCGACGACCGGCACCTGGCGGAAATTGATGATCGGGTAGCTGCCCCATTCGCGGCTCGCGACCACGCCGGATGGCCGCAAGCCCGGCAGTTGCGCCGCCTTCGACGCATCGTCGGCCGACGCGTCCGGCCCGCGTTGCGGCGCGAAATCGACCTTCTCCATGAGCGCGCGGCTGGTCGTCTGGATCACGTTGCCGTGCACCTGATGCTCGACGCCCGCCGGGTTGACCATCAGCCCCGCGTCGTGCCCGACGACGACGCGGCGCACGTGCACCTCGCCGGTCTTGCGGTTGACCTCGACGTCGGCCACCCAGGCCGACCACGCGGCACCGAAACCCGGCCACTTGCTGTGCACGTAGCGCGCATACGCAAAGCCCTGGCCGAACAGCACGTCGCCGCCCGCGCCGAGGCCGCCGTCCGCGTTCTCCTGCGGACCGGTGCGCATGCGCCAGCCGGCCTTCTGCGCGGTCTCGCGAACCAGGTCGAGGGCGCGCGGATCGTCCAGGTGGCGCAGCCGGAACGCGACCGGGTCAACGCCCGCCGCGGTCGCCAGCTCGTCGACATAGGACTCGTGCGCGAACGAACTCGGCAGCGCCGACACGCCGCGCAGCCACGACGCGCGCACGATCGGCGCCATGTCGTTGACCTTCACCCGCAGGTTCTCGTAGGTGTAGGGCGGGCGCGCGGTGCGGTCGCCCATCTCGTAGGCCTGCGCGATCGGCTCGATGGTTCGAGTGAGCAGCAACGCCAGGGTCGGCGCGCCGTTCGATGGGTAGGAGGTCTCGAAGTCGTAGGCGGCG
This sequence comes from Pseudomonadota bacterium, assembly GCA_040387575.1. Taxonomy (GTDB): domain Bacteria; phylum Pseudomonadota; class Gammaproteobacteria; order Burkholderiales; family Burkholderiaceae_C; genus Variovorax. The sequence continues at coordinate 16,339 of JAZKDL010000327.1, forward strand.
ACGCCACCGTCGGCATCGAGCCCGCCCTGAACCTGCATCAGCTGCGCCGCGCCCTTCGGCTCCCACGCGTGCTCCTGCTCGCGCGTGAGCTGCACACGCACCGGCGCACCGGCCGCGCGCGCGAGCAGCGCGGCATCGGCCGCGACATCGTCGGCACCGTTGCGGCCGTAGCAGCCGGCGGCCTCCATGCGGACCACGTCCACCGCGATGTCCTCGACGTCCATCAGCTTGGCCAGGTCGGCGCGCAGCACGTGCGGGTTCTGCGTACCGGCCCAGACACGCAGGGCCATCGGGCTGCTGCCGTCGATGCCATCGCCGTCCGGCTGCCAACTCGCCTGCGCGCACGACGGGCCGATCGACGCATGCATCTGGTACGGCCAGACATAGGTGCGCGACATCGGCTGCGCCGCGCCGGCCAGCGCGCCGTCGACGTCACCCTCGTCGACGAGCAGCCGCTGCGTCGACGGGTTCGCGCGGATCGCGCCTTCGAGATCGTCGAGCGCGGGCAGGCCCGGCCACGACTTCCAGGTCACCTTCAGTTCGCGCAGCGCCTGTTCGGCATGCTCTT
>JAZKDL010000328.1:0-1969 GCA_040387575.1 Pseudomonadota bacterium
GTGTCCGGCCCGATCGGCGACATCACGCAGCATCTGCCCAGCGGCAAGGTGCGCATCCTCGGCGTGTCGGGTGCCAAGCGCAGCCGCTTTGCGCCGGATGTGCCGACCTTCGAGGAGCAGGGCATCAAGGACATGGCGCACAGCGAGTGGTTCGCCTTCTTCCTTCCGGTCAAGGCGTCGCCCGAACTGGTGGCGCGGCTCAATGCCGCGATGCGCACGGCGCTGGCGTCGAAGGACGTGGTCGACGGCCTGGCGACCTTCGGGCTCGAAGCGATGTCGTCGACACCGACCGAGCTGATGGACCTGCTCAAGAAGGACACGGCCAAGTGGGCGCCGATCGTCAAGCGGGTCGGCTTCACGGCCGAGGCATGACGCACAGGGCACCTCGCGGTGCCTGCAAGGCCGGCGCTCTGGCACCATCGGACGCATGAAAACCTGTATCTACGGTGCCGGCGCGATCGGCGGATGGATCGGTGCGGCGCTCGCGCAAGCGGGCTGCCGCATCAATGTCGTGGCACGCGGCGCCACGCTCGACACACTGCAGCGCGACGGCCTCAGCCTGATGCGCGGCGACCAGCGCACGCGCGTCCCGGTGAACGCGCAGGCCGACCCGGCCGCGCTGGGCGTGCAGGACCTGGTCGTGATCGCGGTCAAGGCGCCCGCACTCGCCGGCGTGGCCGAACGCATCGCACCACTGGTCGGGCCCGACACGATCGTGCTGACCGCGATGAACGGCGTGCCCTGGTGGTTCCTGGAAGGCGGCTTCGGCGGCACGCTGGCCGGCAAGCGGCTGGCCGCGGTCGACCCGGACGGCGCGATCGCCCGCGCCATTCCGGCGGACCGCGTGATCGGCGGCGTGGTGCACGCGAGCTGCTCGCTCGACGCGCCGGGCGTGGTCCGGCATCACTTCGGCAACGGCCTGATCATCGGCGAGCCTTCGGGCAGCGCGACGCCGCGCGTCGAGGAACTCGCCGCCCTGCTGGTGCGCGGCGGCATCGAGGCCCGCGTGTCGCCGCAGATCCAGAAGGACGTCTGGTACAAGCTCTGGGGCAACATGACGGTCAACCCGATCAGCGCACTGACCGGTGCGACGACCGACCTGATCATGAACGACGACCTGGTGCGCGGCTTCATCTCGGCCGTGATGCTGGAAGCCAAGGACATCGGTGCGCGCATCGGCATCACGATCGCCGAGAGTCCGGAAGATCGCCACGCGGTGACGCGCCGGCTCGGCGCCTTCAAGACCTCGATGCTGCAGGACGTGGAAGCGAGCCGGCCGGTCGAGCTCGACGCGCTGGTGTCGGTGGTGCGCGAACTCGGTCAGCTGACCGGAACGCCGACGCCGTTCACCGATGCGCTGCTGGGGTTGGCGCGGCTCAAGCTGAGCCAGATGAAGCTGTACTGACCGAGGGCAACGCCCGCGCCGAGGGCCGTTGCGCGCGATGGTCTCAGCCCGCTTCGGCTTCGACCACCACCGGCACGCGCGGCGCGACGGCGCACATCAGTTCGTAGCCGACCGTGCCCGCGGCCAGCGCCACCTCGTCGATCGGCAGCACGGCGCCATTGCCGGCGCCGGCGCGCCCCCACAACGTGACCTCGCTGCCGAAGCCGGCGCCCGGCACCGGCGTCAAGTCGACCGTGACCATGTCCATGCTGACGCGGCCGACGATGCGGGTGCGCACGCCGTTCACCAGCACGGGCGTGCCGGTCGCGGCATGGCGCGGATAGCCGTCCGCGTAGCCGACGGCGGCGATGCCGATGGTCAGCGGCGCCTCGGCCACGAAGCTGGAGCCGTAGCCCACGGCGTCGCCGGCCTTCAGCGTCTGGACGCCGATCAGCTTCGTCGTGAGCGACATGGCCGGCTGCAATTGCCAATGCGCAGCATCGTTCTCAGGGAAGTCGGCGGCCCCGCCATAGAGCGCGATGCCGGGACGCACCCAGTCGGCACGCGTCTGCGCGGTGTGGCGCA
>JAZKDL010000329.1:0-13991 GCA_040387575.1 Pseudomonadota bacterium
TCTCCATGCGCACGCCGACCTTCTGCATCGACTGTTGAACGTAGACCGCCAGCTGCTTGATGCTCTCCGACGAGTTGGGCATGATGCGCAGCCGCATGCGCACGCCGTCGGCGCCGCGCTTGTAGCCGGCTTCGTCGAGCAGCTCCTCGGCCTTCTTCGGGTCGAAGGCGTAGTTGGGAACACCCGGCTGGAAAAACGGCGACCCGACGGGCCACGGCCCCTGGGCTTTCTGCGAGTAGCCGTAGTCGAAGCGCTTCGCGTAGGTCTCGAGATCGATCGCATGCGCGAAGGCGCGGCGCACGCGCACATCCGACAGTTCCTTCTTCCGGGTGTTGAATCCGATCGTGTTGAACAGCGGGTTGCCTTCGTTGCCCTTGGTGCCCACGCGGAAGCGCTTGTCCTTCGACAGGCGCACGTATTCGGTCCGCGGAAGCGATGAGAACAAGCTCATCGTGACGTCGCCGGATTCGAGTGCGGCGGCGGTGGCCGCGCCATCGGGGATCACGCGGATGATCACCTTGTCCAGGTACGGGAAGCCGGTCATCCAGTAGTTCGGGTTGCGCTCCATGATCAGGTGCTGCCCCGCCACGTACGAGGCGAACTTGAACGGCCCGGTGCCCACAGGCTGAAGGTTCGCCGGATTGTTCAGGATGTCGGTGCCCTGATAGATGTGCTTGGGCACCACCTGGCCGAGTTCGGCCAGCGCGCGCAGCAGAAGGCCCTGCGGCATCGGCTCCGAATAGCGGAACACCGCGGTGAGCGGGTCGGGCGTGTCTACCGCCACCAGGTTCTTGTGCAACTGGGTGCCGAAGTTCTGGTACTTCTTCCACATTTCCATGGCACAGAACTGCACGTCGGCGGATGTGAAAGGCTTGCCGTCGTGCCACAGCACGCCCTCGCGCAGGCGGAACTGGATGGTGCGCGCATCCGGCGACCATGACCAGGACGTGGCGAGGCGCGGGGTGGCGTCGCCGTTGGGCGCGAGGTCCACCAGCGGCTCGACCATCTTGCTCGTGAAGACGTGGATGGCGAATGACGTGCGGATGGCCGGATTGAGGATGCGCAGGTCCGAATAGGTCTGCGCGACCAGCGTGCCGCCACGTCGTGGCTGGCCCTGCGCCATGACTGCCCGCGGCAACAGCGCGGAGGCAGCCAATGCGGAACCGCCGAGAAGAGCAGTGCGACGATCGAACGAAGCGAAATCCATGGGGTTACTCCTGTGAGCGCGACGGCGCCGCGTGTGTCACGCAGCTTAGGCAATGGCCTGCGCGCCTTCTTGATCCAGTGCGCCCAATTCCTTGGCGGATTGGGCGCGCGAGCGCGAGGTTCAGGCGGCAGCGGGCTGCCGGCTCGCCGACCAGGTTCGCTGATAGCGCTTCACCAGCCAGTGGTTGAAGTCGCGCTGCGCCTGCTCTTGCCATGAATAGCGTCCGCGCACCGCGAAGCGCGAGCGCAGGCCGGTCGGCAACAACTCGTCGACATGCAGGTCCTGCGCGACGATGGACTTGATCGCGTCCTGGCCGATCTTGAGCTTCTCGTAGAAAAGAGGCGTCTGGCGCGCACCGGGCGCGACCAGCCAGCCGCGCGTCATCGCGACTTCGTTGACGCCATGGGCGTGCAGGATCATGTAGGTGATCTGGTCGTTCATCACCACCAGCGACAGCGTCGGCGGCACGTTGGCGAAGATGAAGCGCGAGCGATCCTCGGTCGTCAGGCCAGGGAAGATCGGGAGCACCGCCTTGTGCGTCGCGTTGAAGGCGGCGTCGGGGTGCAGCGTGCCGTTGTAGCGCAGGTAGCCGGCCGAATCGTCGGGCATTGGCGGGAACACGCTGAGCTGGCTGGGCACGATGTTGTGCAACGGGCCGGCATGCAGCTTGTTGGCGTGGTAGCCGTCGTTGTTGTTCTCCATCATGACTTTCCAGTTCCATGGAAAGCGCTCCGGCGCGGCAGGAAAGTCGCCTTCGAGGTTGGCGACGTCGTAGCGCTCCAGTGCCTCGGCGATGCCGGCGAGCCGCGGCGCGAGCGGCGGCGCATCCGCATGGAAGTTGATGAAGACGAAGCCGAGCCAGACCTCGACCTTGAACTCGGGCAGCTTCACGCACTTGCGGTCGAAACCGATGGCGCGCTCCATGGCCGGCGCGCCCAGCAGCTGGCCCTTCAGGTCGTACGACCAATGGTGGTACTGGCAGACCAGCGCCCGTCCACTGCCGTGGCCTTCGGCCAGGATCATGGCGCGGTGCTGGCACACGTTGGAAAAGGCGCGCAATACGCCGTCCTGTCCGCGCGTGACGACGATCGGCTCGTCGATGTGCGACGAGGTGAAGTAATCCCCGGGCTTCATGGCCCAGGCTTCACGGCCGACACACAGCCATTCCTTGTCGAACACTGCTTCCTTCTCGAACTCGAAGAATTCGGAATCGACATAACACTCCGGCGGCAGCATCTGTGCCTCGTTGACGTCGATTGCCGAAGAACCGAGGCTTTCGAAGAAAGCCTGCGTCATGACCTGCTGCCGCCTCATTGCATGCACCCCTGGTTGCGATGAAAAAACTGTTCGGCGGGACTTGCACATCGCGTGCCACCGCCACCCTGCACCGCAGTGTCGGCCGGTCGGGGGCATCGGTTCTTGCCTGCGAAGGCCCAAATTCTTGAGTGGCGGCTCGGGGCCGGGCGGCAGGTGGCAAATTATTGTGCGCGCGCAGGCAAGCCCGGCAAGCGACCCGCCCGCATCCTTCCGGAATCGTCGATTCACCGCATCCAGAAGGTACAACCATGAAGAAGCCAGGATTGTTCGGCCCTGCCGCCCTCCCCGCTGCGGCACTTGCGCTCGCGGTCGCTGTTGCGCCAGCTGTCGCCACTGCCCAGGCCAAGCCGCCGCAGAAGGTCCGCGTCGTCGTGGCCACTTCGGTGCTGGACGTGACCTACACCATGCTGACGCTGGCAAAGACATTGGGCTATTACCAGGCCGAAGGTCTCGATGTGGATCTGCAGCCCGCGGGCGGCTCGCTGCAGGTGGTGCAGCAACTCGTCGGCGGCGGTGCCGACCTGGGCGCAGGCAGCGGCAATGCCATGCTGCAGGCCAACGCCAAGAACAACCTGCCGGTGCGTGTCGCTTACACGATCACCAGCTCGGACTGGGCGGTCGGCGTGGACGCCAATGGTCCGATCAAGACACCCAAGGACCTCAAGGGCAAGACCATCGGCATCTTCAGTCTCGCCTCGGGCGGCATGGGCCTTCTCAACGGCCTCCTGCGCACCAATGGCCTCGATCCGGCCAAGGACGTGGACATCATTTCCGTCGGCATGGGCGCCGCGCCGGTCGACGCCATGAAGTCCGGCAAGGCGCAGGGCCTGATCTACTGGGGCTCGGCACTGACAGGCTTCGAGAATCAGGGACTGAATCTCAAACGAATCACGGGGGACGACTGGAGCATGTATCCGGAGTATTCGCTGGGCGTGATGCAGGCGACGGTCGACAAGAACCCGGACATGGTCGTTGGATTCACGCGGGCCATGGCCAAGGCAGCCCTCTACGCCACGACCAACCCCACCTGCGCGGTGCAACTTCACTGGAAGAACTATCCGGCCACGCGTGCGACAGGGGTCGACGACGACACGCTGATGAAGCGCGACCTGCGCAGCCTCCAGACCCAGCTGGACTCGATGCTGACGGCACGCAAGAACTTCGGCGAAGGGCGCTACTGGGGGCGCTTCGATCCTGCGGCGTGGAACAAGCTCGGCGAGTTCATGTTTGCGGGCAAGCAGATCGACGCGCCGTACGACGCCAGCACGATCGCAGCGAAGATCCCCGGGCTGACCGACAAGACCAACAGCTTCGACGAGAAGGCCATCGTCGAGGCCGCGCGCGCATGCAAGGCTTGAAAGACGCGAGAGACGCGAGAGAGGCCGCGTCCGAGCGCCGCGTGCTCGTGCACATCGACGATGTGCAGAAGGTCTACACGACGCGCGACGGCCAGCAGATCCACGCGCTCAAGGACATCAACCTGAAAATCCGCGAGCGTGAATTCATCAGCATCGTGGGACCCAGTGGTTGTGGCAAGACCACGCTCCTGAAGATACTCATCGGCGTGCTCTCGCGCACGGCCGGCGAAGTGGTGCTCGCCGACAAGCACCACGACGGCCCCAGCCGCGAGATCGGCGTGGTGTTCCAGGCGCCGGTGCTGCTGCCCTGGAAGACCGTACTCGAGAACGTGCTGGTGCCGGTCGAAGTGCAGAAGCGCGATCGGGTGGCTTTCGAGAAGCGTGCGCGCGAGCTTCTCGCCATGGTCGGACTTGCGGGCTTCGAGAACAAGTATCCCGGCGAGCTTTCCGGGGGCATGCAGCAACGCGTCGGCATCTGCCGTGCGCTCGTGCACGACCCGTCGTTCCTGCTGATGGACGAGCCCTTCGGCGCGCTCGATGCCATGACGCGCGAGACCATGAACGACGATCTCCAGCGCATCTGGGAGGAAAGCGGCAAGACCGTGCTGCTGGTCACGCACTCGATACCGGAGGCGGTCTACCTGGCCGACCGCGTGGTCGTGATGACACCGCGGCCGGGCCGCATCGTCGAAATCATCGACATCGACCTGCCGCGGCCGCGGCGCCTGGCCATGCACAACACGCCCGAGTTCGGGCGCCATGTGGCGGCCATCCGGCGCCACTTCAACTCCACCGGAACCCTGGACGCATGACCGCACCCGCCGCTGAAACCGAACTGCCGATGCCGCAGAAAAGCGCCGGCCGGAAGGGTCGCCGCGCACTGGCCAACCTCGGCTTGAGCGTCGTGACCTTCGTGGTCTTCGTCGGGCTGTGGGAATGGATCGTGCGCGGCCTGGAGATTCCGGAGATCGTGCTTCCGCCGCCGAGCAAGATCGCCGTCGCGCTCTACCTGAGCACCATGGCCGGCGAGATGTGGACGCACTTCGTCGTCACGATCTTCGAGGTGCTGGCGGGCTTTGCGATCGGTGCGTCCGGCGGACTGTTGCTGGGATTCGCCATCGCGCTGTCCCCGCTGGCCGAGAAGATCTTCTATCCGTACGTGATCGCATTCCAGACCGTGCCGAAGGTCGCGCTGGCACCGATCATCGTGATCTGGTTCGGCTACGGCCTCACGTCCAAGGTGATCATCACTGCGACCATCGCGTTCTTCCCCGTGCTCGCCAACGCCATCCAGGGCCTGCGTGCGGCCCCGGCCGACCAGATCGAGATGCTGCAGTCGTACACCGCCACGCGTTGGCAGGTGTTTCGGATGATCCGGCTGAAGCAGGCGCTGCCCTATATCTTCGTCGGGCTGGACATCGCCATCGTGCTGGCCGTGATCGGCGCCATCGTGGGCGAGTTCGTCGGCGCCAAGGCGGGGTTGGGCTTCCTGATCCTGCAGAAGAACTTCAATTTCGACATGCCCGGCACATTCGCCGTGCTGATCGTGCTGTCGCTGATCGGCGTCGTGCTGCATTGGGTGATCAGCGTCGTGCAGCGGCGGGTCGTCTTCTGGATGGACCTCTCCGGCCACCGGAACACCGGCGCCTGAGCTGCCGGCGACAACCGCCGCCCCGGCCTTCCGAATCTCCAGCGAAGCAATCCGTCGAGTCGTTCCCCATGTCCAGCAACCTGCTTTCCGCCCGCGTTCACCAGCTGCGATTCGAGGCCGTCGGCGTCCTCGGTGTCGAACTGCGCCCGGCCAACCCAGGCGCGGGTTTTCCGCCGGTGGAGGCCGGCGCGCATGTCGACGTCCACCTGCCTGACGGCGTCGTTCGGAGCTACTCGCTGTCCAACATGCCGGGAGAGACGCACCGCTATGTGCTCGGCGTTCTGCACGATGCGAAGAGCCGCGGCGGCTCGCGCTTCATCCATGAGCAACTGCGTGTCGGCACCGTGATCGGCCTGACCCCGCCGCGCAATCATTTCAAGCTCGACGAGAGTGGCGACGTCAGCGTTCTGGTGGCGGGAGGCATCGGAATCACTCCGCTGCTTTCGATGCTGCGGCAACTGGCTGCGAAAGGCCGCAAGGCCCGCTTGATCTATTGCGCACGTTCGCGTGGACAGGCGGGCTTTCTCGACGAGTTGCTGGCGCTGGACTCGGTCGACATCTCGATCGCGCTGCACTTCGACGACGAGAACGGCGGCCCCCCCGACCTGGTGGCACTGCTCGCGCCGCACGTGAGCGATGCAGCGCATTTCTATGCCTGCGGCCCGAGTCCGATGCTTGTGGCCTACGAGGAAGCCTGCGCTGCGCTGGGTCAGCGCCACGTGCACCTCGAGCGCTTTGCGGCGCCTGCGTCAGCACAGGGCGACACGCAGACGCTGGCCGCCGAGAGCCGTGAGTACGTCGTCGAGTTGCGCAGGAGCAAGCGGACGATCGTCGTCAAGCCGGGCCAGACGCTGCTCAATGCCGTGCTCGATGCCGGAATGTCGGCGAACTACAGCTGCTGCGAAGGCATTTGCGGCGCCTGCGAAACGCCCGTGCTGGAAGGTGAGGTGGAGCACCTCGACAGTCTGCTGAACGACGAGGAGCGCGCCGCCAGCAAGACCATGATGATCTGCGTGTCCCGCGCGAAGAACGACCGGCTGGTGTTGGACATGTGAGGCTGGTTCATCACGCCGTGCTCGACAACCTTGGCGTACTGAAGCCGCGCGCATCGAAATACCCGCCACGCGCCTGCACTCGCCCGCGACGACCGGCCGTGAGCCGGTCGTGGGCGGCCAGATCGTCGCGATGTTCGAAGACCAGCTCGAGCACCATCGCGGGTGCGATATCGCCCCTGACCAGCACCTCGGCCTGGACATCGGTCGGATCGCCTGGCGCCAGCCGTTGGGCCGCACGTGAAGGCGCGCCATCGGCAACTCCGGCAACTTCGGTAGCGTCGGCGAACATGGACTCGAACGCCTGCTCGGTGGTCAGCGCGGACCAAGGCTGCGTGCGAATGCGCTTGTCCGCTGCGTTGTGCCGGCAATAGCCGCAGTCCAGCGTCCAGAGAATGTCCGGCTCGAGCAGCAGCACCACCCAACGCTCGGCCGGATGGAGGCTGCGGTACTTGTAGAACATGTCGGCGTTCGGCCAGCCGACGGAAAGCGATACCGCGTCGGGGCGCCCGTCCAGACGCAGTTGGTCGTTGGCCTGTGGCGCGAGTCCCAGCGAGTGCGCCGACTGCACCGATAGAAGACCGTTCGCCATGATGGAAGGAAGGTTGGCGACGCGGGTGAAATGGACGAGGTGGCGAATATTCCGCCGAGTGGCAACCGCCCGGATATCGGGACGCGGCACGGTGGGTTCGACCGCCGGTTCGGCGCAGCGTCCTGCCGTCGCGATCGACTCGAAGACCTCGATCAATGTCCTGACGTGGGGCGATGCGACCGGCCCCGCGGGAGGCACTGCACCCACCTCTTCCGGCTTCTCGGCATCCAGCACCTTCGACAGGCGGGCATGGGCATCGTCGTACAGCGACCGGTGACGCGAGTCCTCGGCGAAGAAGGCGTCCAGTTTCAGGGCGCTGCGCGCGGCCGCGAGCTGGCTCTCGATGACGCTTCGCTCCCTGCTGATCGCCATGTCCAGCGGCCGCATCGCCCGCTGGACTTCGCTGGCCCGCGCCACGCCGCGTTGCATGTCCGACACGAAGCGGCTGCCCTTGCCCGGGACCGAACCGCTCGCGGTCTTGTTGGCCGATGGCGGCGTGGCGGGTGCGGGGCCGTTGCTGGATGGCTGCCGACTGCCGGCCTCGTTCGATCGGTTCAATACCGCATACGTCAGCCAGATGACCACCAGCTGCAACAGCACCAGCGGCCAGAAGAACAGGTTGAATACGGTGAAGCCCGACCACACCACGCATGCCGTCAGCAGATGGCGCCGGGCGGCAACGCGTACGACAAGCAGGGTGAAAACGATGAAGGCCTGGTACGCGAGAACGGCCATGGGGCAAGTCGGTGTGAAGAGTTGAAGCTGTCGTGCAGCGGCACGCCTGATCTTACGAGCGGTCCGGCGACAGACCGGGCTCTGAATTTGCTCGCACTTATGCGCTACGGCAACTGCTCGTCCATCAGGCTAAGCCCGCTTTCGAGATTCGCACACCTCAGGGCATCAGCCGCACCTGATCGACCTCGAACTCCATCTTGCGGAAGTCCTTGTCGACCTCGCCCACCAGCTCCACGCGCTGCTCGGCGCTGACCGGTTGGCCGGGCGGGAAGTGCTTGGCTGAAATCTCGACCGGCATGCGGCCGCTGTCATCGGCGAAGGTGTAGTTCTTGCCGCCATCGTGCGACACGATGCGGCCCTGCAGCCGGGCATGCTGGTCGTCGCTGGCGGTGTCCAGCAGTTGCTTCACCGTCACCAGCGGTACCGAGCTGGGTCCGGTGTAGCCCGGCGGCTGAGCGGTTGCCGCCTGTTGCGGTGCGGACGTCGGGCCGGTGTATTGCGCGAGCGCGGTGGCGCTGCCGGCAAGCAGTCCGAGGGCGAGAATGCAGGTGGTGACGGCGGTGGCGGTGGTCTTCTTCATGTGTGACTCCTGAAGGTTGAAAAGAACTGCATTGCAACCGCCGAAGCTGAAGGCTTTCTGATGTCGCCGCAGCGCGCTCCTTTCAGGGGTCAGGGATCAGGCGCGAGGCGCAGTCACGGGCATCAGGCATCAGGAAACTCCATCACCACGCCCAGCCCTGCGCCATCGATGCCTGCCTCGAAGCGCAGCGTGCCGCCGTGCAGCGCAACGATCCGCGCAACGATCGACAGACCCAGCCCGCTGCCGGCTTCGCCCGTGCCCAGCACGCGAAAGAACCGCTCGGTGAGCCGCGTGCGGTCGGCGCCGGACACGCCCGGGCCGTCATCGCGCACGGCCATGCGGACCGTGCGGCCGAGCATGTCGGCCTCGACCACCACGCGGCCATTCGGGTGGCCGTTCGGGCGGCCGTAGCGGCGTGCGTTGTCGAGCAGGTTGCGCAAAGCGCTTTCGAGCAGCGCGGGATGCGCCAGCACCGACACGGACCGCGCACGCGAGTCGCCGTGGCGCCCCACATGCCAGTCGAACGCAGGCACCGCGGGTGCCGCCGCCGCGAGCCGCGCCAACAGCGCATCGAGATCGATCCGCTCCTTGGCAAGCGCTTGCGGCCGCTCCGGGTCCAGGCGTGCCAACGCCAGCAGGCTCTCGGTCAGCGCCGTGCATCGATCGACTTCGTTGCGCAGCGACTGCAGGTCGACAGGCGCCTGCGCAGACGCTTGCTGCCGCTGCATCAACTGAATGCGCATGCGCAGCGCGGCCAGCGGCGTGCGCAGTTCGTGGGCGGCATCGGCGGTGAAACGACGCTCGGCCTGCAAGGCGTGCCCGAGCCGCCCGAGCACGAGATTGAGCGCCTGCACGATCGGCTGCAGCTCGCGTGGCTCCTGGCCGGCATCGACCGGCGCCAGGTCGTCGGGCGACTTGGCGGCAATGCGCCCGGCGGTGCGCTCGATCGGCTGCAGCAGCCGACGGATCACGAACCAGCAGAAGCCGCCGAGCAGCGCCAGCATGCCCAGCATCGGCCAGGCGAGATCCTCGGCCATCTCATCGAGCAGTTCCAGCCGCTCGTCCCAGGGCTGGCCGATCTGGACCTGCGGGCCGCCAGCCTCCGAGCGCAACAGGTAGACGCGCCAGGCGCGCCCGTCGACCCAGACGTTCTCGTAGCCTTTGCGCCGATCGAAGTCCTTGGAGAACGGTTGCGACGGCGCCTCTTCGGCCCGGCGCAGCACGCGCCCGTCGGCCGACACCAGCTGGTAGTGCAGCTCGAGTTTGGCCGCGCCCCGCCGGTCGTCCGGGCCGCCCGCCGCGCCGAGCCCGTCCTGCACCGTGCCGAGCGCGAGGACCAGACGGGCGCCCTCCTTCAGCGCGTCGTCGAACACCTCGCTGGTCTCGCGCCATGCGACGTGCACCACCACCGCCAGGCTGGCGAGCCAGATCAGCACGCTCGCGCCGAGCACCGACACGATCAGCCGCCGCCGCAGCGAATACGCGCCGGCCGACGGGCGGTTGCGCCAGCGCGCAATGAACACGCGCAATGCACCCATCACGGCGCTGCGCTCAGGCTGTAGCCGTGATGCCGCACGGTGGTGATGAAGCGGCTGCCGAACTTCTTGCGCAGGTTGTAGACGTGCACTTCGATCGCATTGCTCTCGACCTCTTCGCCCCAGCCGTAAAGCGCTTCTTCCAGCTGTGCGCGGCTCAGCACGTGGCCGGCGCGGCGCATCAGGGCATGCAGCATGGCGAACTCGCGCGCCGTGAGAGGCACGGCCAGCCCGTCGCGCGTGACGCGCTTGGCCGCCGGGTCGAGCGCCACGTCGCCATGGCGCAGCGTCGGCGCCGGCAGGCGCGCCTCGCGGCGCAACGCGGCACGGATGCGTGCCGACAGTTCTTCCAGGTCGAAGGGCTTCACGAGGTAGTCATCGGCACCCAGGTCCAGCCCTGCGACCCGGTCTTCGAGCGTGTCGCGCGCCGTGATGATGATCACGGGAATGGCGGCCTGCCGCGCGTGCAACGCTGCGAGCACCGCTTCGCCGCTCATGCCGGGCAGCCCGCGGTCGAGCAACAGGCATTGGTACGCGTGCGTACGCAAGGCGGTATCGGCCTGGTCGCCACGCTGCACCCAATCGACCGCATAGCCATCGAGCTGCAACCACGACTGGACCGTGGCACCGAGTGAGGGATCGTCTTCGACAAGCAGGATGCGCATCGCACGAGGCTATCGCACGCGGATGAAGTGAATCTGATGTGAGGGAATCAGGGATTACTTGCACACCATGTCGCGCCGCGTCATCCCTAGAATCGCGGCACTCATGCCAATGCCCATACGTTCCGTTTCCATTTGTTACCAATCGAGGCGTTATGCCCTGCGTCTGGGCATTCCGTTCCGATGCAACGCAAATTGAAGTTTCCGCAGGACGCCGCAGCCGCGGGTGGACTGAACGCCTTTCGTGAACAGACCTTGCGACGGCTGCAGCTCACGGCCGCCGAGATGGGCGTGATGGCGGTGGTGGGGTCGACGGTCGTTCTGCTGGTTCGATTGCTGATACCCACGCCCGAATACGTCTGGCTGCGCGTGCTGCTGCTGCCATTGACGGCGGTGTCCGCGTACCTGATCGTCCGGGCGCCTTCGGTGCGGGCCTACGGCGCTGCCTGCATGGCGACCATTGCCATGGTGAGCTTCAACAGCTACCTGGGCGCGCTCGGCACCGACCGGCCGCTGATGTACTTCCTGCCGGCGGCCATCATCATCGTGCTGTCCACCAGCTTCTTCTGGGTCACGCAGGCCCAGTGGATCGGCGGCGCGATGGTCTGCTATGCCTTCTTCCTGCCCTTCGTGATCGATCACACGGCCAGCCGCGCCGATACCTTGTTCAGCCTGCTGTTCGCAACGATGGCGCTCATGGCGGGCTTCGTCAGCCATACGCGGTTGCAGGACTACCAGCGCTACGCATTCGAGCAGGAATGCCGGCTGGCCGAACTCTCGGTCACCGATACGCTCACCGGCGCCCGCAGCCGGGCCGCATTCCTGGCGCAGGCCGAACAGGTGGCCGACAGCGCGCGCGCGACCGGTGCGCCGCTCACGCTGCTGTACCTGGACATCGATCATTTCAAGCAGCTCAACGACAGCCACGGCCACGCGGCGGGCGATGCGGTCTTGCGTGGAATGGCGGCCGTGCTGCAACAGGCATTGCGCACCAGCGACATATTCGGCCGGCTGGGCGGCGAAGAGTTCTGCGTGCTGCTGTCGGACCAGGACGAAGACAACGCCCGAGCGCTGGCAGAACGGCTGCGCATCTTGTTGGCCGCGGTGCCACGGCCGGACGGCCAATTGACCGTATCGGTCGGCGTGGCACGCATGCGCGATGGCGAGTCCGTCGTTCAGACGCTGAACCGCGCCGACCTCGCGATGCTCAAGGCCAAGCAGGCCGGGCGCGACACCGTGCGCGTGGCGGACGATGCGCCGCTACTGGGCGCCGAAGCGTTCGACCAGGAAATCCACAAAGCTGCTTAGCTTGGGCGACCGGTAGCGGTCTTGCAGATAGACCACGCTCATCGGCCGGGTGGGCAGTCCGTATTCGGGGAACAGCCGCACCAGGCGCCCGGCTGCGACATCGGCCTCCAGCAATATTGCCGGCTGCAGCACGATGCCCAGGCCTTGAAGCGCCGCCACACGCAGCGCCTGGCCATGGTTGACCTGCAGCCGCCCCGACACCGGAATGCGCAATGCGCCGTCCGCGCCGTGCAGCCGCCAGCCGGCCAATGCGGCCGGGCTGAAAGACAGGCATTCGTGCTGGCTGAGTTCCTCCGGCTTGCCTGGCGACCCATGGCGCGCCAGGTAGTCGGGCGATGCACAGATCATCAACCGGTAAGGCGCGAGCGGCTTCGCAATCAGATCCGAATCGGGCAACTGGCCGATGCGGATCGCCGCCTCGAATCCTTCCTCCACCAGATCGACCACGCGGTCGCTCAGCGACACGTCGGCGCTCACCTCGGGGTAGCGCGCCAGGTACACGGACAGCGCCGGCATCAGCGCCTCGGTGCCGAAGGTCACGGGGGCACTGATGCGCAGCTTGCCGGTGGGCGCCAACTGAAGGTTCTGCGCCTGGGCGTCCGTCTCTGCGACCAGGCGGAGGATCTCCTTGCAGCGCGTGTAGTAGTCCTCGCCGAGCGCGGTGAGATGCTGGCGCCGGGTGGTCCGGTGGAGCAGTTGCATGCCCAGGCGCTTCTCCAGCGAACGCAGGTGGTTGCCCGCCATCGTCGATGAAATTCCGCTGCTCGTGGCCGCTGCGCTGAGGCTGCCCTTCTCGACCGCCAGCACATACACGCGCATGCTTTCGAGCAAATCCATTGGCAACTCCTGATTTCAAATGAAGCAATCGGCGCGCAGTTTATCTTTCTGAACTTCCAAATCACACTGCCTTTTCTCCGCGTTGCGGGCATTCGAAGGAGCGTGATGGACTTGGATATCAGAGGAAGAACAGCGTTGGTCACCGGCGCCAGCGC
Source organism: Pseudomonadota bacterium (assembly GCA_040387575.1). Taxonomy (GTDB): domain Bacteria; phylum Pseudomonadota; class Gammaproteobacteria; order Burkholderiales; family Burkholderiaceae_C; genus Variovorax. The sequence goes on from JAZKDL010000329.1 coordinate 12,990, forward strand.
GGGCATCGGTGCGGGCGTGGCGCGGGTGCTGGCGCGCGAAGGCGTGCGCGTGGCGATCACCGCACGCCGCGGCGATGCGCTCGAACGGCTGGCAGCGCAGATCGTCGACAGCGGCGGGGCGTTGCCCGTCGTCGTCACCGGCGACGTCACCGATGCGGATGACGTGAAGCGCGTGGTGGCGCAGGTGACGACGGCCCTCGGACCTGTCGACATCCTGGTCAACTGCGCCGGCGGCGCGCGCCCCACCGGCCTGGACGCGCCGGACGCCGACTGGGACGAAGCCTTCGCGTTGAACTTCAACGCCGCGCGCAGGCTGACGCAGGCGGTACTGCCGTCGATGCAAGCGCGGCAGTGGGGCCGCATCGTCAACATCAGCGGATCGATGGAGCCGCGCGCGCTGAACGCGGCGACGGCTGCCAAGGCGGCGCTGCACCTGTGGGCCAAGGGGCTGTCGTGCGAAGTGGCGGCGCACGGCATCACCGTCAACACCATTCCGCCGGGGCGCATCAACAGCGAGCAGGTACTCGACAAGCTGCATCCGACGGAAGAGAGCCGACGCGCCTTCATCGACCGGCACATTCCGATCGGCTATTTCGGCGAGCCGGAAGACATCGGCCAACTCGTCGCCTTCCTCGCGTCGCCGCTGGCGCGCTACATCACCGGCGCCGTGATTCCGGTGGATGGCGGCATGCACTTCTTCGCGCATTGATTTCTTCTGCGCCCTTCACCTTCATTCCCTTCATTCCCTTCAGGACTCGGAAAACAAGATGAAAGCCATCCAGCTCACCGCCCCTTCCCTCACCGCATTCCGGCAGACCGTGTTGCCCGACCCCAAGCCCGGACGCGGCGAAGTGCTGGTGCGCCTGCGCGCCGCCACGCTGAACTTCGTAGACGTGGCCATTGCCACGGGTCAGTTCCGTGGCGCGGACTTTCCGATGATTCCGGTCGCCGATGGCGCGGGCGAAGTGGCGGCGCTGGGCGAAGGCTTGAACACAGGCATGG
>JAZKDL010000329.1:14091-15659 GCA_040387575.1 Pseudomonadota bacterium
GACGGCGTCATCGATCGACCTGCTGCCGATCATCCTGAAGTCGCTGCGCGTCGTGGGCAACAGCACCGGCTCGGTGGACGACCTGGCGGACGCGGCCCGGGCCATTGCGGCGCATCGCATCGTGCCGGTGATCGACCGGACCTTTGGCATCGACGACACCGCCGCGGCCTATGCCGAACTCAATGCCGGCGGAAGGCACTCCGGAAAGATTGCCATCGTGCATTGACGAGAGCGCCCCGGTAGGTTCGCCAGAAGCCGAACAGCACGAGTACTGCGCCGGAAAGTGTCCGGGCAAGGCCGTTGAAATGCCAGATCAACCAGAAGCCCAATGCGCTGAGGGCGAGGCCGCCGAGGATGTTGATCCAGCTGGCGGTCAGCCATTGGAGCTTGAGCAATGCGACCATGACTTCGAGAAGTTGGGTGGCTATTTTGAGTTCGAAGTAGTCGGCGAGGACGTAGAGGGCCAGCGTCAGTAGCGGGGCGACTGCTATGGCGATTAGTAGGAAGAGGATCAGGCTTTCCATGGGGGCAGCATAGCGCGGGGGTTGGGGGCCAGCGCTTCAACCCGTCGCCTGCTGCAACACGCACCCCATGCTTAAATCCCGCCATGGAAGCCCCCCCCATCATCAAAGGCCGCCCGCGCGATCCCAAGGCAACGGAACTGATTCAGAAAGTAGCCCTCGACCTGGCCTATTCCGGGGGCATCGGCAATGCGACGGTGGAGCGGATCGCCGAGCACTCAGGTGTCTCCAAGACGACCATCTACCGCCGCTGGCCCAATGCGGCATCCATCGTCATGGATGGTTTTCTCGATGAGATCGGGCCGCTCATCGCCTATGACGAAAAGAACTCGATCGTCCGCACCATCAAGGGCAATCTGCAGCATCTGATCAGCGTTCTCGATGGCCGGCGCGGTGAGCTGTTGAGGCACCTTATCGGTGCAGCGCAGACCAATGGCGACCTCAAGGAAGCCTTTCTTCAGAAGTTGATCGTGCCCCGCAGAAAGGTGGCGCTGGAGGCTTTTCAACGTGCCATCGAAAGACACGAACTCCGGCCTGAAGCCAATGCGGAAATCATTCTCGACCTCCTCTATGGCGCGGTGTATTACCGGCTGTTCGTCTCGTTCGCGCCGTTCCACGCGACGTTCGTGGACGAGATCGTCGATCGCACCTTCCAAGGGCTGACGCCAGCGCCTTGAGGCGACCCCGTCGGGCCCCGACGCCCGCATCTGGACATACGATCCGCATCGTATCGTTATGGCATGCATATTGCTCGTCCGTTGGCGATGAGCAATGACTGCACACTGAAGAATCCTGTTGCGACGCAGGCCCCGGCCTTTCGCTTCGACGCGCTGCACAAGACCTTCCGCTCCAAGGACGGCGGCGACGTGATCGCGCTGCACGACGTGGGTTTTGCTGTTGCCCGCGGCGAGTTCGTCACCGTGGTCGGCCCCAGCGGCTGTGGCAAGAGCACGCTGCTGCGCATCCTGGCCGGGCTCGACCATGCCACCAGCGGCCATGTCGAACTCGGTGGCCGTGAGCACACGGGCCCGAGCCGCGACATCGGCG